>NZ_JVKV01000100.1 GCF_001072375.1 Streptococcus pseudopneumoniae
CTCGACAATCCAAAGACAATTGAGAGGCTAGGACTTTTGTCCCAACCTCCTTATCTATCCTTCATCAAATCTAACAAACGATCTTCCATGAGTTTAGCAACATGCTGATCTCGGCAGATTACCAAGAGAGTATTGGCACCCGCAACTGTTCCTAAAATCCATTCATCCTTGTTGGCATCGACAACATTGGCTAAAACTGCGGCTTCACCCAATTTAGTGTGCAAAACTAAGGTAAACTCTGCTCTTGCTACACCTTCCAAATGATGGGACAAGAACTCAACCAGGTCAATCTTCTCTGTCTCATTTGCTAGTACGTAGTAGACCTTATCATTTTTCTTAACCTTGGTCAAGCCCAGTTCACGAAGGTCACGCGACAAGGTCGTTTGCGTCACAAAAACATTGCGTGCTTCCAACCGATCCTGGATCTCTTTTTGAGTCCCTAATTTTTCCTCAGTGATCATCTGCTTGATCAACTGATGACGTTCTCTTTTTCTCATAACATCCTCTCGAGTGAATATTTATAACATTTTACAACTATTTAATAAGAACATTATACCAAAAAAACTGAATATTTCAAAAAAATTCTTATCATTCCTCAAAATTGTGATAAAATAGAAGAAAAGTCCAAAGGAGTTTATAATGAATACAAAACAATTGATTGCTAGCGAATTGGCTAGCGTCATTGATAGCCTGGATCAAGAGGCTATTTTAAATTTACTAGAACAACCCAAAAACTCTGACATGGGAGACATCGCCTTCCCTGCCTTTACTCTAGCAAAAGTTGAGAGAAAAGCTCCACAAATGATTGCAGCAGATATCGCTGAAAAAATCAATAGCCAAGCCTTTGAAAAAGTCGTCGCTACTGGACCTTATGTTAACTTCTTCCTTGATAAAAATGCCATTTCTGCTCAAGTATTACAAGCTGTTATCACTGAAAAAGAACACTATGCTGACCAAAATATTGGTAAACAAGAAAATGTTGTTATCGACATGTCTAGTCCCAATATTGCTAAGCCATTCTCTATTGGTCACCTGCGCTCAACTGTTATCGGAGATAGCTTGTCACATATCTTCCAAAAAATCGGCTATCAAACGGTCAAGGTCAACCATTTAGGAGACTGGGGTAAACAGTTTGGAATGCTGATTGTTGCCTACAAAAAATGGGGCGACGAAGAAGCTGTAAAAGCTCATCCGATTGATGAACTTCTTAAACTCTACGTTCGCATCAATGCTGAAGCTGAAAATGACCCTAGCTTGGATGAAGAAGCACGCGAATGGTTCCGTAAACTTGAAAATGGAGATGAGGAAGCTCTCGCACTTTGGCAATGGTTCCGTGATGAAAGTTTGGTGGAATTTAACCGTCTTTACAATGAATTGAAGGTTGAATTCGACAGCTACAACGGGGAAGCCTTCTACAATGACAAGATGGATGCAGTTGTAGACATTCTTTCTGAAAAAGGACTTCTTGTTGAGTCAGAAGGTGCCCAAGTTGTGAATCTTGAAAAATATGGAATTGAACACCCAGCTCTTATCAAGAAATCTGACGGTGCAACTCTCTACATCACACGTGACTTGGCCGCTGCCCTTTACCGTAAAAACGAATATCAATTTGCTAAATCTATCTATGTCGTTGGTCAAGAACAATCTGCTCACTTTAAACAACTTAAGGCTGTCTTGCAAGAGATGGGGTACGATTGGAGTCAAGATATTGTCCATGTTCCTTTTGGATTGGTAACAAAAGAAGGCAAGAAACTCTCTACTCGTAAAGGGAACGTTATCTTACTAGAGCCTACTGTCGCAGAAGCCATCAGCCGTGCCAAAGCGCAAATCGAAGCCAAAAATCCTGAACTTGAAAATAAAGATCAGGTTGCTCATGCTGTTGGAGTTGGAGCCATTAAATTCTATGACCTTAAAACTGACCGTACAAATGGATACGACTTCGACCTTGAAGCCATGGTATCCTTTGAAGGCGAGACTGGTCCTTATGTTCAATACGCCTATGCTCGTATCCAATCCATCTTGCGCAAAGCCGATTTCAAACCTGAAGCAGATGCTAACTATAGCTTGAATGATACTGAAAGCTGGGAAATCATTAAACTCATCCAAGATTTCCCACGTATTATCAACCGTGCGGCGGATAACTTTGAACCTTCTATCATTGCTAAATTTGCAATTAGCTTAGCGCAAGCCTTCAACAAATATTACGCTCACACTCGCATCTTGGATGAAAGTCCAGAACGCGACAGTCGTTTAGCCCTCAGCTATGCAACAGCAGTTGTCCTCAAAGAAGCACTTCGTCTGCTGGGTGTAGAAGCACCAGAGAAGATGTAAATCGCCAAAGTTACTTGATTGCAAAGCAATCTAAGTAACTAACGCCAAATCCTATAAGGGATTTGGCTAGGCGCTTCACTAGTTTTAGGACATAAATATGATCGATTTATGTCCTAAAACGTCGTAATCTTAAAGTTATTGGAACTACAGTTCCTAGTCTCTTGACGGCAATCGCTATATGGCGATTTGCCTAAACGCTTCACTAATTCACCTAACCAAATAATATCGATTTAGTTAGGCTCATGTCGTAGGCTTTTAATCACTTTATTGCAAAGCAGTCTAAGTAACTAACGCCAAATCCTATTCGGACCTTGGCTAGGCGCTTCACTAGTCATGGCCTCTAAATATAATCGCTTTAGAGGCCCACGACGTCGTAAATGAGGCGACTTGCCTAAACGCTTTACTAATTTATCTGAACAATAACATCGATTTGGTTAGGTTCATGTCGCAATCTTAATGTTACTGAATTGCAGAGCGATCTAAGCAACCGATCCTAAACCTCTACGGACTTTTATTTGGTACTAGGGGCGGAGTGCATTACATCTACTATTTTAGATTAGCGATCACTTGCCTAATTTCTATATTGTCATTACTTGAAAAGCGAAAAATCTTTTTCGCTTTTCTCTTGCTATTAATTTCTTTATCACTTAGGGAGAGATTTTATGAGCCAATATGCTTATATTTTAGTTGTCATCAGTCTTGTCGTTCTTTTTCTCATTAACAAATACGAAAAGGAAAAACTACAAGTCCTTCTACAAGAACAGCTTTTAAAGGATGAAACTTTTCGAGCTACTATCAAGGAAAAAATTCAAACAACAGAAAACATCAACGATGTCATCGACTACATCAATAAGGGATATCGTTTGGGAATCATGATTTCAAAGGAAATTGTGGAAGACATCAGAAAATGAAAAAGGATTCGAGATGCTGTACTGACCCCAAAAAGTTAGACAAATAATTATTGAAAGGATTTAGTTCTGTATTGCACAGGACTGAGTCCTTTTAGTTTTACCTTAATGCGTTTGTTGTTGTAGTAATAAATATAGTCTACAATAGCTTGTTTCAATTGGTCAAGTGATTTAAACGACTTCTCATAACCGTAAAACATCTCAGACTTCAAAATACCAAAGAAGGACTCCATCATGCCGTTGTCTGAGCTGTTACCCTTGCGTGACATGGATACTTGAATTCCTTTACTCTCTAGGAACCGATGATAAGAATCGTGTTGGTATTGCCAGCCCTGGTCGCTATGGAGAAGCGTATTCTCATAATGTTTCTCTGTAAAGGCCTGTTCCAACATTGTTTTTACTTGTTCTAAGTTTGGTGAAGTTGAAAGATTAAAAGCAATAATTTCGCTGTTAAAGCCATCTAAAACTGGCGATAAGTAAAGCTTTTGACTGCTTGCTGGAATGGCAAACTCTGTCACATCTGTATAGCACTTTTCCATTGGTTTAGCTGCTTCAAACTGGCGTTGAATAAGGTTATCTGCTTTCTTACCAATCTCTCCTTGGTAGGAAGAATACTTCCGTTTCCGACGAATTCGAGCTGTTAAAGCAAGGACTCTCATCAGACGTTGGACCTTCTTATGGTTTACTATATAACCACGATTTCTCAATTCAAGAGTCGTTCGACGATAGCCGTAATTTCCCTTATGTTCATCATAAATGGCTTGTATTTCCACTTTGATAGCTTGATCTTTATCTACTTGATTCAGCTGCTTTAAGTGGTAATAATAGGTTGAACGAGCAAGTTTGATAATGTTTAGAAGGATATCTAAAGGAAACTCTGTTACTAATCCTTGAACAATTTCTGTTTTTCTTCTAGCTCTTTTTCCTCCTTCAATCGGAGTTCTCTCAACTTTTTTAGAATAGCATTCTCCGCTCTCAGGTACTCATTTTCTGCTTGAAGACGTTCTAACTCTGTCATCTCTTCAGGTTTTTTCTTTGGCTTACGTCCCATTTTAGCTGGTCTCCCTCTTGTTTTCTCAACAATAGTATACCCGTTTTTTCTGTATTGTGCTATCCAATTAGGCAACATTCCAACACTTGGAAGAGCATAATCTAGAGACGCCCTTATTTGTGAACAACCTTCAAGTAGAACTTTATCAATGATTTCTTGTTTTAGTTCAGGTGAATAGTAACAATTCTTTCCCTTTTTGACGATTTCTATTCCATAACAATCAATCAATTTAATCATGTACTTAAGATTAGAAATGTTTATCCCAAATTGATTTGAAAGCTGCTTGAAGCTTTGACCTTGCTTTCTAAGTTCATAGATCTGAATCTTATCCTCATATGTTAATTTCATAATAAAAACACCCCAAAAGTTAGATTTTTTCTGTCTAACTTTTGGGGTGCAGTTCATGCATTTCTCGAGTCTTTTTATTTATTTCTGACAGCTAAGATTTCTACCAGGATAACAATCCCTAAGGATACCATGGTTCCAAATGGTGCTGCATCTTCATCAAAAATTTTCTCAGAGAACAGTAGCAGAGCAATCGCTAATAGTAGCAAAGCACTGCATAGCATAATATCCTTGAAGCTTGGTTTGCGTTTTATATACTTTAAAAATGATTTCTGTAGTTTACTCATTTCGATTGTCCCCTTTTTAAGTAAATCCTTTATTCATGGAATAAAACTCTTCCTCAGAAAATCTAGCCTCTTACAAAACTTCTAATTCATAGAGTTCCGCGATAATTCCTGCAACCTTTTTAATATCTCCCAGCATTCCACGCATCTCAAAGTCAGCTAGAACAGGGAAACCAAAGCGTTGGCTGTATTGTTTAGCCGTCAAACAGTATTGGTTGTTAAAGTTACGATTACCGGATCCTACAACACCAAAACACTTGCTGGCATTGTCACCATAGGCGATAAAGTCACCTACTGGAGTGGTCAAAATCTCTACATCTCCGTTGTCAACACCATTGCCACCTTCTAGGTAAGTCGGTAGGAAAGCCACATATGGGTTGGTCATCTCAAAGAAGTCTTCTCCTTCTTTGACCAAGTCTTTAATATGAATTTTTTCTACTTCAATATTCTCATACTGCTCTAATAGGTAAGCCTTCAATCGTGTTACGAAACTCTCCGTATTTCCGCTCAGACTGATGTAGACCAAGGAAATTTTTTTCATTTTCTCCTCCTTTTTTGAATCATAAAAAATAACTACCAAGATTGTATCTTGATAGTTATGCTTTGTCAACTCTTAGGCAAGTTCTTCCTCTTCTTGAGTTTCTGTTAATTCTTTTTGCTGACGCCACATTTTATAAAAGACGATTGCTAGGAAGATAACATTGAGTACGATCCCAAAAATGGCTGAACCTTTGGCACCAAGCTCCGCTCCCATACGGATGTTAGGGTCTGTAAAAAGTGAAACCGCATCCTGAACGCCGATAAAGTTGTAGATAGAACCAACGATGGCAACGAAGACATAAGCAAGATAAGTGTAGTTAGCCAATTGAAGGTTTTTACGAATAAGGAAAACCAAAGCCACAACAACTAGAATAACAGATAAGACAACCAAGAGAATGCTGAAGACAGAATGACCATGCTCCGATACCTTAATGGTGTAATCAACGAGCTCCTTAGCATAAGTAGCATTAACACCTGATGCTGATGTTTCTAGATTGTTCATACCCTCCGCAGTAGGTACTGGAGATATGATTCCAAATAGTGACATTGCTGAGAGTAAGGCTGAAAAAATCAGTAATACCCATAGATAGATTGGTTTCTTTTTCATCAAAGCAACCCCCTTATGTTTTTTTAGTTTATTATAGCATATTTTAACAAGCAAAACAAATCTTATAAGTTTGCTTCCACCTGTTTACGGTAGGCTTTAGGAGACTTCCCACATAGTTTTCGAAAGACCTTATAGAAATAACCAACATTACTGTAACCAACTGTATAACAGATATCCTCAATACTATCATTGGTAGATAGCAAGAGCTGCTGGGCAGCCTTAATGCGTTGCTTATTGAGAAGCTCCGCAAAGGTTGAATTGGTTTCCTTCTTGATTAGCTGGCCCAAATAAACGGAATTGATAAAGAGATCCTTGCTGATATCCTTGAGGGAAAGTTCTTTTTTGTAGTCTCTACCAATGACTTCAAGCACACTAACTACATTTTCATTCATGCGGTATTGGCCAAAGAAAGATATCAAGGTTTCCTTGGTATAAGCGACTAAGTCCTCAAAAGTTGTAATGGCATGGATGTTCTTGACAATATCTGTCATGTCGTCTGCCTTCAAATGCTCAAAAAGATGGAAAACATCCATAACAAACTGAGTAAAGAGCTGCTTAGTGATAGAGACTCTCGGTGTATTTTCAAGAACAATCTTCTCAAGTAAGGTCAACTCCTCGATAATCTGCTGGAGATTCCCCTGGATAATCACTCGATAGATGGGTTCATAATATGAGAAGAGACTTTCAGACTGATCTAAATTAACAGTTCCATAGAAGAGTGCCTTTTCTACATTAAATTTCCATTTTTCAAAGTTGGCTTGATAAGGTGCCTCAAAAGGCATGACCAACAAGCCCGCAAATTCCTGATCTGCAAGGATAATTTGCCAATCTTGCCCCAGAACGTAGTAAGGAATGACAAAATTCCCTTGTTTTTCCTTGGAAAGTCCGATCCACCAATTTTCTTTTTGGCTGAGATGAGCCTTGAATGCTTCTTCATCTAGTTGCTGACTCAATATTTCTGGCTCATGAGATTTTTCACCAAGCTGACTGGCAATCTTTTCAAGCAAGCGTTCAAGCTCAACCTTATCGACTGGTTTGACCAGATAATCAACGACATTGAGATTCATGGCTTTTTTGACATAGTCAAATTCTTGATAGCCTGAAAGGAGGATATAGTAAGCATTTGGCAACAACTCCTTCATCTCCCCAATCATCTCAAGCCCTGTCTTGTCAGGCATATTGACATCAGAAATGACAATATCTACGGGATGTTCTCGAACGTAGTCCAGAGCGTCGTCAGCATGATTGGCTGTTGCAACTACTTCCATATCCCATTTGTCAAAAGGAATCAAACGTTTGAGTCCTTCTGTAATCATGTACTCATCGTCAACTAAAAGTACTTTATACATCTTTATCCTTTCTCTTCATTTTGAATGGTGATTCGATAGCGAACACCTTCTTTTTCAACTGATTCTACACTGATGTCATAGCGGTCGCCAAAGTAGAGTACAAAGCGCTCATGCACATTGACAATCCCAATGGACTGACGTTTCTCACTATAATCCACCGTATGTTCGAAGGTTCTTTGAGCTAATTTATCCTGGATCTCTGCTAGCTTATCAGCAGGCATTCCACGTCCATTATCGGTTACCAAGATCTCAACATAGCCATCTTTTTTCAAAGCCTTGATACTGATCACATTATCTGTACGTCGATGATCAACTCCGTGGGCAAAATAATTTTCCACCAAGGGTTGGAGGGTGAATTTTGGAATGCGCATTTCTTCCAATCCAGGGTCGATTTTAAATCCGTAAGCAATGGATTTTGGATAACGCACCATACAGAGATAGCTGTACTTCCGACCAAACTCTACTTCTTGTTTGAGTGTCGTTTCTCGCTCGTCGGAAATATTATTGCGTAGGAGACTACTGAACTCATAGATGATATCTGCTAATTCATTTTGATTCTCCATCACAGCATACATCCGCAGAAACTCCAGAGTATTGTACATGAAATGTGGATTTATCTGAGCTTGTAGGGCGCGCATATTGGCATCTTTTTGGCTCAGTTCAAGCTGATAAATATCATGGATATTTCTCTCCAATCGATCCAACATATCATTTGTTGTCTCAGCGATTAAAAGTAATTCCTGGTCTTTTTTCGTGAGATCAATTCTTTTACCTTGTTCTCCTTGCGCAATATCATGGATTGTTTCCACTAGGTCAACAACCTGGGTTTGATACTTCGAAAATGTTTTTTTCAAGGTTACATATAAAATAACGATAAAGAGGAGACTCAAAGCAAGAATAAAAATCGAACTAAAGATACTCCCACTAAGGACATAATCCCTCGGAACTGCAACCTGAACCTGATATCCATGAGCTGTCTCATCTTGCAACCATTCCTCTCGATCACTTTTTTCACCTTGGTGAAACATATCCGTTTCAAAAGGAGAGGTGATGCTCACAGCAATTGGGATATTTCCTCGGGTATTATCAATAGCCTTATAAAAAACATCGGAAGATACAGAGACATAAATAACACCAAGAGCTTGATCCGATACTGGATCGGATACGGGAATGGCGAAACTATTGGCATCTGGCTTAAAGGCATCTGCAGAAACTTTGTAACCACTACGATTGTCCCTAGTCGAAACATAAACTTCTGTCGAGTCTTGCAAGACAATGGCTACACCCGTTACAAAATCATTGCGCACATAAAGGTCATCGATATTTTCATAAATGGATACAGAAATATAGGGTGATGCCTTACGTTCCAGTTGCCAGTAAAAATAATCCGGTGTACTAAGGCTAAAATACTTATAAATTCCCTCGATTCGCGCTTGATTATCTACTAAACCTTGGGCTGAACGGGCTGACTCTCGATAATAATACTCAACCTCGCTCACTGTTCGAGTCAAAACCCGCTGGGAAACCTGTCTTGCTTCTTTTTCTCGACTATCCCAGTTCACATAGGAAATCAACAGAGCAAAACTAGCAATGATGACAATCATCACCCAAGTATAGGTTCGAAGGAGTGAATGAAGCCAAAACTGTTTCATCCTATTTGGACGCCAATTTTTCATGAATGCTTTCATAAACAGGCTCCAATAAATCACTAATAAAGAAATGCCACATACCAATCCCTACAAAAATGATAAGGGCTGGCATATAGAACCCAATAATGGCTAACAAGACGCTACCAAGAAGAACTTTAGCCACTGCTGATAAGCTCATAAAAATTCCGATAAAGGCAAGCTTTAAGGTATTTTGATAGGATAAGTCAAAATAAACTTGTAATTTTAGAGAAACTGTATAAGCCAAAAATACCAAGGCTACCAAAAAGATATTTAGAAAGGTTGCTGCCAAATGGATAATGGTCTGATGCGGCAATTGGATCATGAGATACAAACCATAAATCAAGATCAAGTCAAGTCCCATAAAGGTGTAGAAACTGAGATTGCTTTTAATAAAATTACTCTTGTAAAGAGCCCAAGCCTCTTTAAAACCATAGGCACGGTAAGAATAACCATGTTCTGCAAATAAACTCATGATAGTCGCACTAGCTGGTGCTATACCAAAAACCACACCTCCTGCTAGTGTCAATAACCAAAAATAAGCTGTAGCTATCATCCCCAAAAAGAAACGATGAAAGACTAGCTCAATAAAATTTCCCACGGTTTGCCTCCAAAAAAATAATCTAGAACTATTATAACATATTTCAAGCGCTCTCAAAAAAGAAGAGGATAGAAAAGGTAGTGAGAGTTGAACTCGCTACCTTTTTAGTAGCAAGTCCGAAGTAAGCATCCATCCTTGTCAAAGGTGTACAAATGAATAAGTATATAGTTGTTTAATAAAGGTATTTGTACTATAATAAAGATAGATAGGAATACCGATTAATGACCAAAGTATATAGTTTACAAAAAAATTCAACAGAACCTAAATTACAAACCATTGTAGCACTATGTATAGCCTTAACATTACCTTATCCAGTTTCCATAAAATTAATGGAAATTGCTGGAAGAAGTTTACGACAATCATCCATAGAGGAAATGATTTATGCTGAATTTCTCCAAAAATCTTACGAGCTTTCTGTAGAGGATTGCAATCAGATGTTGACCAACCTAAACTATAGCACCTTAACTACGAAGGTAACATTGTGAAGAAATTCCCAATCACTACCAATAATAAATAAAAACCGTGATTTCATTTTGAATCACGGTTAATTTAATTGACTGAAAAATAGAATAACTATGAAGATAGTTTACTTTATTGAACCACTATTCCATTCCTTGTTTTTTATTAAATCTAAAACCAAAGGAAACTATGTTATTTTATATAGCATTTTCGGTACAAAGTTAACACTAATTTTTTGTAATCTTCTGACTGTAATAGAAATTCTAATATTTTTAATTTGATAAATTGGTAGGGTTCTTTATAAGATAAGATAGATTTTTTGTATTCTTCTATAACTTCTTTAAGAATCTCTCTAATAATCGCTATTTTTTTGTTTTTAACTAAATCTGCTCTAATTTCTCGTTCAGCCTTTTGTTCAACTTCTTTTAGAATGTTTTCTACTATTAATCCCATATCTTCATGATGTAACCTTTCATCTAAGCTCATATATTTTATGTAATTCAAATATTCATTTGGTAAGCCATGCTTTTGAATTTCTAATTCTTTTAAATCCTTTAAATATATTGGAATATTTTCAATCGGAAAATTAACTTTATAGGGATGAATTACAGGTATAGCAGGTAATTTATGTCTTTTATAAATTCTATTACAAATCGTACACATTGGTACTATATTAAAATGTCTTAAGCATAGGATTGGGAAATATGATTGTGGCAAGAAATGATCCAAATCCCTTGTACCTACACAAATTTGTTGTTGACAAACTGAACAATAAGTTTGATACTTACCCTTAGAAAAATATTTTTTTATTGATTCTTCATAATATAAAGAATAAGCTGTTTTAGCTGTTTCAGATTTTTCAGAGAATATATAATAATAAATATCTTTAAAACTAAAATACGGGTCGGTTTTATTTGATTCATAAAAACTACCAATATCTGAAACAGTATTTGGTACTGGATTGCAAGAAGTTGACTGTTCTAAGTATTTAAAATAATTTTCATTAAAAAAATTGTCCTGTTCAATAATATCATCGAGAAAATCACTATTACTTAAACCATCAATCAATTCTTTAATTGTCGGAACATTATCGTAAACAGTTTTAAGTTCCTTTAAATTATTATTTAAAATCGTTGATGTTGGAACACCTTTATTACATTGGTTTAGAAATGAGCTAATATCTTTCGATAGCAATTCTAATTTACTTTTTCTACTCATTTATCTACCTCGTTAATTAGTTTTTCAAACTGGGTAATTTTTTCTTCTGTTAAAACTTCACTAATAATTTGATTTCTTACTGAACTATATGCTATTTGATTAATTCTATCTAAAGCACCGAATAAATCTCGCTCGGATAACTCTTTGATATTCGCTGATTCTTTCTTTATAAGTGGATTATTAAAATATGTCACATCAAAAACAAAACTCAATATGTTATCAATATTGTTCACAAAGGTTTCTTCTTCAAGAACCTTCACAGATATACTATTACCTTCATATTTAAGATAGAATACTTGCTCCTTATTAAACATCCCAACTACAATAGGAGATTGGCTAGCAATAATAAAGTGACAATCTAAATCTGCGAAACATTCTCTTAACAAATAATAATATTGATTAATCCAATATGGGTTCAAATGGATTTCTGGTTCATCGATTAAAATCAAACTGTCTCTTTCAATATATAAGCTAATTTCCATAATCCGAACAAAAAGCGCTAATTCTCCTGAGCTAAGTTTAGTTATAGAAATAGGACTACTATTCTTCAAAATAAGTAAATCATCAATCAAAAAATTACCAGTCTTTTCTAAAATATCGAAGTCTAAGTTTAATAATGTACCATTATCAAAAAATACTTCTCTATAATATTCTAATATAGAATCAATCTCTAGTACCCTTCTATCACCCTCATAAGATAGTTGCTTACCAAATTGTTGTTGTATGTTCTGATATGTCTTTTTCAAAATAAGTAAAAGACTAAATAATTTTATTGAGGATTTGCTATCAAGTTCTAAAAAATATTTGCTTATACTATCGAATTGAAGCTGGAAATGGGAAGCAAATTCCTTTATGTTGAATACAAAGGATTCTTTTAAGTGCATTAACTCCTTAAAGTTTTCATATACTCCAGAAAGCCGTTTCTCGAAGTCTAGGGATCCATTTATGTTGTATTTTGCATATACATAACTATCATAATTATTCAAAAGATGATCAATGAAATATTTCTTTCTATAATTTAAATCTTGAAATATTGGTAGTAATATTTTTTCAACGTATTCTGTTATAGCATTTTCACTAAGATAGTTATCGTTTTTCATTTCTGTCATTATATTAGAAATTATTCTATTTTTTCTATCGAATAAAGTTTCAAATGACTCTATTATATTTCCAGTTTCTAAGTTAGAATAATTTAACCGTTTCTCTACGAGTTCACATAGAGAAAGATCAAAATTCATTATTGACTGTTCAAATAAATTCGAAATCCTTTGCTGATTAATAGACTGTATTAGTAGGTAAACTGAGTTACTATCAAACCCTATTAGATTCGATACTTCTTCTTCTACTTTTTTAAAATGTCCCTCATTACTTATCTTGCATTTAAAATATGAACTACTAGCTAATGAAATAACTTCATTCCAGGAATGATGAGGATAGACTATCTCTACCTCTTTTTTCGCTTTAAATTGGGTATCAGCACCAGATTCATTCACTCCCCCCTTTTTTCTTCTAGAAATTTGAGCTCTAATTCTATCATACGGAGAATAGGTTGATAGAATAATTTTTTTTATTTTCCCTTCAATATTTAAATTACATTTAATATCTTCACGATTATATTCCTTCGAATAGTAACTCAAAATAGTTTCAAAAAGCGTACTTTTCCCTGAACCATTATTTCCTAGTATTAAGCTATAGGTGTTACTTTCGTCATTTGAACTATCATTAAATTCCATATTCAAATCTTTATTAAAAAAATTGCAACTAATGTTTTTAACTCTCATTATCTTTTCCTTTAATTCAAATTATTTTAAAATAAATACAACATCTTTACGAACACATTCCGTAAATAAAGAATTCTTTTTTATCACAAATATTTTAAGCAGTATATTTTATAAAATTTTAATAATTAACTATAATAAAATATCATTCTGCACTTTCAGTACATAAATTCTTCTTTCTAACACTAATTTATGAAGCAGATTTTGTCCATGATCTTTATTATCAAAAGTTTCTCCATAGTGATTAATAAGTTTATAAACTCTCTCAACCTGCTCCTTCTTATGAGATTGACCATCAAAGTCATCATAATAAAACTTTAGTACTACATCTGAATTATATACATCAAATGTATCAAATATTGAAACAAAATATGAATAGTCTGCTTCACCCAATGAATGTCCGTAAAATTTAATGATGTCTATAGAATTATCATAAATTTTTAAAGGTTCTTGTGGAAGCTCAGTCATAATACGGAATGTTTTTGTAAACTCCATAAATTCTTTATAATTATGATTGTCTATCCCTAAGATTATATTATCTAGTAATATTCCATGAACGTTATTACCTCCTCTAGAGTTAAAAAACTTGGTGCTATTAGGGAGAGGAGTATAATTAAAAGATAACAGAGAATTACTATACTCATTAGTAAAAGGTACTCCAGATTTTAATAGTTCATCTATAAAAAATTGAGATTTTACATTATATATGTTTTCAGGAAAACTTTTAATTTCATTTAAAAGATATTCCTTAAAATTGGATTCAAAAGTTTTTACTTGACTCATCATTAAGGACATTAATTCTTTTTTTAAATTACTTACTGATTCTTTTGATAGTAACCAATTAGTCTCTATAATTTGTGACAAGTAATTTAATATTTCAAATGTTAAATTTTTTTCTTCTGATTTGGTCATAAAGTCATGAGAGCGAGTATAATCGACTATCCTATCTAGGATACGTTTTTTCCTATCAGAATCTACACTCAATAAATAACTTTTAACATCGTCTTGGTCAAATTTATTAATTATTGTTAGACATTTTAGTAACAGTAATTCTACATCAATCCAATTATAATTCTCATCTGAAGCCAGGAATGTGAAAATATTATTCTTCCTCTCATCATCACTTAAAGAAGAGTAATATTCAGCATATGTTGACTTTAATCCTAAATGTTTATCAAATCCATTCCCAATAATTAATAATTGCTTAGTTGGGTGGGGGTTTAAAGTGTTCAAACTCATTTGAGGTTCTCCTATTCTTTATTTAATCAAATACTTTCCCTTTATTTTTTAAAAGGATATTACTACCTTTCTACCGAAAGTGTTCTCATAATCATTGTATCATCCCAATTTGAAATATTAATTTTTACACTCTTATCTTTACATATAGCCTTAATCATTCTTAAAAAATTCTGATCATTTGTAAAAGACAGAAAGCGATCGTAACATTCAATAACTTGATTGTTATCCGAAAATATGATTGGAATTTTTCCTAACGTCCTGTTCAATTCAACTGCATCACCAGTGTAATTTTCTTTCAACATGAACCTGTTGCTAAAAAGTTCAATAACGTAATCCCTCTTCATTTTCTTTACCAGTGTTTTTCTTTGATAATATTCTGAAATAAATACTCCAATAATACCTGATGTGATAACTGAAGTAATAATTGTGTTAATAATATCCATACTAATTTCCCTTTCAATTCATGCTATCATTATATCATTAATTGATAGTATTTTCCTTTAGTAAATTACTAAATAGGCTGAGACAAAAAGATTTTGATTTTAGGAATTCTTTATTATAAATTTTTAAAATCGATAGACTAGACAACAAAGCGAACAAGACAGAATTCTGAATGTCAGATAACTCGTTTTATTCGCTTTTTATATTTAAGGTTAGACCTTTATCACAGACTCAATTAAAGCACAACTATGAAAATACATTTTATCCAAGAAATGAAATTATTTTTAAAAACTCGCAGTTTTTAATTGAAATCGCAGTTTTAATACTGTATAATGATTATATTAAAAAAAGAAGGAGGTGCCAAATATGGCAACAAACCCAATGAAAGATAAGACTTTAATACTTAAAGTCTCTGACGCACAAAACCTTAATTCAAAAGAACTTTTGGAAAAAGCTAGAGGAGATTGGAAAATTGCTCCTGACTATAGTGAAGATGTTCAGCGTGTTTTAATCATCTCAGCGGGTCACGATGCTGGAAAAATCTTAGCAGTAGCAAAATTATGGACAGATGAACATTTTCGAAAATATACTGTTACATATTATAGAACAGTGAGCCAGACTCCTGACGGAGATATTGTACGCACAACTAGGAAAATCAGATTTGATACCATGACTCTTACAAATGATCCAGAGCAACTGGTTGGTAAATCTATTTCCCCTCTAGGCGGGAGAGCAACTGCATTTTGTAAACCATTTCAAGAAGTTTTAGATTACTTACATTAATAAAAAGGAGCTTCATCATGAGATGAAGCTCCTTCACTTGCTTTTAATTGTCCAAATCAGTATTCTTATTTCAGAAAAGGCAGCTAGAATTGAACTCGCTACCTGTTTACCATAATGTTACTAAAAATTAAAACCAATGGCCGAAACCATTGGTTTTAAGATGTTTATAATAAGTTAACTCTTATTTAACTTCTGTAAGAGTTAAATAATTTCTATTTTAGCTGTTAGAAACGTTGGTACATCAATGTTTCTAGAATGCTACCTAATAAAAGGTAGAGTGAATGGTAGAGTAGTTATTGCGTTAGCTCAGCAATCTTTTCAAGATAAATCCCCACAGCTTCTAACTTTCGTTGTGGTGCTAATTCAGCGTAAGTATCCATTGTAGTTGAAATTGATTTATGTCCCATTCTGACTTGAAGTTCTTTCCAATTTGTGCCAGCGTTGAGCAACATTGAAGCATGAGTATGTCGGAACAAATGGAAACCATAGTTTGGTAATCCAAGACCTACTAACCTTTTCTTAAGAGTTGTTCTCTCGTTTCTATCACACATATAG
Organism: Streptococcus pseudopneumoniae; assembly: GCF_001072375.1. Lineage (GTDB taxonomy): Bacteria > Bacillota > Bacilli > Lactobacillales > Streptococcaceae > Streptococcus > Streptococcus pseudopneumoniae_L. The sequence continues at coordinate 16,157 of NZ_JVKV01000100.1, forward strand.
TTGCCATAGATTGTAGGGAAAATCAGTTTTGTTCTATGTCTGTTGTGCAATTCAAGATACAAGTTCATTTCGTGGTGGAAATCTCTGAGTTTTTCTATTATGGGGAGAGGGACAGGGACAGAGCGATTTCCTGCATCAGTTTTTGGTGTAGCTTTACAGATAACTTCCCCTTTTGTCCCATCTTTTTTATTTGCGGTTTTCCACATCAATGTTTTACTGACATTAATAGAAGAATTTTCAAAATCTAGGTCATCAATCGTCAACGCAAGTAGTTCATTTATTCGCAAAGCGGAGGCTAATAAAGTATTACAAATTAACTTAAATCTACGATTGGCTCTATTGTTATCTAAACTTTCAAGATAATTAAGCCATATTACAAGACTATCATCATGTAATACCATGATGCGTTGCTTATTTGATTTTGGCTTAGGTGGTATCTTAACAGAGCTAACAGGATTAGTGATTAGTCCATAGTTTGTAATTCCATAGTCAAAAATATCTTTCAACTTATGGATAACAGCACCAAAATCTTTAGCACTACCTTTATCAGCACGCTTTATACCAGATTCAATGGACTCTTTTGATTTCTTTGCCAAACCATTTAACCAAAGCTGGATATCCGCAGATTCAATTTTATCTGGTTTGTAATCTCCAAATTTAGGGATAATATAATTATCAAGATAACCTCTTACTCTGTTCAGAGTATTATGTGAGTTGACCCAGGTCTTATATGATTTAAACCATTCTTCAGCTAAATCTTCCAGTGTATCAATGACGATAACTTTTTCTCGTGTTGAGCCATTTTTTTCAAATTCTAGTCGTGCTCGAATGATTGCTCTATCTAACTGTTTTAGTGTCTTAGCTGTAATGGTAGTAGTGACTTGCTTACCAGTTTTGATATCTTTTCCCAGAAATGCCCCCTTCAAAGTGTATGAGATGGACTTATCTTTTTTGATTTTTTTAATGACTTTTTTGCCATTATGGATAATTGTTTCAGTTTCCATGTTTGCCTTTCTTCAGGGATATTGAAGTAGGCTAAAATAGTTACCACTCTTTCTTTTAGATAAAACTATTTTAGCACAAATTTTCAATATTAGGATTGTAAGAAGTTAATAACATCATCTAGTAAATAGAAGACAGTTCGTGTTCCCTCAATTGGAGGTTCTAATCTTTTTAATCCTTTTCGTTCCCATGTTTTTAGTGTGTTTGGAGAGATATTTAGCTGTTTTAGCAATTCTCGCTGTTGTACTATCTTTGGTGGTATGTTCTGTTCTTTGATTTGAATGAGTTTGATAAGTGTTTGCAATAATTGTTCAATTTGTTCTAATTTTTCGTTATTCATTATTCTCTTTCTCCTCTGTGTTTGAATTATGGAGTCGATTAGGATTGTATCTTCGTGAATCTAGGTATTTAGCGAAGAAATATGTACGTTCAATGATAAGCCCTAATAAATTGGTATTGTTTGCTCGGGCATACCAGACCAATTCTTCAAATTCGGTAAAGTCGTTCTCTTCGATAATATCAACTACTTCATGTATAAAATCCGAGGAGTTCATCTCCATCAAGAATTTTTCTAAATTAAATCCGCAACCGACTTCAATATCCTCAATGTTGTAGGGGGTCTTATCTGGATTTTCCGCATGGGTAAAGTAGTCAAATAAACCAGTGGGAGACATAACTACCTCCACATGTGCTGGACCGTTTAGTTTGTCACTGATGATATTTGATACTTGTGAATAGCTTTTCAGTGAATCAAAGAAGAAAGCACCGTGTTTGTGCGATTTCTTGAACTCTCCCGTCTGTCTATTAACGTCCTTATCGTGCCAAGGACTAAGAATAAACGGAATATGGAGTTCCTCTAATATATTCAAGTAGTTCTCTGGGGCGCTTTCCTCGTAGAAGAGAAAAGTCCATTTGGTTGAGCGCTGTTCTTTTGCCATAGGCAGTTACCTCATTTCTTTTGGGTTCTATTACTAAGGAGAAATGACAGGTCGTATGCAAAGTTTTTTTGAAAAAATTGAATTTTTTGTGATTATTGATTATTGACCTATTGGGGGTCGTAGTCACCCCAATAGGTCATGATAGAAAAGAATATAAAAAGGGGCTGTCTGGCTTTTGCTTAACGCAAGCCACAGCCCCAAGGGATTAACGTTTTTGTCCAGTGAACCACAATTGGTTACGAACTCGAATAGGAGAGGAGAAATAATAGTCTGCGTGTTGGCTGACGATTTCTTCTTTTAATTGTGCTTCCATCTCTTTTAGGATTTTTTGCCCTTGTTGGTCTCTAGGGACTTTTAGAAAAATAGTGATGGTATCTTTTCGTATATCTACGATACACTTACGAACAGCTCGGTTAAACCCGTTATGGATTGGGTTGATAGTAGTAACCGTCTGATGTTCAAGATTGCTTATCTTCTGTACTCGTTCACGCTGAAACAGGAAGTGTCGCAACAGAAAAGTGTGATAGACAGATTGGATATAGTTCCAAAGACTATCTGTTTTCAACCGTTGTATTATTTCTAATCCAACCAAAAATAAGGCAAGTAGAAGAGAAATAAGTGCAAATCCATGACAAACGGAACTAATGATATCCGTAATACTTTTGACCGTATCTAAATTGACAAACGTGATATTTGTTAATTGAACGGAAAGATAATTGAATAACCAGCCAAATGCAGAACAGATAGGTGCAAATAGAAATAAATATAGTATGAGATTAAAACTTCTCATAAAGTAGGTTTTATTGGTCATAGAATACCTCGTTTAGTGTAGTAGGTTGGACAGAGTAAGGGCAGAACTTGGTAGGGATGTTCATTATCGATAACTTGAATGATACCTGTCCCATGTCCTATTGGAATAACAATACCCTCTGGGTCTAGGTCTGGAAATAAAAATTGAGTAGTTTTCTGATTGATATTTCCAATTTGCAACAATACGTTTAGCTGTTCCCTCACTGAAATTGGAATAGTATTGTGGTCAAAACGCTGGCTTACCAAAAACAGATGGATTTTGGTAGCACGTCCTAATAAGGAAATCTGTGAGAGTAGGGAGAAAAAGGCTTCTTTGATATTCTTATTGACTCCCTCTGATAGAGCGAGGACTTCATCAATAACAATAGTTAGATGGGTAAATTGATGATTGGGATTATCATACAAGATAGCTTGTCGTTTCTGAATGAGAGTTGCACACTGACTTAATTGTTCATTGACCTGTGAGACAAAATCTGATTTTGAACGGTTTTCAACAGGGTGTATAACAGCAACGTGATTTTCTCTTGCCCATCGACTTGGGGTATCAAATTTAGGGTCAATGATAATCAAGTCAGACATATGCTTTAGTACACTCAAGAAATAAGTGAGAGCGTACGATTTCCCAGAACCTGAATTTCCAGCAATAGCCCAGTGATTAACCTTATCTAAATTGAGTTCAAAGTACTTCATGATAGGGATTTTCCCCTGTGGCAAGCTAGCTGAAAACTTATCCAAATCTGGAATGACTAAACGTTCTGAAATTCCCTTTTTCCAAGGGAAAAATAATCCACGCTGAGTGTGTAAGTCATCTGTTTCTAGAGGGACAAAATAGGTAGCGTTTTGTTTTAGAAGCGTATATTGTGGATAAAGTGAAGCATTGGCAATCAGAAAGATTTTCTTGTACAAGTCATCATCAAGGATATAAGCACATGGTAGACGAGGGACAAAGATAAAGCCGTCTGCTTGAATAACAATATTAAAAGAATTGGTGTAGCTGGTTTCTCCCTGCATTAAAGCCCCCAGAGCCATGTTTAGGCTCTGGAGCAGGTAAGATTGCAGGTAAGATTGGTTCAGCACATCACGAGATTGTGAAGTCATTACCGAACCTCCTTGATACCATTTGCTTTGAAGTAGATGTTATATTTTACTTCGCAGGCTTGTAGTGTGTCAAATTGAATCATGGATTGAAAAGCTGGAAGCTCAATCGTTTCTTCAAATTTTACTTGGAAAGGGTCTTGCCCTTCCTGTACAAACCATGCTTTATAAGCTACGATTTCTCCGGTTGGTTTTCCTTCTTCAAACCGTTGTTGTGGTTCAAGTTCGGTACTAAGTGAGTAAATCGGTTGTTTTTGACTGATAATTTTATCAGCCAATGTAGTTGTATAACCACCTTTTGTGGTTTTCATTTTAAACGCCATAGGGCAAATCCTCCTTATGAATAAGAGATAGTGTGAATGCGACAGGCTCGGTTTGGGTCATGAGCTGGACTTTGTTTTTTAGGTTATCTGACCACCTCCTCATTACTAAGGAGAATGAGACAGCTAAACGCAAAGTTATTTGTTGAATTTTTAATTTTTTTTTACAAAAAATCCAGTGACAGAGACACTGGATTTGAGGGATTAGCGGTAAGCTTTTAATAAAGGAGCTAATTTTTTTAGCGCTTTACAATAATGGGATTTAACAGTTACATCACTCATTTTCTTATAATGTTCAGTGATATAGCGAGCCGTTTCTTTATAGCTTGAACCTTGTTCCGCTATCATTTCAACAATCTTACTGTCAATTTCTGATAGGGATGCTTTAGCTTCACGAATAGCTTGTCTTAACTCCTCTAGGATTAAAGCTTCTTCGGGATTCAAATCAGAACTTGCAATGACATCATAACGTACAGACTTTTTGGCATTTTTGCTAGCTATTGTTTCGTCTTTGATTCGTCTATTGTGGTATCGGTCACGACGTTCTGCGTTACTTTGTTCTTGTTGAAGCAAACGAGTTACTTCATCCCAATTTTTAGCTTTAATAGCTTCTTTGATTTTACGCTCACGACGTTCTTGTACTTTATTACTCATAATGATGAGCTCCTTTCTGTCCTTTGGACAGAAGGAAACAAAATGAGCAAATATTGAACGCTGAGTATACCAAAAGGCACAACAAAGAAACAGCGAAACAATTCTATGCAAGACATGACCTTTATCGTCATGTCATCATATTTGTTTCAATCTGTCCTTTGATGGCCATCAATTTGGACTATTAAAATTTATATCAAGAGTTTTTCTTGATATATTCAGTATAAGGCATAATGTTCTTTTATTTTTTACTTCTTTTTTTACTTCAATAGACTAATTTGTAAAACGAGGCGCAAAAAAAGACTAGGCGATTCACCTAGTCTTTAAAGAGCAAATTTTCGTATCTCCTCTTCACTTAATAATTTAATAAAGGCCTGTTGTACGTTATCTAAAGCGTGAGCCATTGACAGCAACTCCTTATTTAATTGTTCTTGGAAATAGTATGTTACTTGGGTGTTATTAGTCAATAACCCCACAATATGGCGATTGACGCTTGTATTGTCTAAATTAATATCATATAGGTCAACTAAATCAATAAGGTCGATTTCGCTTAGTCCTTGAGCTGCAGCTTCTTCAATTCTTTTCTTATCCTCTAGTGAAAATCTTGTTGGCTCTAATTGAATAGTGTGCCTTTCTTGAATTGGTCTTGTTGCATAAGGGTTGGAAACCCAACTGATAATTTCATCAAAAGTTCTTTCCTCAGTCCTTTCTATATCATTGGATTGATAAATATTAATGCCTAGATTTGCCAACTCTTCTTTAGAATATTTTTGATATAACTCTGCGATATCCTTACCTTGACTGAGTAATTTCATATAGCCCTCATATATCTGTGTGAATTTCACTCCATCTATTTGTTGACCACCAGTCATACTAAACGAATAGGTTGTTCTTCCTTTTTGAGAAATAACTAATGGGACGGATGTAAGGTAAGATTTTGGAATATTCTCTTTATACATTCTTTCTAATATATCATTTACCATAAATCCGATATTAAACAAGGGATTTTCTTTGAGTTTTTTTATTAGATTAGGGATAATTTCTGTCGAAACATTATCATACCACCATTTATTGATGAGAGGATCAATGTTTTCTTGCCTAAATGTTGAGGGTATGTCATTTCCGCCTAATTCAAATAGGATACCACAGACATTAACTTCAAATGATTTAATTAAATTATCCCCTAACATCAACCAAAGAATATCAAACATTTCTTCAAAATCAATGACAGTCAATTCATTGATGGTACGGGTTCTAAAACTTCTAGCGGGGTTATAACTTGTTCCACCAACCCATACGTCAATGTCATCTTTCTTGTGAAAAGTATCCATTTCAGTTTCAGTAGAAATCATAAATCTTTTTCTTTGAATATTGAAATTTGCAAATGTCTTGGCAATACTTAGACAACTTGATTGGATTGAAATTAAATCATCACTCATGAAAGAATATAGTTTTTCATCTACAGCCTCTAAATCTCTATATAAAATAGAACTGAAAAAATAATGAAACAGATTCTCAATAAACTCATCTAACTCTCCAAAAACGATATACGTATAGCTCGAAGCGGTTAGAGCATTTAAATAAACTAACATCGAACTCGTAATTGGTCGCTTACCACTTTCAACTTGACTAACTTGACCTGCATTGCCTAGTTCGCTTTGTGTAATATTGTATTTTTTTCTTAAATTTTTGATACGAGTAGGTATTTCTTGTGAATAATTTTCTTCAAAAAATTTCATATATAATCCCCCTATAATCATGGAAAAGTAGAAAGTAGTAGAAATAGTTGTTATCCTAGTTGATTAAAAAAATCTCTGATTTCCTCATCTTTTATAAAATAATATATAATTTTCCCCTCTCTTCTAGTATCCAAGATGTTTTGATTGGCTAGTTTACGAAGATGGTGGGAGGCAGATGCCATACTGAGATTTAATAAACAGGCTATATCGCAGACACAGAGTTCTTCGACGGCAAGGAGATAAAAGATGATATTTATCTGTTTATTATCGGTAAATTTTGATAAAATGCGAAGTGATTTTTGGACTTTTTTCTTTTCAAGGTAGTTCGTTGCGGTTGTAACATTTTGTTGATTTATAACATCCACTTGACAGATACTATCTTTTTTCATAATTTTTTCTCCTAGCCTAATACAGCCCATAGCATGTCAAAGCTGTTGTTTTCAATCAGGATATACATCCCCAATCCTAAATAGACAACGGCAATAAACCATCTGCTATATTTTTCCAAAGTTTCTCCAACAGAAGGGACTTGTGCTAATTTTTGTGCAGAAAAAACCAAGAGATAAATCATGACTAGAAAAGTAAGTAAAGTCACTATCAAATTCGCTAAATTTAAGGTGGTAAAATATGGGACAAAGACACCAATATTGTCAGCGCCACAACTTGCAAAAGTAATCATAGCGACTAGAAAAATCAGGTTTTTATTGTCTTTTCGCAAACCATCTTTTGCAATAGCTTCTCCATCAGAATCTCCTAAAAACAAAACTTTTAGGCCTAGGAAAATTGGAATCAAACCGAGTAAACCTAAAATCTCTTTACTAGGAATATAATTTAAGACAAATGCAAAAAGCAAACTTAGGAATATTAGACTAACAGAGCCTAGAAATTGTCCTAAATAGATGTTAATGATGTCTTTTCTGCTTTTTCTTTTGGCAAAAAATAACATTAGGATAATAAGTAAGTCTACGGCTGTCCCAGAATACAGGATTATTGAAGTAACAACATTTTGAATCATAAAATACCTCATTCAAATATATTTTTGAATGTATTCTAACATTAAACTTTGTAGATGTCAACTTAAAATCCACCAAAATATAGATAAGAAGTTAGTGTACAAATATTAAAAAGCCCTGCCATCGAAATGATAGCAGGGCTTAACTTCAATATCCAGATGATATATTTATCTAAAAAAGGTAGAGTAAAAGGTAGAGTTTTTATTGATTTGTAGTGCGATATAATGAGTTTCAAAAAATCAAAAATCGCTTAAAATCAATATTTTGACGTCTATTGACGTGTACTGAAACCCTTACTTAACCTCTGTAAACACAACGTGTTTGCGAAGTTTTGGTGAGTATTTCTTCAATTGAAGACGGTCTGGAGTGTTACGTTTGTTTTTAGAAGTAAGGTACAAGCGTTCACCAGATTCTTTGTGTTCAAGTGTAATATTTACGCGCATGGTATCTCCCTTCTATTATTCAGCTGATGCAGCTTTAGCGATCTTACGTCCTTTGTAGTATCCTTTAAGTGATACACGGTGAGAACGTGAGTAATCTCCAGTAGTTTCGTCAAAGTTTACAGATGGAGCTGTTACTTTGTAGTGTGTACGACGTTTGTTTTTCTTCGCTTTTGAAGTGCGACGTGCAGGTACTGCCATTTTGATTTCTCCTTTTAAGATATAAATTCAGTTAGGTTTGATTTTCATCAACTTTAATAGTATATCAAAACTTTTTTGTAAAGTAAAGTTACTTGACAAAAAAAGATAAAAAAATTTTCCTATCCAATCTTTTGGATAGGAAAATAGATTAAATATCAATCTCGAAGGGTTCATCAATGGTTTCTGAGACGTATTTTCCGTCTTTTTTCCGTTGTTTGACGCATTCGGTGAGAAGATATTCAATTTGCCCGTTGACTGATCGAAAGTCATCTTCTGCCCATGATGCGAGTGCAGCGTATAGCTTATTCGAGAGTCGAAGGGGGATTTGCTTTTTTTTAGCTTCTGCCATTTCTAATAAAGGCTTCCTGTATTGACAATTGGTTGTGCATCATGATTGCCACAGAGAACGACTAGGAGATTTGAAACCATAGCAGCTTTTCGTTCTTCGTCAAGTTCTACTAATTCTCCTTCATTGAGACGTTCTAGTGCCATTTCAACCATTCCTACAGCGCCATCTACAATCATCTTACGTGCATCAATAATGGCTGATGCTTGTTGACGTTGAAGCATAACGGCAGCAATTTCCGGTGCATAAGCTAGGTAAGTAATACGTGCTTCAAGGATTTCCAAACCAGCGTCCTCTACACGATTTTGAATTTCCTCACGAATGCGACTAGCTACAATTTCACTAGAACCACGGAGGCTTCCTTCGTCGGCTTGTCCATCACCTGTAGTATCTACATTAGGAGACACATCGTAAGGATAGATGCGGACAATATTACGAAGGGCGCTATCACACTGCAATGACAGATATTCTTTATAGTTATCAACGTTGAAGACTGCTTTGGCTGTATCGACAACTCTCCAAGTTACCGCGATGCCGATTTCTACAGGGTTCCCTAAGCAATCATTAATCTTTTGACGAGAATTACTCAAAGTCATAACTTTGAGAGAAATCTGTTTCTTGCCAATTTCAAGATTTACGTCATTACCATTTGATGATTTCATCCCTGAAAAAGGGGATTTCGTGCTAACGTCACCACTTTGACCAAGTCGAGTGTGGATTGCAGGATTGACCGCTATGCTGAAGGGATTGACAAAGTAAAAACCAGGTTCTTTGATGGTCCCAGTATAGTTACCAAAGAGGGTCAAAACCAGAGCTTCCTGAGGTTTGACAACTTTTAAACCAGCATGAGCTAGAGCTGAACTTAAGATTAATAAAAGCCCGATAATAATTCCAAAAATGTTTTCCGAACCAGCACCCATTATAAATATAAGGAAACCAAGTACGAGTGCCAACTCAATGAGTACCAATGCTACTACACCATTTGGTTTTGAATTGATTAGTTTTTCAGTCATCAGAATGACCTCCTGTGTTTGATATCTAAATGATATCACTTTAATTTTAAATGTCAACAAAAATATGCAATCTTTTTTAAGAAGATTTCAATGGTTTGAATTGTCTGAAAATTCAAGAATTTTCTTCTGTTATTCAGGCGAAAATTGTGCTATAATGGAACAAACTGAAATGGGAGGGACTTGAATGACAGAATTAGATAAACGTCACCGCAGCAGCATTTATGACAGCATGGTTAAATCACCAAACCGTGCCATGCTTCGTGCGACTGGTATGACAGATAAGGACTTTGAAACACCGATTGTGGGAGTGATTTCAACTTGGGCAGAAAATACACCATGTAATATCCACTTGCATGACTTTGGGAAATTGGCTAAAGAAGGTGTCAAATCTGCTGGTGCTTGGCCTGTACAATTTGGAACTATTACTGTAGCTGATGGGATTGCCATGGGAACGCCTGGTATGCGCTTCTCCCTAACGTCACGTGATATCATTGCGGACTCTATCGAAGCTGCTATGGGCGGTCACAATGTGGATGCCTTTGTGGCTATCGGCGGCTGTGATAAAAACATGCCTGGTTCTATGATTGCTATTGCCAATATGGATATCCCAGCCATTTTCGCCTACGGTGGTACGATCGCCCCTGGAAAACTAGATGGTAAAGACATCGACTTGGTTTCTGTATTTGAAGGAATTGGTAAATGGAATCACGGCGATATGACGGCTGAGGACGTCAAACGCCTCGAATGTAACGCCTGCCCTGGCCCTGGTGGTTGTGGTGGTATGTATACTGCCAATACCATGGCTACTGCTATCGAAGTTTTGGGTATGAGTTTGCCAGGTTCTTCTTCTCACCCAGCTGAATCTGCTGATAAGAAGGAAGACATCGAAGCAGCTGGACGTGCTGTAGTCAAAATGCTTGAACTTGGTATCAAACCGTCTGATATCTTGACTCGTGAAGCCTTTGAAGATGCCATTACTGTTACTATGGCTCTCGGTGGCTCTACAAACGCTACTCTTCACTTGCTCGCCATTGCCCACGCAGCTAATGTTGACTTGTCGCTCGAGGACTTCAATACCATCCAAGAACGTGTACCACACTTGGCTGACTTGAAACCTTCTGGTCAGTATGTCTTCCAAGACCTCTACGAAGTTGGTGGTGTGCCTGCAGTTATGAAGTACTTGTTGGCAAATGGATTCCTTCACGGAGACCGTATCACATGTACTGGTAAAACTGTCGCTGAAAACTTGGCTGATTTTGCAGACCTCACACCAGGTCAAAAAGTCATCATGCCACTTGAAAATCCTAAACGTGCAGACGGTCCGCTTATCATCTTGAACGGTAATCTTGCTCCTGACGGTGCAGTTGCCAAGGTGTCAGGTGTTAAGGTTCGTCGTCACGTTGGACCTGCCAAGGTCTTTGATTCAGAGGAAGATGCTATCCAGGCTGTCTTGTCAGATGAAATCGTTGATGGCGATGTTGTCGTTGTTCGTTTCGTTGGACCTAAGGGTGGTCCTGGTATGCCTGAGATGCTGTCACTTTCATCAATGATCGTTGGTAAAGGTCAAGGAGACAAGGTTGCCCTCTTGACGGATGGCCGTTTCTCTGGTGGTACTTATGGTCTGGTTGTTGGACATATCGCTCCTGAAGCTCAGGATGGTGGACCGATTGCTTACCTTCGTACAGGTGATATCGTTACGGTTGACCAAGATACCAAAGAAATTTCCATGGCCGTATCCGAAGAAGAACTTGAAAAACGTAAGGCAGAAACAACCTTGCCACCGCTTTACAGCCGTGGTGTCCTCGGTAAATATGCCCACATCGTATCATCTGCTTCACGAGGAGCCGTTACAGACTTCTGGAATATGGAACAATCTGGTAAAAAATAACTAGAAAAATAAGCAGTCGCTAAATGACTGCTTTTTCTAATCCTTTGAAATGTGATAAGATAATTGCTCTAACTATGATTATGAAGGAGAAACAATATTTTCAAAAAATACAGGAATTATGCTCTACGTAGAAGACGTAGCAGCTGAGAGAAACTTTTGGTCTGCTATCGGTTTTGAAGTTTTTAATCAATCTGAAATTATGGGTTTTGAAACTTTTGAAATGAAAACTCACACGGACAGTACACTGACTTTTACTGTCTACGCCAAAGACTTTATTCGTCAGGTATCTCCAGAAGTAATCGATATGAAACCTAGCCTACTCTTTGAGTCAGCGGACCTTCACGCCCTTCACAAGCGCCTAGCTGCAGTGACTGATACCACAAGTCCGATCAATACTCAACCTTTCCCTCACTTTAACTTTGCAAATCCAAGCGGACACTATTTCGCAGTTAAGGGAATCTAATAACAAAACAGCTCTCTGTTTATTAGCAGAGAGCTCTTGTTTTTAGCGCGGTGGTAGTCCAAGTGCTATACGTCCATAGCGACTGATGCGTGTAATCTTCCAGGCAGGTGACCAGGTAACTTCAACCCTAACATCCTCAATTCCTTCAATCTGTTTCAGACCTGCCACAATTTCAATAGGTAAACTTTCTGCACAGTCACAGGCAGTATCGGTGAAGGTCATGACAATTGTACAAAGACCAGCCTCATCCAAATGAATCTCGTAAATCAAGCCAAGATTATAGACATCTAGTTCCACATCTGTATCGTAAACTTTTTCTAGCTTGTCAATGATCTGATTTCCTAATACTAAAGCACGGTCATTAATCTTGATGTCTTCTCTCATTGCATTCCCTCCATTTGTAAACTACACCTATTTTCTCATAATTCTGACAATTTGGCAAGTCTTTCCCAATCAAAACTGGATTCGCCATAAAAACGAAAGTATAGAGATTGCCATAGTTGGTCCAAACTGCCCAGAGAGCTAACAACCTAGAGCAAGAGGATATTGGCATAGGTCAGAGAGATAAACTTAGAGAATGATTGAGCTTCTAAGAAATACTTTCTAAAAAGAAAAAGTAGAGAACAGTCATCTCTACTTTTTAAATATTATTTTGACTTCACAGGCTTATCTGCCAAGGCCTTGATAGCTGATGCTATCGTTTCAGCGTAGAGCTTAGCTCCCTCTTCTAGTTTGGTATTATCACTTCCAAAGTGAACCTGGTCCGTTCCTTTCCAGATGTCTGGATGATCTTTAGACACCTGATTCCAGTCTGCAACCTCAATGTAAGGATACTTTTGAGCTACTTCACGCACATAGCTAGCATACTGTTCTACATAAGGCTGAGTTGCTTGAGTTTTGTCCCCTTCATAAGGTGTCACAAGTACAAGCTGATGGCCCTTAGGTAGATTTGTTATCAAAGAATCAATATCAGCCTTATAATCCTCAGGGTTATTCACTCCAGTAGCAATAACGACTATTTTAGGGAGGACTTTATTCTGACTGTGGTTGAGCATAATAGCATTGGCTTGCTTGGTATTTCTGCTTACTTGACCATCTGTCTGAGCGTCTGGTAGAACCTCTTTTAGTCCAGGTGTTGCACGCAAGGTTACAGAATCTCCGATGATGGATACACCATCGGCAATATTGTAGCGACTTGCTTCTGCTTGATCCGCCATGGTTTTTGTACGGGTAATATTGGTTTGAGCTTGATTGAGGCCATTTACCATCAAATCCGTTTCAAAAGCACCTACTTGGGGAGCAATAAGCATCACAATCAGTGTCAGTAAGCTAAGGAAACCAACGCTACCTGCAAAAATTGGTTGAATATGCGGAATTCCCTTTACCTTTTGCAATAAGCTACTGTTCTTCCCTGCAATGAAAGGTTCAATCACATAGAAAGAAAGGCTTGCAAAGAGATAAGAGAAGATAGTGGTGAGAATCACTGCTGGTAGATTGCTCATCAACTGCGAGAAAATGATATAAAACGGCCAGTGGAAAAGATAAACAGCATAGCTGGTGTCAGCTAAGAAGCTAATTACCTTTGGCTCTTCAATCGTCGGAGTTTTCTCATGCAAAAGTCGTGCTGCAACGATCATCAGAAGAGCAGCTATACTTGCCAACAAGAAGCCAAGCAAGTAGGCAAAAAGATAATTGAATTTCACGAAGAAGGTCAATAAAAGTAAAACTCCGAGACCAGCTGAAAAGACTAATAAGGTCTGTTTCAAGTCCAAGGTTTGATTCAAACGTTTGAGAAGAGGTGTCGTATGACGGACCCCTATCAAGGTAGCTAGGACACTACCTAGGAAGAATGGATAAACATGAGTTAGACTTGAAAAGTAAAGCGTTGAGTAGGAAGAAACGATAAAGCTACCAATAAACATTGAAAGGAAGCTAACAACAAAGGTAATTGAAGATAGTAGAAAAACCATTCCCCGTAGTTGCCCACCTGTTTTGGCTTGCTTAGACATGAGCCAAACTGCCAAGCCCCACAAGATATAGTAATGAACTTCAACCGCTAAACTCCAGTTATGAACAAAGAGATGAGGAATGAACTGAGATTCATAACTTCCCCCTGTTAACATTTCATAGAAGTTGGTCATAAAACCAAGGACACCAGCAATCTGACCACCAATCCCGGCTACATAATCCTGTCGAACCAAGAAAGTAAAAGGCATAACAACCAGGATCATCAAGACGACTGGGGGAAAAATCCGATAGAAGCGTCTCCTGAAAAATCCTAAGATATCGATTTTCCCTTTTTGTCCAAATTCTTCTAACAAAAGTGACGTAATTAGGAAACCTGAGAAGGTGAAAAAGACGTCAACCCCAAAGAAACCTCCTGGAAAAACCGTCTGAAAGAAATGGTACAAGAGTACCAAGAGTAAGCCTGTAATCCTGATCAAGGAAAACCATTTAATACGCATACGAGTTTATTCTCCGTTCATTAGAGTAGTAAAAAAACCATCTAATGTTCATTCCATATTACCTTTATTTTATCAAAAAAAGAAGAAAAATCCTAAGAGAAAACTTAGGATTTGAGCTTTAGATTGATAGTCTTAGAAATTACGACCTGATTTATTGTAGCCATATTTTTCAACAAAATGCTCACGGAATTCCAAGAGATTGTCATCCATAATAGCCTGGCGAACCTGCTTCATAAGATTGAGCAAGAAGTAGAGATTATGGTAACTGGTCAAGCGGATACCAAAGGTTTCATCAGCCTTGAGCAAGTGACGAAGGTAGGCACGTGTGTAATTCTTACATGTGTAGCAATCGCACTCAGGGTCAAGTGGTGTAAAGTCCTCCGCAAACTGGGCATTCTTGACAACCAAACGTCCTTGGCTGGTCATACAAGTTCCGTTACGAGCGATACGAGTCGGCAATACACAGTCAAACATATCGACCCCACGAATAACCCCATCAATCAAGCTATCTGGCGCTCCCACTCCCATCAAGTAGCGAGGTTTATTCTCAGGAAGGAGTTGAGTGGTGAAGTCCAAAACTGCGTTCATCTCTTCGTGAGTTTCTCCAACCGCCAACCCTCCGATAGAGTATCCTGGGAAGTCCATGCTGACAAGGTCATGAGCTGACTGACGACGAAGATCTTCAAATCCTGCACCTTGTACAATCCCAAACAAACCTTGGTCATGTGGACGACGATGAGCTTTTAATCCACGCTCTGCCCAACGGCTGGTACGTTCGATTGACTTCTTCACATAATCATAAGGTTGATAAAATTGAGGACATTCGTCAAAGGACATCATAATATCTGACCCTAGATTGTTTTGGATAGAGATGGCTTTTTCAGGTGATAGAAACATTTTAGAACCATTGAGGTGGTTCTTGAACGTTACCCCTTCTTCTGTGATGTTACGACTATCCGCTAGAGAGTATACTTGGAAACCGCCACTATCTGTCAAGATAGGCTGGTCCCAGTTCATGAACTTGTGAAGACCTCCAGCACGGGCAATGAGTTCATCTCCAGGACGCAGCCACAAGTGATAAGTATTAGATAGGATAATTCCTGACCCCATCTCTTTTAACTCTTCTGGTGATTGGGTTTTGACCGTTGCTTGTGTCCCAACTGGCATAAACATAGGAGTTGGGAAGGTTCCGTGTGGCGTGATAATCTCACCCAGACGAGCTCCCGTGTGTTTTTCTTTTTTAATCAAACGATATTTGATTGGTGAATCTAACATTTTTTACCTCCGAAGCTGGGAAAGACAGTCCCAGTTCTTACTTTGTGCCCAAGGGCATACTGTATGATTCTATCAAAAAAAACAGGAACTGTCACGAACTATGGTATAATGAAAGAATGAAATACCCAAAAATTGATTTAAAAGAAGTTCGTCAACAAGCTAAACAGTTTCAAGCTGAACATCCACGTTTATTGCTTGTCTTTTTATTACCAAGCATTTTCTTGATTCTATCCAGCTTTATCAGACCTTTATCCCTACTTGATGAGGGAATTCTTGAGCAATCCTTCTTTACTTTTTTGATGAGCTTGATCCAGTCCTCACTCTTTCCTCTAGCAGTTGGATTCACAAGTGCTATTATCCTAGCTGGTGCTCTTTTTACAACCATTAATCTTTACAGAATTTCCGAGATAGAGCTTTCTTTTAAAGATAGTCTGTCCTTACTTGACAATCGCTTCTTCACCCAGACCTTTCTGACTCTCTTGCTCAAGCGTTTCTATCTCTTTTTGTGGAGCATCCCTAATCTTTTTGGAGTTTACTTGCTCTTTTACAGCAGTGCTATGGCTCGTAAATTTGTAGAACTTCATCCCGAATTTCCAGCTGTCGACGTCACCAATTCAGATATCGAACACTTCCTACTTACTTTTGCACTTTACTTCTTTGGTAGCGTCTTTCTGATGATTTTGGGAACCATTGCCTATCTGCCGCAATACTACGCTTATTCCCAAGTAGAGCTACTCCTTTGTGATACCCTTGCAATTGGAATTGCCAAGCCAAGTCGCGTACTCAAAACCAGTCGCTTCCTTATGAAAGGCTATAAGTTCCAACGCTTCGTACTTGATTTACAACTCCTACCATGGTATCTTCTTATCTGGATCAGCTTTGGAATTGCGAGCATCCCTTCTTTCCCTTATATCTATAGTAGTCAATTCTTCTTCTATCAAAGATTACTCGAAATCAAGCGGAGAAAAGTTTAATGTGAATGATTAAAACCAGCACCTTCTATGGAAAGTGCTGGTTGTTTTTATTTTAAGAAAAGGATACTCAAGAGTGCTAGGATTGCTGGTCCGCCTTGCTTGAGAATGATTTTTTTATCTGCTGTTAAGGCACCATAAGTCGCTGCTCCTATGACAAACAACACAAAGATTGTTACGATTTCTAAGCTATGTGAGAAATAAATTCCGTAAATAAGAAATACCCCAATCAAGGCATTATAAATTCCTTGGTTTTTAAACAGTGAGGTGACAGATGGTCGAGTCAACTCTTCCTTGTCCATAATAAAGACACGACTGGTTGCATCTGATTGGGTTGCCATACTCTCCAAATAAAAGATATAAAAATGCTCTAGAGCAACAAGGGTTGCTAAAATAGTAGTAATGGTTGACATCGTTTTCTCCTTAAAATTCTATTTTTTCTAAACCTGAGACTAGTTTTGTCAGTAAGGTTGTCAGTTCTTTTTGCTCACCAGTCGATAAGATGCTCTCCATCTGTTCCTTCACCTTCAGGTGACGTTGAGGCGGATTAACCAAGAGTTGATTCTTGGCTTCTTGGGTTAATTCAACTAAGACTTCTCGCTGATTGGCCGGATTACGCTTGCGACTGACATAGCCCTCTGACTCTAGTATCTTAAAATGACGGGTCAAGGCCGCCTGGTCAATCTTTAACTTCTCCTGAACGGCAATCTGGTTGCAGGGTGACTGTTGCAGTAAAAACTGCAGGATTTGATAGCGGGTCAAACTAATTCCCAATTGTTTCTTAAAAAGTTGAGTGATCATCTGATCTGTTAAATGGAGCTGGTACAATAAGTCGTTAATTTTTTTCATTTCTACCTCCCTGCGTAAACTTGATTTGTCAACTATTGACTTATCAAGTATATTGCAGAAAGATTAAAAACGCAACTATTTTGCTTACTCACGAAAAATAGCCTCTTGGTTTCAATCCCAAAAGGCTATTACTTCTATATTCTAGATAAAATCCAGCACTAACCTACCAAATCTGCTCGAAGGATTTCTCCCTCTTTATCAATGACCACTTCGATGGCATGGCCTGCAAAAATTTCTTCACGATCATCATAGTAGAGGGTCAATTCTCCATCTTCGTTGATTGATAGTTCACTCAAGGAAAGTGAGTTGGTAAAATACTCTTCTGTTAACACTACATCATTTTCATCTGAATCTATCCAGTCTTGAGCTGTTTCCCACAGTTCTTTGACAATATAGTCTTTAATCCGAGTATCTTGAACTTGGAAAGTTCCCATAAATTTCTTTAGATCATCAAAAGAACTTGGTGGGAGACTTTCATCTGCACTCGCAGCAAAGATAGCATGAATCTTACCACCCTCGTAAGTGATAAATCCTTCAAACCAAGAATAGGCTCTGTTTAAGGTGAATTCGCCAATATCGTCTTGAATGATGACCGGTTTTTGATAGGTTTCAATCAAGGTCTCTAACCTAGAGTCTGTGGATTGGTCATCTAGGTATTCCAGCAAGTGGTAGCAGTTATTAGCTACTTCTGACATATATGGCTCTAACTCCATGAAGGGGCGTTTTTGGCATTTGATATGATGAATTTTGTAGGGTTCAAAACTAAAGCCCCATCTCTTTTCTTCAAATTCCTCAGGAGTCAATACCCATTCCAAACGTCCCTCACGTTCAGAGAAGTCCTGAGTTTCAACATTGACACTAGCTTTAAAATGAACGGACGGCATTTTACAGCCATCTTTTAAAGAAGCAGCCCCATTTACATTTTGGAGGGTAAAAATCAAGAGTTCAACGATTTCTCCAGTAAATTCCTGTTCAAAATCATCTCTTGTTTTCTCAAATGGAGTTTTTAATCGGTTTGTCATCCTTATCACCCTTTCTCTCTATGCTTAAAATCGTTAGCATAACCTTGTATCCGCTTACATTATATCGTGTTTTAGATTTTATTTCACTTATAAAGTGTGTCATAACAAAAAAAGAAGCGGAAACTCAAGTTCCCAACTTCTCATTATTCTTAGTTCATCGATACGTGTACGTGGTCATAGTGGTTTTCTGTAACGCTTCCACGATCTGGCATTGGATTCCAAGTGTAGGCTGGTCCGTATTTGCTATCGAATGGTGCATAGAAACGTTGTTTCCAGATGATGTAGCTGATGCCACGGCTAGCCATATTTTGGATAGCATAATCTGCAATTTGGTCCCCAAGAGCAGAGCTTACTGGAACCATAAAGTCAATGGCAAGACCTTTTCCGTGGTCGCCACTATCTCCTGGACGGTAACCACTAAATGACGTGATTCCGAACAAATTAGCTACTTCCTCTTTAAAGGCAGCCGTTTGTGGCTGAAGACCTGCATTTTCTGATTTTGAAGCTGCAATACTTGCATAATCAGGTGCTGCTGGTGCTGCATAAGTCGCTGATGAACCTTGGCTTGCTTCAGCTTGATAAGTTGATGGTGCTGATTGAGTCTCTGTTACAGTCTCTGTAACTGGTGCTTCTGTTGTAGTCGTTTCTTCCACTACAGGTGTTTCTGCGACCGGCTCTTCTACTGGTGCTGAAACTTCTGTAACGGCTCCTGTTGTTGTTTCTGCTGCAGATTCTTCTGCTGGTGTTGCAACTTCTGTAACAGCTTCTGTTGTTGCTTCTGCCACTGGCTCAGCTACAGTTGTTTCTGCAACTGGCTCAGCTACAGTTGTTTCTGCAACTGGTTGAGTTAAATCTTCAACCTGTACAGTTTGGTCATCTACAGTGACTTGGTTGGTTGTCAAATCTGCTGTTGCAGTTGTACCTTCGCCTCCTTGAACTGTATCAGGGGTTTGAATTTCAACCTCTGTCACTTCTTCTTTTTCATTTACAGTTGTTGTAAGGACTGTCTCAGGGAAGATCAAATCAATATTGCTGATCTTGTTCAAGTTAGCAAGAACGGTCACATCCACTCCCAAAGCTTCGGCAATGGTACTTAAGGTATCACCATACTGAATCGTATAGCTTGTTTTATTCTCACTCTTGGTAACATCGTTTTGAATTTGCTCAACACTACGCGCTGTCCACACTAATTCTTCTGCTTGAGTTGCCAAGGCAGGGGCAAAAGATAATGCTACTGTTGATGCTAAAATAATTCTTTTCTTCATACTATTCAAACTCCTTTTCAAATGTAGTACCTGTCTATCATAACACAAAGAAAATAGAAAAAAAGCCCTTTTGGGGCTATTTAACAGAACTGTACATTCGTTGTAACAAATCACATTACTTGAAATAGTTTGTTAGTTTCCTGTCATCAGGCTGACACATTCTTCTTGAAGAAAATTCTAGAAGGAAAGCGAACTAATATCTTCTAAACGCTCTATCTGTTGATTACAAGTTGCAGGTGAGGCAAGAAAATTGATACTCTGAATCCCACTATTTTGAGCAAATTCGATATCCAAAGTCCGATCACCGATATAATAAGTTTGCTGAGGATCTAGTTCATACTTATCTAGAAGATAGATCGCAGCTTCTGGACTAGGCTTCCGAGAAAAGCCACTTTGATTGGTTAAAATTTCTGTGAAATAATGGGCCAAACCCAAATTCTCCAAAATAGTAAAAGCATTGTCCCCTTTATGGGTATAAACAAACTGCTCAATTCCTTGCTGGTCTGCCCAAGCTAAGATTTCACGCGCCCCCGGCATCAGAACAACTTGAGCATTCTTCTCAGCCAAACTCTGAGCACGAACCTGATTGAGCATATCAGCA
>NZ_JVKV01000101.1 GCF_001072375.1 Streptococcus pseudopneumoniae
TCAGCTTCTGAGTCTGCATCAACATCAGCTTCAGAATCAGCAAGTACATCAGCTTCAGAATCAGCATCAACAAGTGCATCTGAGTCAGCAAGCACAAGCGCATCTGAGTCAGCATCAACAAGTGCGTCAGAATCAGCAAGCACAAGCGCATCAGAATCAGCAAGCACATCAGCTTCAGAATCAGCAAGTACATCAGCTTCTGAATCAGCATCAACAAGTGCATCTGAGTCTGCAAGCACATCAGCTTCAGAATCAGCGTCAACAAGCGCATCTGAGTCTGCAAGCACATCAGCATCTGAGTCTGCATCAACAAGTGCGTCAGA
>NZ_JVKV01000102.1 GCF_001072375.1 Streptococcus pseudopneumoniae
AAGTTACAGTTTCTTCAAGATTTTCTTGAGTGACTGTCTTAGAAGCAACACTTCCTTTATCAGCGTAGTAGCCTGTCAAACCAGGTGTTGGAACTGCATCATAGTTATCCTTATTCGATGCCCATGGTGCATCAGGGTTAAGAACTTTACCTGTAACTTTATCAAGATTTAAGGTACGTGTCCATTGTGCATTTTGAACATTATCAGCTGGGGCAGTTGCCTTACCGTCTGATACCACATAATGAACAGTTGATGTTACATCTTTCTTCCATTGATCTGTCGCAGGGTATTTTGGACTGTCTGGATCATTTGGATTGATTGGATCTGTTGGATTATGTGGATCGTTTGGTCCAACTGGTGTTTCACCATGTTTCAAGGTTACTGTCCAAATTTGATCAACAGATGCATCTGTGTCATAAGTAGCTCCTGCTGGGAACTCATCGCTAACGAGAACATAACCACGATCTTGGTATTTCTTGATCTTAGCTGCAGTTGAGTAGTCAATAGCTTCACCAGATTTACCAGAAACTTGATCATTTTCAAGTGTTGTACCAGTTGTTTGATCAACGTACTTGATAATAGCTTTTTGTTCTGCCTTACGGTAGACAACAGGTGTATCTTCTCCTGGTTTGTTAGGTGTTACACTTGGAGTGTCTGTCACATAACCTGGGATAACTGGAGTTGGAGTCTTGCCACCCTTAGTTGGATCTTGTGGATCATTGTTGTACTGTGGAGTTGGTGCACTTGGAATTGGTGTATTAGTTTCATCAACTGGGATGATCTTACCAAGTGGTTTATAAGTAACCTTATCCGTAACTTCTGGTTGGTCTGGAGTAACTGTCTTAGATCCAGCTTCCTTCTTATCAGCATAGTAATGTTCAACAACTGGAACTGTTTCTTTACCATAAGTGTGATTAGGTTGATCCCATGTTGTTGTACCATTTTTTTGTTTACCAGTAAAGGTGAAGTCATTTTGAACCTTATCAGCTGGAGTAGCTGTTCCTGCTCCTTCAAACGTTACCGTTTGTTTAGTTGGTTTTGTTACTTCAGTTGTTTTTGGTACATAGATGATTGGTGTATCTTCACCTGGTTTATCAGGTGTTACAGGTGTCCCTGGTTGGATTGGTTTACCTGGTTTTGTTGGATCATTTGGATCTGGAAGATGTGGTTCATAACCTGGCACATCTGGAACAAGTGGTTGACCTGGTTTCGTTGGATCCGTTGGATTATTTGGATACTTCACTCCTGGTGTTGATGGGAAGTTTGGATCGTTTGGTGTCTCTGGTTTTGGAACCAAGTTTCCAAGTGGTTTGTAAGTTACAGTT
>NZ_JVKV01000103.1 GCF_001072375.1 Streptococcus pseudopneumoniae
AAGTTACAGTTTCTTCAAGATTTTCTTGAGTGACTGTCTTAGAAGCAACACTTCCTTTATCAGCGTAGTAGCCTGTCAAACCAGGTGTTGGAACTGCATCATAGTTATCCTTATTCGATGCCCATGGTGCATCAGGGTTAAGAACTTTACCTGTAACTTTATCAAGATTTAAGGTACGTGTCCATTGTGCATTTTGAACATTATCAGCTGGGGCAGTTGCCTTACCGTCTGATACCACATAATGAACAGTTGATGTTACATCTTTCTTCCATTGATCTGTCGCAGGGTATTTTGGACTGTCTGGATCATTTGGATTGATTGGATCTGTTGGATTATGTGGATCGTTTGGTCCAACTGGAGTTACATCGTGTTTTAATTTAACTACGAATTCTTGATCAATGTTTTCGTCGTCATCAAATTTCTTTTGATCTGCAGTTGAGTTTGTGAAACCATCTTCTACAAGTTTGTAACCTTTATTAACAAAATCAGTAATCTTAGCTTCAGTTGAGTAGTTAATGGCTTCACCAGCTGTACCTTCAACTTCATCTTTTGCTAATTCCTTATTATTAGCACTTGTATCAATGTATTTAACAATAGCTTTTTGTTGTACTTTTTTATAAACAACAACTGTTTCGTATGTACCCAAATCAGACTTAGCTACAATATTGCGCCAATAAGTTTCTGAAACGGTACGTTTACCTGCTTGAACATCAATAAGCGTTTCTGGTGCATTGCTTGAATCATATGAAACAGAAACTGAATCAGCGTTAGCCCCAGCTTTTAATCCAGGAACATTACTTGACTTGATTTCTGCTTTATAGCCTTGGAGTTTTGGCGAAGCGATAGTACCATAATTATAGGTACCTGAATTTGTTCCATCTTCTTTCCAACCTGTATCAGCGATGTTATCTCCATCGACATCAGAAATGTGATACTTCGCTTTACTATAAGCTGCTAAGAATTCATCACCATTTCTAACGCTTGAATTTCTTAAAATATTTTCGAAGCCTTCTTTATCGATTGAGACATCCAAAGTACGGTTCCATTCTGATGACTGGATAACATCTTCTTTAACTGGAGTTCCATCTTCGTACACATATTTGATGATATTTTTATGAACACCAGTCGGGTTGATTTTAGTACCATTTGAAACCCAAATGTTTTGACGGTTATGATCAACAGGGTCAATACCATAGGTTCTATCTGTAGCGCTTACCCCACCAGAAGAAGAGCCTGTTTGAACAGATGCAGCGTTAGCAGGTTGAATATCTGTTCTTCCACTTATGAAACCAGCGATTGACATTGAACCGCTCCGTATATTAGTCCAAACAGAACTTTGTTTATCTTTAGTTTGTTGATCTCTACCATCTTTATTCATAGAATAGACGGTATAAGTTCCAACAGTAGAGCCACCGTTCCGACTAGCTGGACCGTTAAATTCGATTCTGTTTCCAGACGCTTGTGTTTTATCTGAGATATAAAGGATGTTTCCGTGTCCAATATCCTGTGGGTTGTTCCCTTGAGGAATAGATACTGGTAATTTACCCGTAATTTCCCCTGCTGAAAGACCTTGTGAGTTTGTATATCTCATGAAGGATACATAAAGTGGGTTATTGAACTGGAAGACAGTATTCTTACTTGAACCCAAGGCTACGGAAATCAACTCCGCATAGAAGTTGGTATTATCATCTCGGATATCTACGATAGAACCCTTATTAGCTTGGAAAAGTGGCTCAGACTTAGTACCATTCTGAGAACCAAGTGAAATGACATCATCCCAGTCATTGTTGCCACGATTGTCCATTTGCACACGGAAAGTCGCAAAGTCATCTACTAAGATTTTACCATTTTCATTGAGGCCGATATAGTTGTAACCATCGTAACTACCCGAAGGTGCACCACCGTTCTTACCTTTACCATCTGAATGGAAGGTATTTGTCGAATGTTTACCAAAGGCTACTCTTGAATCATTACCGAAATCAAGTGCTACACCGCGTCCTCTATTTTCAAAGCGAACTTTTGAATTTTGACCTGTGACAAGTTCTGAGTTATTACCCATCATAATCCCATCACGGCCATTAAACTCAAAGGTACCTTCTTCACCAATAAGAACACGGCTAGGGCCATTTTTACGACCATGGTTACCTGCACCGTAACCACCGAAACGATTCTTATCGTTAACTCCATCCCCTGGACGGTCTATACCAATTGAAATACCTTGACCGATACTAGTATTTAAGACTAACTTAGAGCCTTTACCAGTTTCTACGGTACCACTATCAGCCATGAAAATACCAGCATTATGGTAGCGAGCATTATCAGTTCGGTTGTCAGTGTTCATGTTGATAGTAAGACTACCTTTATCTTTTACACTGACTTTAGCTCCACTTTCAAGAGTAATAGCATCCCCTTGAGAAGAGCGATTAAGCGTTAAACTAGCTCCCTCAGCAACTGTTACAGATTTGGCATCGTGAATATTTGACTCACGACGTTGATCTGAACGGCCAACCGCGCCAACATTACGTTGTACGTATTGTGTTTGACCGTTTGCTGCTTGGTAACTGTCACTTACTGTTGATGTTGTATTCCCTTTGATAACGACATTTGTGTTACCACCACCACCATAAAGTGATGAACCAACACTGGTTACGTTGTCAAAAGTGACAGTATTTGAACCGCTAGTTCTTGATAGTTCAATTGGACCTCTAGAGTTTGCTGAAGCAATCTTAAGATTTTTGAGGTTTAGTTCCCAGCTAGCTCCTGTCAACTCCAAAGTGTGTGACAAAAGTTCAAGACGAGCGTTTTCATTTTTACCTTGGATAGTAACTGGACGTGATGGTGCACTAATGGTAGTTCTACGGTCTACAGAACCAGGATTTCGGCCATCTGTGTTTCCATTATCACCTTGAGCAACGACATCACCATTTACAGTGATTTCGTTGACATTTCCATCCTCTAAGGCTGAAACAAACTCACTCCAATTTGATACTTCACGTTTATTTTCTGAAGTAGCTCGACGTGTACGTGTTGAACGGCGTGCTTCAGTTGGAGCTGGAGCTTTATCAGTAGATTTACCATCTTTTTCAGCAACTTCAGCTTTATCAGTAGACTTACCATCTTTTTCAGCAACTTCAGCTTTACCTTCAGTTGTTTTTGCCGTATCTTCACTTGATACCTTAGCTGATTCTTCTTTATCAGCTTTTGGCTTTTCAGTTGTTTCTGGTGTTACAACAGCTTTATCTACAAGTGTAGAATTTGACTCAGAAGTTTCTGAAGCTTCAGCAGGTTTTTCAACTACTGCAGGTTTTGATTCAGAAGTTTCTGACACTGAAGATTCCGACGTACTAGTTGAACTATCTGGACTAGCAGATACTACGGAAGGGGACAAAGTTTCTGAAACATTTGTCTCATCAGCGCTAGCGACTTGCCCACTCAAAAAGAAGGCAGTTCCTAAAAGAACAGACGCTAAACCAAAGCTATACTTACGTAAAGAAAAGCGTTGGCGTTCATTAAAATGATACTTCATTTTATTCTCCTTAAAATATTTGTAATTGTTTACATACACTAGTATACCATTTCAAATTAATTTTTCAACTATTTTTATATTTTTATCGTCTTTTAGAATTGGTTATTTGTTGTCGGAATATTTTCATCCACTATAACTGTGGATTTTTTTGATAACAAAACTATTTTTTGTAAAACAAAAGATTTCTTGATACATTATTGCAAAAAACTTTATTATAATATGACGTGAATGTTATAGAATGTATCGTTTAGATAATCTTCCTAGTTCTTTAATAACTTTAATCGAAACATTGTATGCCTGTTAATAGAATAAGTATTAAAAAATCGTAAAAACAAAATAAAATAGACCAGTTTTCCTGATCCATTTATTCTGTACTTATGAATTATATAGATACATTCTTAACTAAAAGTAAATCTTTTGAATGACTTTTGAAAAATAAACCTTGCTTTGGCTCCAAAAGATTCATCTAAAAATCCTCATGCCCTACCAAGTGATGCTGAAAGGCATATACTGCTGCCTGGGTGCGGTCGCTAACCTGAAGTTTAGCAAGGATGTTTGAAACATGAGTTTTTACAGTTTTGAGGGAGATAAACAATTCATCTGCGATTCGCTGA
Source organism: Streptococcus pseudopneumoniae (assembly GCF_001072375.1). Taxonomy (GTDB): domain Bacteria; phylum Bacillota; class Bacilli; order Lactobacillales; family Streptococcaceae; genus Streptococcus; species Streptococcus pseudopneumoniae_L. Next base: position 4,141 of record NZ_JVKV01000103.1, read on the forward strand.
TTTTCATAACCCTTAGCAATTAGTTGAAGGACATCCCGTTCACGCGCAGTCAAGTCCTCATGAAGTTCAATATGATTACGGTTGTATTCTACCTTCTTACTCACCTCTTGTTCAATAGCTAGCTCTCCAGCCGCCACCTTACGAACAGCGTGTAACAATTCATCTGCGCTCGAAGTCTTAAGCATATATCCTCTAGCCCCAGCATTCAAAACCGGCATGATTTTTTCATTGTCTAAGTAAGAGGTCACAATCAAGATTTTAGCCTCTTGCCATTCTTTGAGAATAGCAAGTGTTGCATCAATCCCATTGACTTCAGGCATGACAATATCCATGACAATCACATCTGGACGAAGCTCTAAGGCCATGGAAATTCCTTCCGCACCATTGGTTGCTTCTCCTACAACCTCTACATCATCTTGTAATTCAAAATAACTTTTTAAACCCAGACGCACCATTTGGTGGTCATCTACCAATAATAGTTTCATCTTACTTCCTCTTATCTATCCAAATCAAGCAAGGGAATGCGGATATCCACTGCCAAACCTTGCTTGGGAGCTGTTAATAATTGTAAAGTTCCAGCCATATCTTCCACTCGTTCTTTGATATTGCGTAAACCATAGCTTAATTCATCAACATCATCTAGCTGAAAACCACGCCCATTGTCTGCGACCTTCAACTGTAATTCCGTTTCCGTTTGATAAAGGTAAACATCTAGACATGAAGCTTGTGCATGCCGAAGTGTATTACTAATCAATTCTTGGACAATTCGGAAGACATGCTCCTCAATCTTTTTAGGTAGTTCGTATACCTGATATTTAAAGCTGACTTTGAGCTCACTTTTTTCTTCTAGCTCTTTGAGGAGTAGCTGAATCCCCTCCACCAAGCTTTTTTGTTCCAGTTCAATTGGTCGTAAATGCAAAAGAAGAATGCGCAAGTCTCTTTGAGCTGTCTCTAAAATGGCAGTCACACTTTGGAGTTGTGTTTGCATCTTCTCGCGGTCTAATTTAGAAGCTTGTTGGCTGAGCCCAGATAAAATCATATGGGCAGCAAAAATTTCTTGGCTGACCGTATCATGCAAGTCACGTGCGATTCGCTTGCGCTCCTTTTCAACAATTTCTTCTTCCTTGACCAAGGCCTGATTGTCCGCTTTTTGAATAGCTTCTGTCAACAAACCGAGCTTTCCTGACAAATTTCTAAAACTTGCGTCTAAGTCAGCATCTCCCAGACTTTCAATATCTTTGCCAGCTAGGAGACGTTTGAGATTTGCTTGGATTCTTCTCTTTGAAATTTCGTCAACCATTGTCCAGAATAGGACTAATAAAAAGGCTAGGGCAAGACTAAACATCAGGGCTAGAAAAAGGACTTTTTCTGTCTTTTCTAGATCCTGAAAAAGAGAAGTCCACTCCAAATCCAAGATCTTAAAAATGCTTCGAAATAGAAAAGCAACAAAGAGAAATGAGGTGAGACCAATTAAAATATAGGGTTGTTTTTTCATCCTCTCACCACCTCAACATCTCCAATCATGGTTGTCAAAAGTACCTTAACACTCTTAGGACTCTTGAGATAATCTCTGGTTTCTTGATGAAATTGCTCATTACGTAAAGCACGTTTAGGCTGGTCAAAAAAGGTTAAGTCTCCATACAGAGAATTGACACTAAGACTGACTTCAACATCTACTGGTACAATAATTCTAGTCGTACCCACCAGTTTTCTCAAGATGATGACATTATCATGATTGCTCAAAATCACGTGCTCTAGATGAATGGTATCTTTCCCCATGAGACGAAAAAGGTTGATATCATCAAAGCGGCAAGTCTGGTAGCTTGAGAAGTGGTGTAGATTCCCAAACCAGCGATTTTTCTCCCTCTTCACCGTCACTACTTCTTCAAAAATCAGATTGGTATCTTCTCTTTCCTGGTTCATCATAGGATAAAGTAAGAACAGGCTATATATCAAGGCCACAAAGATAGCCATAATAACAAAAGGATTGAGCATGATGATAAAGAAAAATAGGATGCTCACTGCCACTAATATAAGGTTATTTCCCTGTCTTCCAGTGTAGTATCGAATCAGCAGTAAAAACAAGAGCAAGATCAGCAGAAAACGGGAAAAATGCTCTGATACCATCATAATCAGAGCTCCTGTTAATAAACAAGCTTCAATAAATAGAAAAATTTGAAATTTTCGCATGTATCCGTCCTCTCTATTTTATTGTATCACAAAACCAAAAAGTCACATCAGTCTGAGGAATGATAAAAAGATCGGGACTAAAATCCCGACCTCCTTATAGTTGATCTTTTGCTTCTTTTAATTTTCCATAAAGGAGATATTCGACCTCTTGTAAATCCTCAATTTTTGAACAATTAAGGGCACACATAATCAAGCGTAGGTCTTCCTTCCAACTCTCAACAATAGTAATAACGACATCCACCGAGTAGTTTTCAACCAACTCTAACATGGTACGTGATAGCCCAACTGCTTTTGCTCCAAAGACCAAGCATTTGATGATATCTAGTGGATTGCGCACTCCTCCACTTACCAGAAGCTCCATCTTATCTTTCCAGTCCTGGGCATTTAGAAGGGTTTGCATGGTCGATTGCCCCCAATCATTGAGGTAGTCCCGTTGACCGCTACGACGATTTTCGATATAGGCAAAACTAGTTCCCCCACGGCCAGACAAATCAACCGTACGTATCCCCATCTCATACGCCTTAGCAATAGTCTTCACATCCATGCCAAAACCGACTTCTTTTAAAACAAGAGGAACTGTGATTTGCTCAGCATAGTCTGCCAGATTATTTTGCCATAATCTAAATTGACGTTCACCTTCTGGCATGAGTAATTCCTGCATAACATTGACATGAACTTGCAAGAGGAGGGGATTCATCTCTTGGACCGTTTGTATCCCCAATTCAACAGGCTTGTCTAAGCCAATATTGGTTCCAAGTAGAAGGTTAGGGTGACTAGTTTTGACTGAAAAAGAATTGTCCGATGGATCCTTAAGTGCCGCACTGTAAGAACCTGTCACAAATAAAATCCCACAGGCCTCAGCCACCTGAGCCAATTTTTGATTGATTTCTCTGCCCTTGTCACTCCCACCTGTCATGGCGTTAATATAAAAAGGAAAGTCCCATTTGCGCCCTGCAAATTCTGTCGAAAGATCAATTTCATCTAAGTCATATAAGGGTAGCGAAGAATGAATCAGTTCAACTTCATCAAAACTATTATAAGAACTTTTTTGTTCAAGGGCATAGCGGATGTGCTCATCCTTCCGATTCGTCGTCATGTCCTATCCTTTCTTGATACAAGAGTTCAATCCCAAGATCAGCCCAGCGTTTTTTCAGTAATGTGGTCGAATCTTGGTCAAAACTGAGGGCTATCCCACAGTCTCCACCACCAGCACCACTACTTTTAGCAACAGCTTTTAAGTTTCTGCTGGCATCTTTTAATTGTCTGAGCGAAGGTGTGTAAATATCTGAACTCAAGCCTTCTAAAAGTTGGCTGGCTTGTTCTAACAAGGCAATAATGGTTTCTTCTTGCCCTTCCTGCAATCCCTTCACCAAAGATTTTACTGTTTCTTTTGAAGCCTGCAAAAAGCTAGCGTTCATATTATTCTTGATTTGCTTGACCATATGACTAGACACAGCTACTTCCTTGGTCCAACCCACCAGAAAATCAAATTTCAAGGCCGGTTCAACACTAGAAATAGAAAAGCCCCAATCACGTGCCAATACAGTTGGCAAGTCTTCCTTTTCTAGCCATTGTGCCACTTTCTCCCGATCAAATGACTGATAGAGGACTAGGTTTTCTGAAACGATACAGGCAATGTCACCCATGGAACCATTGTCCCCACGTTTGAGAAGGACTGCACTCGCCAGTTTAAACAAGAAGTCTCTTTCAGCTGGTCTATCATAGAAAGCAAGCATGGCCTTGATAACCAATACAACGACGCTACCACTAGAACCCAGACCAAACTTCTTGCCCTCACGCTCCATTTTCCCACGAATGTCTAGGGAGAAAGGCTGTAGTTCAACTCCTTGGACAGTCAGGTATTCCTCCACCAAGGCAACTGTTTCTTGAATCAGGGCATAAGAAGAATCCGATCGCATATCTACACTATAAGTAAACATATCTGAGTAGAGTCGATAAGCATCAGATATTTTAATCTCAGCCGTCATATAGATGGGAATAGCCTTTATTAGCGCCAACTGTCCTGGTTCTAAAATGGCATACTCCCCAGCCCAATAGAGCTTCCCACAAGTTTTAACAATCGTCATCTTGGCTCAAATCCTTTGTTTTTGAAACGATTAAGCGATAGCGTTGACCTAAGAGTTCTGATAGATGTTCCAAGTCTTTTTCTAAACAAAGAACCTTTACATTAGGCCCCGCATCCATGGTAAAGTAGCAAGCTTCTCCTTGTTCTCTAAGCTGACGAACGAAATCCATAGCCTCATAACTCGCATCTGTCAAGTAAGAGAAGGATGGAGTTGCAGTCTTTGTCGTAGCATGCATAGCGAGAGCATTTTTCTCTGTTAATTCTCCAACCTTCTCAAAGTCGTTTTCCTTGAGGTAGACCAGCATATCCTTGTAGTCTTGTTCAGACTGACGAATCCACTCATCAAATGTTGTCGAAGTTTCCACACAGAGTTTCATGCCATCTCGACTAGAGATTGGTTTTTTCTGGTCTTCCAAGACCAGCATAATCATAGCTAGTTTCAAATCAGTTTCGACAGGATAGATTTCTCCACTATCCTTGTCCCAAGCTGCCAAAGGTCCATAAAAACTACGAGATGAAGAACCAGATGCGAACTTAGCTTCCAAAGCTAATTCTTTACAATCTAGCCCTAATTGGAAATAGGCATTGCAGGCTTTGACCAGGGCAGATAAGCCACTGGAACTTGAAGAAAGACCTGCCGCTGTTGGCATATTATTCTTGGTATCGATACGAACAAAACCTGCTCCTTCAGGACGGTAGCGGTCAATGATTTTACTCATTTTGACATGCTCAGCTTCGTTTTGCAACTGACCATTGATGTAAAACTCATCTGTCCTAGCATCTGCTGGCAAAGGTGAAAGTGTCGTCTCCGTATACATATTTTCTAAAGTCAGAGAGATACTGCTAGTTGCAGGAACCATCTCTTTTTCTTTTTTCTTACCCCAATATTTGATAATAGCGATATTGGCATAGGAACGTACTGTTACAGGCTTTCGATCCATGTCTGAACAGCTCCTTTCTCTTCTAATCTCTCTGCGAATTCTTGTGCTTGACTGACATTAGCAACCAAGGCGATGATGCAGCCTCCTAGACCACCACCACTCATCTTGGCACCTAAAGCGCCATGTTCGAGAGCAGTTTCAACCAAGGCATCTGCCTCAGGGCTACTAACTCCGATTTCTTTTAGATTTCCATGAGCTTTGGTTAGAATTTCTCCCAGCTTCACGGCATCTTTTGTTTTTATCGCTTCTTCTGCTTCTTGGGTCAACTCTCCTAGCGCATGCAAGAATGGTAAGGCATCCTTGCCCTTGCTCTGCACGACTTGGATAGCTTCACGAGTATGTCCATAGACTCCTGTATCTGCAATGACCAGATAAGCTGATAAATCCATGGTTAATTCTTCAAAACCAACATTCTTGATAAAACGAATAGGTTGGTCACTAAGACAGGTCTTGGCATCCAAACCACTAGGATTCATATGGGCAATCATCTCCGCCCGATTGACCAAAATCTCTAACACGTCATGTGGAAGTTCCGCTTGGTAATAATCAAATACCGCTCGAATGGCTGCAATGCTAATGGCTGCTGAAGACCCCATTCCCCGCTTTTCCGGAATAGCCGAGTCAATTTGACAACGGATGCAAGCATCTTTGATATTTAGATACTCGAGAGAAGCATACACAGCCATAGACAAGGTGTCCTCTTCAAAAAGACGCCATGGTGTCGCTGCTGGAACTACCCTACAAGTCACTTCAACCTCTAAAAGAGGCAAAGAAATGGCTGGGTAGCCATAAACCACTGCATGCTCTCCGATTAAGATAATTTTACTATGTGCCTGACCGACACCAACTTCTTTTGTCATTTAATCCTACTATCAGACGAAAACCGTCTTTTTCTAGATAAAATTTAGAACTTTATTCCTTTCTATTTTATTATATTTTCACAAAAAAAGCGATTGTTTCCTTTCACAATCGCTTGTTTTCATTACTGTACCCACTCGCCATTATAATTAACGTAGTAGCCACCTACTGTAGTATTCACAGCTAAGGCACCTGAACTATAGGCATAGTACCATTTACCATTAGCTTGGAACCAACCTGTCACCATAGCTCCTGACGAACGGAGGTAATACCAAGTATTATCGACATAAATCCAGCCAGTTTTCATATCACCATTTTGAGAATCTAGGTAATACCAAGTTGAACCATCTAGATACCAACCTGTCGCCATTGCTCCTGATGAACGGAGATAGTACCACTTGTTACCAAGATATTGCCAACCAGTTTGCATTGCAGCAGTTGTTGGATCGAGGTAGTACCAAGCTGAACCATCATTTATCCAACCTGCACGTCTTTCACCACCAATAAAGTTTTCTCCATTAATTTCAGTTTTAGCTAGATAATACCAATTAGACTGATCATAAAGCCAACCTGTCTCTAAAGAATGATTCTGATTAAAGTAATAGTTCGTGTAATAACGCTTCTCTTCTTTGTCTTCACGTTTTTCCCCGTACTTTCTTCCAACACTGTCTTTAGTTTTAATCTCTAATGCTTTCCAACCAACAAACTCTTGTAGCACTCCATTCTGATCGAAGTAGTACCACTCTGACTTTGGAAAACCTTCTAATCTCACACCATTAGGGTAAGGACCAATTGTACTACCTTTAGATGGAAACGGGATATATTGCCAGCCGACAACCATCTCTCCAGATAAAGGATCAAAATAATAGTACTTACCATCAATCACTCGCCAGGCCTTTTCTTTGATATCACCCTTCTTGTAGTAGGTTCTACCATTTTCTTGAACAAATTTCCAACCTTCTGAATCCGAATCATCCGCAAATACTGTACTTGTTGCTAACAGACTTAAGAAAAATACTGCTAGTCCAGCTTGCATCATTTTTTTCAAAAATTTCATTCTTGTTTCCTCCAAAATGATTGTAGCAAAAATCAAATCATATGTCAACATTTCAACGACTCAAAAAAAGCAGTTACAAAACTGCAACTGCTTTTCTATTCTTGCATGGTGTAACCAACACCACGCACGGTTTTAATGTAGCTCTTTTGACCTTTTACGTCAAGTTTACTACGTAGATAACGGATATAAACGTCCACTATATTGGTTTCGGTCGCACTTTCATACTTCCAAACACTTTCCAGCAATTGTTCACGAGTTAAAACCTTCTTACTTCCCATAAGGGTAGCTAAGAGGTCATATTCACGACGTGTCAGAGCAATCATCTCCTCGCCACGATAGACGGTATGATGTTCTACATCCATACGCAGATTGCGATAAGCTGTCGGAACTTTCATCTGACTACAGTGTTGGTCGATGAAATCTCGACCTCGGAAGATAGCTGAAATACGACTGACCAAATCATCGATAATGATTGGTTTATAGATGTATGAAACAGCGAAACGCTGGATTGTTTCAAGTTGGTCTTGCAATTCTTCTCGATGGTCCAAGACCATGATCACCGCAGCTGGCTTGGTTCGACTCAACTTATCTGCAAAATCCTGGGCTGTCATATCCCCTAGATGAGCATTCAATAAAATCAAGTCATAGTCTGTCTGAAGAGCCATGGAGAGGGCTTTTTGTCCCTCTTCTACCTGATCAACTCGGTATTGCTCTTTTTGGAGTTCCAGACTTAAAAAATGAGCTAGATTTCTTTCTTTCTCAAGTAATAAAATCCGTTTCCCCATGGCTGACCTACTTATTTTTCGTCATACCAAGAGTAGTGGAAGGTTCCTTCTTTGTCTTTACGTTGGTATGTATGGGCACCAAAGTAGTCACGTTGTGCTTGAATCAAGTTCGCTGGAAGGTCAGCTGAACGATAGCTGTCAAAGTAAGTAATAGCTGCTGAGAATGTTGGTACTGGTACTCCAGCTTGAACAGCAAGAGCTACGATATCACGAACAGATTGTTGGTACTTAGCAGTGACATCCAAGAAGTACTCATCCAAAAGAAGGTTAGCCAAATCTGCATCACGGTTGTAAGCATCTGTAATCTTTTGCAAGAAACGAGAACGGATGATACATCCATCGCGCCAGATAGATGCAATGTCTGCAAATGGTAAGTTCCAGTTGTTTTCTTTAGAAGCTACACGCAATTGTGCAAAACCTTGTGCGTATGAGATGATTTTTGAGAAGTAAAGGGCTTGACGGATCTTTTCAATCAACTCAGCTTTGTCACCTTCAAACTTGAAGGCGGCTGGTTTTGGAAGGACCTTGCTAGCATGTACACGCTCTTCTTTGTATGTAGAGATGTAGCGTGCAAAGACTGACTCAGTAATGAGTGACAAAGGCACACCAAGGTCAAGAGCTGATTGACTAGTCCATTTACCAGTTCCCTTGTTACCTGCAGCGTCAAGGATGTAGTCTACGATTGGTCCTTCTTGACCTTCATCGTCTTTACGGCTCAAGATATCAGCTGTGATTTCAATCAAGTAGCTGTCCAATTCACCCTTGTTCCACTCAGTAAAAATTTCAGCCATATCTTCTGCAGAAAGGCCAAGCAAGTGTTGCATCAAGTCATAGCTTTCTGCGATCAATTGCATATCACCGTACTCGATACCGTTGTGAACCATTTTCACATAGTGACCAGCTCCATCAGGACCGATGTAAGTCACACATGGTTTGCCATCTTCTGGTGCTTTAGCTGAGATTTCTTCAAGAACGTCAGCTACCAATTCATAAGCTTCTTTTTGTCCACCAGGCATGATAGAAGGACCTTCAAGGGCTCCTTTTTCACCACCAGAAACCCCAGTACCGATAAAGTTGATACCTGAGTTTGCCAATTCTTCATTACGACGGATGGTATCTTTGTAGAAAGTATTTCCTCCATCAATCAAGATATCACCTTTATCCAAGTGTGGAAGAAGGGCTTGGATCGTAGCATCTGTACCAGGTCCTGCTTGTACCATAAGCATGATACGGCGTGGTTTTTCGATTGAATTTACAAAACTTTCGATATCATAGCTTGGCACAAAGTTCTTTTCAGGGTGGCAAGCAACAACATCTTCTGTTTTTTCTTTACTACGGTTATAAATAGCTACTGTGTAACCACGAGATTCGATATTTAGGGCAAGGTTACGACCCATTACGGCCATACCAACAACACCAAAGTTAGCTTTTGTCATGTGACACTCCTCTTGTTTATTATGTTTTATTTTATCATGTTTATCTGTGAAAAGAAAGAATTTTGTAACAATTTGACTAGTAGTCCAAATCATCCGCATGTCCAGAACCATTCCCTACAAAGTAACCTGTCTTACAATTTAGGGTAAAGAGATAGGTACCATCTGGTTTATAAAGATTATAGTAGCCATTACCATTAACAATATTCACAGGTTCCAAAATGTATTGATTACCCGTGATATAGCCTCGCGCACGCGAAGTCTCAAGAATGCGTTCAAGGACACCATCTGCAAAAGTCCAAGCAGGATTACTACTATCACTAACAGCAGCTTGATTATACGGTACTCGACTGACACTTCTTTGTAGGTTCACACCATTGCTTGCTAGTCCACTATTTAGGATATTATTTGCTGAGGCTGTTTCACCCGCTGAAGTTGATGCATTAGCAGAGCTGCTAGCATTGCCTTCAGTTGCTGAGCTTGACTCTGTTTGGCTTGATGAACTTGACTGACTACTGCTTGAGCTTGTAGAACTTGAAAGTTGACTCTTACCGAGACTAATAGCCTTATCTAGCAGTTTATCAATTTCTGTATTCCCAGTCTTGACTTCGGTAAATTTAGCATCTGCCTTTACTTTAGCATTTGTATCTAGAACACCATCTGTAATAGCTGACGTTTCAAATTGAGCATTAACGTCTTGAATTGCCTTGATTTGTGTTTCAAGACTATCGTATTTTGATTTAGCAAGAGTATGCTCTCTAGCTCCCTCAAGTTTATCTAAAAGTTCTTTGAGCTGATTCAATTGACTAAACTGACTATTTTTTAGGGCAGTTTTATTCTCATCAGTATAAAAAGTGTCATAGAGACTGTTAAATTGATCGAGTATTGCTTGATTGCTCACTAAACCTGCATCAGATGACTGAGACTGAATTTCTTGGGAAGAACGCGTAATTTGACGATAAACGTAGTAGCTACCCCCAATAATCAAGACAATAATCGCTAAAAGAGCTGACAAGATGATCCACAGTTTTTTGCGTCGTGGCTCATCCTCTTCTTGAAGAGAGCGAGCTAGAATTGGGGTTTCTTCTTGTGAAGTTTCCTCATTATCTACCTGTTCTGGTTCAAATACTTCCTCTACAAGATTTTTGTCCATAACTAAAGTTTCTTCTAGTGGCGAAAGGAGAACTTCTTCAGTTGCTACTCCCTCTTCTTCAGCAAACTTTTCTGATTCAGAGACTTCTTCTACTGGTTCCACCTCTTCTTCAATCGTTTCTTTAGCATCTTGGATCAAATCATCTAGACTCTGAAGTTCATCTTTCTTCGCCTGAATGTTTGTAAATTTATCAGCTTCGATTTCTTCACGGTGTTGTTTAATGTATTTGTCCAAAATCGTATCATCAGGAGTTACTCCTGCTTCGATTTCTTCATTTTTTCGAATAACTTGTCCAACTGTTAGATCCTTAGCTTCCTTAAAGTCAAACTGAGGTTCTTGGGAGATTTTCTCCGGTTCTAACAATTCTTCTTTTTTATCCTTCTGATCCATGGCAGCTCCTTTCTAATCTGTCAAATTTCTTTTGACACGTTGACCAAAATATTGATACAAATCAACTTTCAAAGTACCATTATAGAGTTTTCGTTTTTTATCCGCCTGACTACCATATTTGCTTTCAAAGGCTTCATCACTTGTCAGAATAAACTTACTCCAAGTCTTGAGCGGCTCAAAAACCTCACCCATTTCAGCATAAAGTTTAGTTACTCCTGCATCATCTGATAGACGTTCCCCATAAGGTGGGTTAGAAATAATAACTCCATTAATCTTATCCGTACGCAAATCCTGTACGCGCATCTGTTTAAAGAGAATATCTCCAGATACTCCTGCTGCCTGGGCATTGGCTTTGGCAATTTCCACCATACGACCATCGATATCACAACCCATAATATCCAGTTCAATCTCTCGATTTATCTGCTTGCTTGCCTCAGTTCTGACTTCTTGAATCATTCGATCACTGACCCAGTTCCATTCTTCAAAGGCAAAGGAACGACGCAAACCTGGTGCCATCTTGCGCGCAATCATAGCCGCCTCAATACAGAAGGTTCCCGAACCACAGGTTGGATCAATCAAAGGCTTATCAGGGTACCAGTTAGAAAGTTGCAAAATCGCAGCTGCCATATTCTCCTTGATTGGAGCACCACCTTTTTCAGTACGATAACCACGTTTAAAGAGACTTGAGCCAGTTGTATCAATCATAACAGTCGCTATATCTTTCAAAATAGAAACTTCAATCTTGAACTCTGGACCATTCTCCATCAGGGGAACACCTTCTGGTCGTGCATAGTGTTTTTGTAGTTTCTTAACAACTGCCTTTTTAGAAATTGCCTGCACACTTGGTTCATTGTGTAATTTTGACTTAACACACTTAGCCTTGGCAATTGGGAAACGTGCTCCAAGTGGGAGATAGTTCTCCCAATCTAGAGCAAAAACTCCTTGGAAGAGTTCTTCAAATGTTTTTGCAGGAAAAGTTCCCACAACGATTTTGATTCTATCCGCAGCTCTTAGCCACAGGTTGGTTTGGATAATCGCTTTAACATCACCTTGAAAACGAACACGCCCATTTTCAACTTGACAATCATAACCCAAATCTCTCACTTCACGTCCAACTACAGCTTCCAAACCCGCAGCAGCAGTCGCAATTAAATTAAATGTTGTTTTCATTTCAGTCTTTTATAGACCTTTCTTTATTCACTTTAAAAAATGAGGTTGAGAAATATATCTCAGCCCCAACCTATATGCAATTTTCTATAAGCCATGTTTTGTTCCAGAAGTGACTAGGACCACTTCCTTCGATAATCATCTGTCTACCACTAGCAGCTCTAGCTGCTAGCAGTCAGAGTACTACGTTCGTTTCCGCGCACTCCATGCCCCGACCAAAATTTGGGTTGCTAGCTTGAGGGGTTTACCGCGTTCCACTCTCTCTGTTTCCAGAGAGACTCCGTCACTGTGGCACTTTCAAGTCTACTCTGACATATCCTAAGACTTAGCCATTTCAACTGCCGTAACGATTTCTCGTCCCTAGGCTTATGGTTTCGCCTAGCACAAACACTACAGGCATCACAGCCTGTGCTAGCATGGACTTTCCTCATGAAAAGAAACTCTCTTCACGCGATTATCCAAAAATTGCACAACAGAAGTATTCTTAGAAATCAGAATTATCCATGATTTGTTTGCCAAATACTTCTTTTTCAAGACGATTCAAACGTTTCAAAATATCAAAGTTTGTCATAGAAGTTGTACTTCCAAGCTCTGCTGGTTCAGAAGCTACTGGAGTCACTTGAGGTTTTTTCGCCAATTCCTCTTTCAACTCTGCAATTTCTAAACGGAGTGACTTTACTAATGCTGCATAAGTTTCATAATCCTTGATGACGTCATCCAAGAATTCATCAACCTCTGCTTTACTATATCCACGTACTTCTCTTCCAAAATCCTGCTCAAAAATATCTTTTGCTGTAAAAATAATACTTGCCATGTCTCTCTCCATTCTCAGTTGCTAGTATTATTATATAAAAAAAGGCAAACAAAAAGCAAGGTCAAAGGCTCAATTTTCGGAAAAATTTTCAGCTACTTCGTTTAATTCCTCAAATGTTAATCTTTTTGTAATATAGTTGTCTTTCTTTTTCATCAGTTCGTAAAAATACTTCAGTTTTGTTTCATTTTCTTCATCATAAAAAAGATAGGCTCCATCTGTATTTTCAAGTAAGAAAAGTTGATAATCTCGTAATTGACCCTTATGTTCATAGTTCGGATAGGCGTATTTAACAAAATCAACTTGTTTAAATTCACTAAGTTTAACCCGATTCCCCTCATTCCAGTTTTCCCCATGAGTCTCAAAATCAAAGATAGTCGCAAGTTGGAAACCAAAGTCATCTTTCATATCTCTGGCAACCTCTAAAACCCAGTATTCAAATCCCAGAGTTCCCGTAAACACCAACCATTTCAACCCTTCGTCAGCCATTTTTTCCAAATCTCTACGAATGGCTTTTTTAATAATTTTTAAACGAATATCTTTGTCATTAAACAATCCTAAATCAAAGCTAGAATAGCCTAAAACCAAGGCTGTATGCATTTTTTCACCCTTTCTGTTCACTTTTATGGTATAATAGAGTGATGTTATTGTACCAATAAGGAGAATTATGGTCAACTATCCTCATAAACTTTCATCGAAAAAAAAACAACAAGTCACCTCACAAACTAAAAATTTCGCAAATCGTGGGATGACCTTTGAGAAGATGATCAATGCTACAAACGATTATTATCTGACACACGGTTTAGCTGTTATCCATAAGAAACCAACTCCTGTTCAGATTGTCCGAGTAGACTATCCTCAGCGTAGTCGTGCTAAGATTGTTGAAGCTTATTTTAGACAAGCATCGACTACCGATTATTCTGGAGTTTATGAAGGGTTTTACATCGATTTCGAAGCCAAGGAAACCAAGCAAAAACATGCGATTCCAATGAAGAACTTCCATCCTCATCAGATTCGGCATATGGAACAAGTCCTTGAACAAAAAGGAATTTGCTTTGTCCTTCTTCATTTTTCTTCTTATCAAGAAACGTATTTATTGCCGGCACTTGACCTCATCCGTTTTTATCATCAGGATATGGGAAAAAAGTCAATGCCGCTTGACTATATCAAAGAATTCGGTTATGTGATTGAGCAGTCTGCTTTTCCACAAATTCCTTACCTTGATACAGTCAAACAACATTTACTAGGTGGTAAAACAATATGAACAAACAAACTATCTTACGCATCGCTAAATACCTCGGCATTGGTGTGATTAGCTTATTTATCGCAGCTTTCCTGCTTGGTGGCGGTGTCTTTCTTTACTATGCAAACAAGGCTCCTGAACTTTCCGAGAGTAAACTTGTTGCAACTACATCAAGTAAAATTTATGATAGCAAAAATGAACTAATCGCAGATTTGGGTGCTGAACGTCGTGTCAATGCTCAAAGTAGTGACATTCCTACTGATCTTGTCAATGCGATTGTCTCTATCGAAGATCACCGTTTCTTTAACCACAGAGGAATTGATAGCATTCGTATAGCAGGAGCATTCCTTCGTAACCTTCGAAGCAATAGTGGTCTTCAAGGTGGATCAACTTTGACTCAGCAGTTAATTAAATTAACTTACTTTTCAACATCGACAGCTGATCAAACCCTATCCCGTAAAGTTCAAGAAGCTTGGTTAGCTATCCAACTAGAGCGAACTGCAACTAAGCAAGAAATATTGACCTATTACGTCAATAAGGTTTACATGTCAAATGGTAACTATGGTATGCAGACAGCTGCGGAAAACTATTATGGTAAGGACCTCAAAGACTTATCCATTCCTCAGCTAGCACTCTTAGCAGGTATGCCACAGGCTCCAAACCAATACGATCCTTATTCTCATCCTGAAGCTGCCCTTGAAAGACGAAACCTTGTTTTGTCAGAAATGCAAAGGCAAGGATACCTTACAGCCGAACAATATGAAACAGCCATCAATACTCCAATCACAGATGGACTTCAAAGTCTAAAATCTGTTAATAGCTATCCACAGTACATGGATAACTATCTTAAAGAGGTTATTGACCAAGTAGAACAAGAGACAGGTTATAATCTATTAACAACAGGTATGGAAGTCTATACCAACGTCGACCAAGAGGTACAAAAACACCTTTGGGACGTCTATAACACTGATCAATACGTAAACTATCCTGATGATGATATCCAAGCAGCTTCTACTATCGTTGATGTATCAAATGGTAAAGTTATTGCCCAACTCGGGTCTCGACACCAAGCTAGCAATGTATCCTTTGGTACTAACCAAGCAGTGGAAACAAACCGTGACTGGGGTTCAACTATGAAACCAATTACGGACTATGCACCTGCACTTGAGTACGATATCTATGACTCAACTGCTTATATGCTTAAGGATGTACCATATAACTTCCCAGGTACTAGCACTCCAGTCTACAACTGGGATCGTGGCTATTATGGTAACATCACTCTTCAAACCGCTATCCAACAATCTCGTAACGTACCAGCAGTCGAAACTCTCGATAGAGTTGGACTTGATAAAGCCAAAAAATTCTTAAACGGACTTGGCATTGATTATCCAACCATGGTATATGCAAACGCAATTTCAAGTAACACGACTGAATCAGGTAAACAGTACGGTGCAAGTAGTGAAAAAATGGCTACTGCTTATGCTGCATTTGCTAACGGTGGTATCTATCACAAACCAATGTATATCAATAAAGTTGTCTTTAGCGACGGTAGTTCAAAAGAGTTTTCTGATCAAGGTACTCGTGCTATGAAAGAAACAACAGCTTATATGATGACCGAGATGATGAAAACAGTACTATATTATGGAAACGGTACTGGTGCTTACATTTCTTGGTTACCTCAAGCGGGTAAAACTGGTACATCAAACTATACTGATGCTGAAATTGAGAATCATATCAAAACCGATCAGTATGTCGCTCCTGATGAAATGTTTGTTGGCTATACACGTAAATACTCAATGGCAGTATGGACTGGTTACTCCAATCGATTGACACCAATTGTTGGTGACGGATTTAGAGTTGCTGGTAGCATCTATCGTTCAATGATGGAATATCTCGCTGAAAATGATCACCCTGGTGATTGGACAATGCCAGAAGGACTTTATAGAAGCGGTGATTACGTCTTCAAGAATGGGGCACGTAGCAACTGGATTCCACAGTCAACTCAAGCAAGTTCGACAACAGAGAGCTCTAGCTCAAGTTCAACTTCAACAACTGAAAGCGAAAGCTCTTCAAATGAAAATACAAATGGCACTACCAATCCAAATGCAACGCAACCAAACTCATCTGCAAATTCTCAACAACAAAATCAACCCCAACAAAATCCACGAAGACAACAATAAAATATATAAAAAACTGAGGATTTATTCTCAGTTTTTTATATGCAGTTTTTTATGGTGGAATCTTAATTTTTATAAAGCCAAACTTTTAAAATTAGGAAGAGAAACAACTTAACAGACTAAAAAACTGTCAAAGCTATCTCAATCGCAACCTTATCCCAAACACAAGTTAAATAGTCGGGAAAACTGTTTAAAAGTTACCTTGTGTTTATGTAGTTTATCTATGAACTGGGGCGTGACTTAGAAAGTCTGTTCTACTACTTCAATGCAGTGCTTGAACCAATAACAAAAATGTCAAACTGATGTCTCAGGAATGATATCAAAAGGCCAGATTTTTTGTCCGGCCTCTTTTTTCTTATTTGACATGGTTTGCAAGATCTTCTTGCGCTTTTTTATTAGATTCTTCTTTTTCTTTCTTCCATTTATCTTGAGCTTTCTGATATTCATCAGCAGTTACTGGTTTATCTTGAAGTTCAAGGTATTTGTACAAGAGAGCTTCACTTGTTCCCTTGTTACCTGAGTAAGCAAACGGAAGTGTGAATGGTACCATCTTAGACAACATTGGACGTCCAGTTTGAGAAGTTGTAGGGATAATCAAAGCACTATCTGTCAACCAAGCTTGGGCTGCAGCATATTTGTCATAACGTTTTGAAACGTCAGTATTTTCATTACCAGCTTCAACAACCATCTTTTCGTAATCTTCCAAACCAACTTGTTTGGCAACAGCGTTGTTTGTACCTGAATCAAATCCTAGGTAAGTCTTAGTATTTTCACCGACTGATGGTTTGATGATATCAAGGTAAGTAGATGGGTCGATATAGTCTGGAGTCCAACCAACGTTATCTGAAAGGTCCCAATCTTCTCCAGCAGCTGATTCTGCAAAGTAAGTGACATTGAGAACTTCATCTTTTTGAAGTTGTTGGATATCAATAACGACATTGTCAGTTCCTAATGTTGCTTCAAGTGATTGTTTCAATGATTGAACACGTTGTACTTTTGTAGTACTTGTTTGGTCAACCGGCATATCCAAGTGAATTGGGAATTGAACACCTTCCGCTTGGAGAGCTGTCTTAGCCTTAGCAAATTCTGCTTTTGCTTTTTCAGGATTGTAAAGACCATCTTGAGCGTCGTCTAGATTAACATCTTTCCATTCATCACCATAGGTCACCAATTTTTCCTTAACTAAGTCACCAAAGTTTTTACCATCTGCTTGAACAAATGTTGGTGGCACAAACAAGTTACGAAGAAGTTTGCTTGCTCCACTTTCTCCGTTTACTTGAGAAGCATAAGCTGTTCTGTCAAAACCAAAAGCAAGGGCTTGACGGAAGTCTTTGTTAAGGAGAGCTTTTTTAGTTGATGTCTTTTGTTCATCTGTAGTCTTAGAAGTGTACTTGTAAGACTGACGATCAATATTGGTACCAATTAAGTAAGTTGAAGAATCTTGAGGTGTATAAACAATATTGTCTTTAAATTCTTTTTCAAGTTCAGGATAACTTGCACTGGTTGGGAAGAGACGAGCCATTGAGAAACCACCATCTTTAAAGGTTTCTGCAAGTTTGTTATTGTCTTGACCATCCCAGAATGAAAGTTTTACTTTATCAATATGAACATTGTCCTTATCCCAGTAGTTTGGATTCTTTTCAAATTCTACTGAAGATTTTGCTACCAATGATTTCAACAAGAAAGGACCGTTGTAAAGAATACTGCTTGGATCAGTTGCTTTGGCAAAGTCACTTCCTTTAGAAGTAAGGAATTCTTCATTGACTGGTGCAAGAATACCCATGGTTGTCTTAGAGTTCCAGAAGCTTTCTGGTTTGTTCAAAGTATATTGAACTGTCTGATCATCAATTGCCTTGATTCCAACTTCAGAAAAGTCTTTAACTTCACCTTTCACATATGCATCCAGACCCTTAATAGAATCTTGGACGAGATAAAGTGCTTCTGATTTATTATCAGCTGCATATTTAAGACCTGTTACAAAGTCTTGAGCTTTCACAGCTGCGTACTCCTCACCTTCAGAAGTATACCATTTAGCATCTTTACGGATTGTGTAAGTGTATGTCAAACCGTCTTGAGATACAGACCAGTCTTCTGCCATTGATGGTACAAAGTTTCCGTAGCGGTCATTTTCCATCAAACCGTCAACGACATTACTTGTGATATTAGCAACTGCAGCCTTACCAGTTGTCAAATAGTTGAGGCTGTCTGGATCAGTTTCATAAACATAAGAAAAAGTTTTCTCACCCTTTGCACTAGAGCCTGAACCTGAACAAGCTGCCAAAACACCTGACGCTAACAGAGTCACTCCTGCTAGGGCCATTACTTTTGAAAATTTCATAATAAACTCCTTTATGACTTTTTATACATTATAGTCCCTTTTTTGCTAAGTGTCAATACAATTTTCAGAATTTTTCAAATTGATTTGAAAACAATTGCCATTTTAAAATTATTTTTTACAGTCAGTCACTTTTTTGGCATTCATATTTGAAAAATCTCTTTGTTAGCAGTTTTCAAGTAAATCTTTATGATATAATGAAAGGAGAAAATTGAAAGGAAATACCATGTCAAAAGAAGTTATTGTTGAAAGTTTTGAACTGGATCACACCATTGTCAAAGCACCTTATGTCCGTTTAATCGGAGAAGAAACAGGTCCTAAAGGAGATATCATTTCTAACTTTGATATTCGCTTGGTTCAACCAAATGAAGATTCAATCCCTACTGCTGGTCTTCATACGATAGAGCACCTCTTAGCCAAACTCATCCGTACTCGCATCGACGGGATGATTGATTGTTCACCATTTGGGTGTCGTACAGGTTTCCATATGATTATGTGGGGACGTCATACTAGCGCAGAAATCGCAGCTGTCATCAAGGATTCACTAAAGGAAATCGCTGAGACTACAACTTGGGAAGATGTCCCAGGAACTACCATTGAGTCTTGTGGTAACTACAAGGATCATAGCCTTTTCTCTGCTAAGGAATGGGCAAAATTGATTCTTGAACAAGGAATCTCAGATGATGCCTTTGAGCGTCATGTCATTTAACAAAAAGGAACCAATTTTTTCAACTGGTTCCTTTTTTATTCTCAAAACCTTGATTTAAGCTTTTTCACGAATGACCAAAACACCATCTTCCATATCAGCTTCAAGGTGTATAGCATCCAAATTATCTAAGTGAAAGTCTGTGACTTTGTCACGAATTTGTTGTTCAACTACACGACGAAGTGGACGAACACCCATGACTTCATCGTAACCTTCTTCAGTCATGTATTCTTTAGCTGCATCGCTCACTGCCAAGTCGATTTCTTTCTTAGCAAGTGTCTTATTGACATCAACCAACATCAAATCTACAATCTTAGAAAGGTCTTCCTTGCTCAAGTGTGAGAATTCGATGACAGCATTGAAACGATTGAGGAATTCTGGACGGAAGTAAGGTTTCAAACGATCCATCAATTCTGGTTTGTCCGCATCTTCTGTCAAGTTCGCTTCATAACCAAAGCCAGCATTTGAAGTTGCGATAATCACTGTATTCTTGAAGTTTACAGTGTTACCTTGACCGTCTGTCAAACGACCATCATCCAATACTTGAAGAAGAAGAGTGATCACTTGAGGATCTGCCTTTTCAATCTCATCAAGAAGGACAATTGAGTATGGATTGCGACGAACACGTTCAGTCAAGGTATTGTTGTTGTCATCGTAACCAACATAACCAGCTGTTGTACCAATCAATTTAGAAACGGCTGTGCGGTCGCTGTATTCAGACATATCCAAACGAATGATGGCATCTTTCGTTCCGAACATATCAAGAGCTAATTGTTTAGCCAACTCAGTCTTACCAACGCCAGTAGGTCCTACAAAGAGGAAGCTACCGATAGGACGGTTTCCTTCGTCAAAACCTGCACGGTTACGACGGATAGCACGTGCTACTGCCTCAACAGCTTTATCTTGACCGATGACTTTGGTTTGCAAACGGTGACCCATATCTTTCAAGCGTTCAATATCAGTTGCACCCATTTGTGATACTGGAATACCAGTCATACGTTCTACAGACTCAGCTACGTCATTGACAGTCGCTGTAACCTTGTGATCTTCTGTATGGTTAGCAATTTGCTTTTCAAGTTCTTCGATACGAACTTTTGCATTTAAAGCTGCTTCATAATCTTCTTTAGCAGCTGCAGCTTCTTGTTTAGCTTTTTCTTCTTCAATTTCATGTTCCACAGCATGCACATCTGTTACTGGATGTTGTGCAGCCAAGTGAGCAGCTGTCACATCGACAAGGTCGATAGCCTTATCTGGCAAGCTACGTTGTGGAATATATTGAACAGAGTAATCAACAGCAGCTTTCAAAACTTCATCTGGCAAGATAACATTATGGTGTTGTTGATATAGATCACGGATACCTTGGAGAATCTTGAAAGTATCTTCAGCAGATGGAGCATTGACCTTCACTTCATTGAAACGACGAGCAAGGGCAGCATTTTTCAAAATAGTGTTGCGGTATTCGTCTTGAGTTGTTGCACCAATCACTGTCAATTCACCACGTGAAAGAGCTGGTTTCAAGATATCAGCAAGACCTTTAGATCCTTGACCATCTCCTGTGCTACCTGCACCCAGGATTTGATGGATTTCGTCGAAGAAGAGGATAATGTTTCCAGCTTCTTTAACTTCTTTTACCAAGTTTTGAATATTTTCTTCAAAGCTACCACGATATTGAGTGCCAGCTTCAAGACCTGAAATATCAATAGAGATAATTTCTTTATTCTTGATTGCTGCTGGAACATCACCATTCACGATAGCTTGAGCCAAACCTTCAACTACTGCTGTTTTACCGACACCAGCATCACCTACAAGGACTGGGTTGTTCTTAGTACGACGAGAAAGAATTTCAGATGTTTCTTGAATTTCCTTATTACGTCCAATAACCGGATCTAACTTACCTTCACGTGCTTCAGCTGTTAAGTTACGTCCAAGTTTTGCAAGAATACCATCTTGTTTCATAGCTTTACCTTGAACATACTGTGCTTGGTCACTTCCTTCATTTGGAAGTTGACCAGTTTGACGGTAAATAGCGAATTCTTCTGGAGTTACTTCACGACCGTTAATCAAGTAACGACGATTTTCAGAACTATATCCACGCATACCGCCCATCAATTGGTTAAATAAATCATCCATGTTGTTAAAGTTATTAAAGTTGTTATTCATATTTCATACCTCGTTTGTTTTCAAATTTACTTAGTCAAAACATTTTGACTTTCTCTGACCTTTTTTTAAAAATTTAGACTAGCAATCTGCTACTCTACGTATAATTTCAGGTTTTTCTTTATCCAATACAGGTTTTGTAATTGGACTTCTAAAAATACTAATGTTCATCATAGGTTGTACCTCTTTTCTAGGTTTTACCCATACTTTGATCTTAAGATAGAATACACAATCACCTTAAAATCAAGGTTTTCTAAGGATTTCCTTATCCTTATGTTCTTAGTTTATCACTTTGGTCAGTAATAGTCAAGAGATTTGACCAAATTTGACTAATTTTTTTTTTAAAATTTTTATAACAAAAAAACCAGTCAGAGTGACTGGTTTTTGATTTACTATTTATGAATCTTAGCTCAATGCATCATCCATTGAAAGAACTTCGTGGAAGACACGTTGTGTCAATTCAGTTTTTTGTTCTGGAGTGAGGTACTTAGTATTTACACAGTATCCTGAGATACGTACGATTACGTCTTCACCTGACATGATCTTTT
This sequence comes from Streptococcus pseudopneumoniae, assembly GCF_001072375.1. GTDB lineage: Bacteria > Bacillota > Bacilli > Lactobacillales > Streptococcaceae > Streptococcus > Streptococcus pseudopneumoniae_L. The sequence goes on from NZ_JVKV01000103.1 coordinate 26,178, forward strand.
CGTAAACATCGTTCAAGTCCATAACGTTCAAGTTAACGTGTTGTCCACCGTTTTCGAAGTAACCATCAAGGATTGTTACCAAGTTATCAACTTGTTCGTCACGAGTTTTACCAAGAGCGCGAGGTGATACTTGAGTTGTCAATGAGATACCATCAGCTGCATAACCAAAGTCAAGGCTAGCAAGTGAGTTCAAGTTTTGCAACCATCCACCTTTAGCTTTGTTAGATGGGTTAGCACCTGGTGAGAAGAATTCAAGTTTAGACAAGTTCACTGAACCATCTTCGTTGAGATATACACCTTTGTGGACTGGTGAGTTACCAGTTTGTTTAGAGTAAGCAACGTTAGATGTGATTGTCAAAAGTGATACAGTAGCTTCTGCGTCTTTGTAAAGTTTGTGACTACGTAGACGAGTTGTGTAAGCTTCGATCAACCATTCTGCCAATTCGTTTGAACGTGGGTCATCTTCACCCCAACGTGGGTATTCACCGATTGTTTCGTAATCGTAGATGTAGCCATTTTCGTCACGGATTGGTTTAACTGTAGCGTACTTGATAGCTGACAATGTATCAACAGTGTTTGCGAAACCACAGATACCGAATCCCATGTTAGCACGTTGTTTAGTTGGCAAGAAGGCCATTTGAACAGCTTCGTAGTTGTACTTATCAGTCATGTAGTGGATGATGTTCAAAGCATCTACGTAAGTGTCAGTCAACCAGTCAAGAGATTTTTCAAAGTTAGCTTTAACTGATTCGAATTCAAGAACTTCATCACGGATTGGTTCGATGTCAAATACTTTGTAGTCTTTATGAACATCGTCGTAACCACCATTCAAACCAGTAAGAAGAGCTTTAAGAACGTTAACGCGAGCACCGAAGTACTGGATGTTGTGACGTTGTTCTTCGTTTTCTGGGTCAAGTGGAGATACACAACATGAGATACAGCTCATTTCACCGTATCCGTCTTTAGCCATTGTTGTAACACCTTCGTATTGGATTGAAGAGTGTTTGTGGCTCATGTGCATACAGTAGCGACGGAAATTGTATGGCAATTTGTCAGTCCAAAGAACTGTCAAGTTTGGTTCTGGAGAGTTACCGATGTTGTCAAGAGTGTTCAAGAAACGGTAGTCCATCTTAGTAACACGGTGACGACCGTCGTTACCCATACCAGCCATAGAAGTTGTGATGAAGGTTGGGTCACCTGAGTACAATTGGTCATAAGCTTTTGTACGAGCAAATTTAACTGTACGAAGTTTCATAACGAAATCATCAACAAATTCTTGGATTTCTGATTCAGTAAATGTACCACGAGCAAGGTCACGTTCTGCAAAGATATCCAATACGATTGGCACACGTCCAAGAGATGTAGCCGCACCGTTGATAACACGGCAGACAGCCATAAAGGCAATGTTAACCCATTGGATAGCTTCTTTAACGTTCATCGCTGGTTTACGAACATCAACTCCGTAAAGGTCACCCAAGCGTACAACTTGTTGCAATGCTTGGTATTGAAGGTTTACTTCTTCACGAAGGCGGATTGTTTCTTCATCGATTTCTTTGATTGCATTCCAGTCGTTGACTTTTTCTTGCATCAAGTAGTCTGCTCCGTAAAGAGCAAGACGTGCGTAAACACCGATGATACGTCCACGTGAGTAGGCATCTGGAAGACCAGTTACAGTGTGAGCGTGACGAGCGCGACGAATGTTTGAAGTGTAGGCACGGAAGATACCGTCGTTAACTGTTGTTACATATTTAGTGAAGATTTCGTGAACAGCTGGATCTGGCTCATATCCATTTTCTTTCAAAGTAGTTTCAGCCATACGGATACCACCTTTTGGCATGAAGTTCAATTTGAAGAGTTCATCATTTTGGATACCAAAGATCACTTCGTTTTCTTTGTCGATAAATCCAGCAGGAATATCAGCAATAGAAGTTGGACGAGTGTCCATTGGGAAACGAGTTTCTTCGTAGTGTGCTTTAGTTTCTTCTACGATTTTTTTGATGTGGAGTGAACGTTCTGTTGGTCCTGCAAGGAAGCTTTCATCTCCATCATAAGGAGTGTAGTTTGCTTGTACAAAGCGTGATACACTTGCTTTTTCTTTCCAGTCAACACCTTTAAAGCCTTCCCAAGCTTTGTCAAAAATGTCCTGTGCTTCAACAACTGTCTTAACAACCATGTTAATTCCTCTTTTTTCTTTCTAGTAACAGTCATCTGTTACATTCATGTATTCAGTATAACACACAGTAAACGATTTCAACAACTAAAAACTCACTTTTTAAACACTTTCTTTTCTAATACAGTTCGAAATATATAACAAACTGTATTATATTTTTGAAAGATGTTATTTGGTTTTCATTTTTTTCAGAAAAAGAGTATAATAAAATTAAACAAACTAGCACTGAGAGGTTTCTCCATGTTGATTTTTCCACTAATGAATGATTTATCTCGTAAAATCATCCATATTGACATGGATGCCTTTTTTGCTGCTGTTGAAATTCGAGACAATCCCAAACTTAAAGGGAGGCCAGTTGTGATTGGTAGTGATCCTAGAAAAACTGGTGGTCGAGGAGTTGTTTCTACCTGTAGTTATGAAGCGCGAGTCTTCGGCATCCACTCAGCTATGAGTTCTAAAGAAGCCTATGAACGTTGCCCTCAAGCTGTTTTCATTTCTGGAAACTACGAAAAATATACTGCTGTCGGTCAACAGATTCGAGCTATTTTCAAACGTTATACGGATAATATCGAGCCTATGAGTATCGATGAAGCTTATCTAGACGTGACTGAAAACAAACTCGGTATCAAGTCAGCTGTTAAAATCGCTCGACTAATTCAACAAGATATTTGGCAAGAACTTCATCTGACTGCTTCTGCTGGTGTGTCTTATAATAAATTCTTAGCTAAAATAGCCAGCGATTACCAAAAACCTCGAGGTCTGACAGTTATTCTCCCTGATGAAGCTGAAGATTTTCTCAAACAAATGGATATCGCTAAATTCCACGGTGTGGGTAAGAAAACAGTTGAGAAATTGCATCAAATGGGGGTATTTACAGGTGCTGATCTTTTAAAAATTTCTGAAATTAGTCTCATTGATCGTTTTGGTCGACTCGGTTTTGACCTGTATCGCAAGGCTCGTGGCATTGATAATTCTCCTGTCAAATCCAATCGCATTCGTAAGTCTATCGGAAAAGAAAAAACTTATAGTAAAATTCTTAGTCTGGAAGAAGATATCAAAAAAGAGCTAACTCTTCTTTCGGAAAGAGTTGCCCTTAGTCTTCAAAAATATGAAAAAAGTGGTAAGATTGTCATCTTAAAAATTCGCTACGCTGACTTTTCTACTTTGACTAAGCGAAAAACCCTAGATCAGCAAACACAAAATTCAGACCAAATCGCTCAATACATTATTCAACTCTACGAAACACTCAGTGATAAGGATAAAGGCGTCCGTTTATTGGGAGTCACAGTGACTGGATTTTAAAACCTTGAAGGAATCTTCCCTCAAGGTTTTTTTCTTATACAAATAATCGTACAAAGCTATAAAGTAGCAAGACACTACCAAGGACAATACGGTATTTACCAAAGACTGTAAAGTCGTGTTTTTTAACATAGCTGGTCAAGAAACGAATGGCAACCATGCTGACTGCAAAAGCTACAACCATGGCAACTAGAAGTAAGAAAAATTGACCAAAGCTCAAAACTTCTCCTGCTTTAATAAATTTAAAAATCTTCAAAGCACTGGCTCCAAACATAACTGGAATTCCTAGGTAGAAGGTAAACTCAGTTACCACTGAACGACTGGTTCCATTTAATAAACCACCGACGATAGTTGCTCCGGAACGGCTAGTCCCTGGTAAAAGGGCCAAGACTTGGAAAAGTCCGATATAGAGGGCTGTTTTATAAGGCAACTTATCTAGCTCTGTGACTGTTGGCTCAATCGCTTGCGCTTTGTTACGTTTTTCAAGATAAATAAAGGCAACCCCATAAACAATCAACATAATGGCTACTGAAACTTTATTATAGAAGTGGGTTTCAAACCAATCATCAAATTTAAAAACGGCTAATAAAGGAAGTGTAGCCACAAATACTTTGGACCATAATTGCCAAGTTCTACGAACTTGAACTTTATCCTTACCTGGTTTGAAGGGGTTAAGCTTGTTAAAGTAGATAACCATAACGGCTAAGATAGCACCCAGTTGAATGACGACATTAAACATAGACATAAAGGTTTCATTTTGATCTTTAAACTGGATAAACTCTTGTGCTAAAATCAAGTGGCCAGTACTTGAAATCGGCAACCACTCCGTGATTCCTTCAACAATTCCAAAAAAGATAGCTTTTAAAATTTCAAAAAAATACATAGATTACTCCTTTTTTCTATCCTCCATTATATCATACTTTTAAAGGATGTGTTTAGTTTTCTTTAGAAAGCGCCGATACTTCCACCACCGCCACCGCCTGAGAAACCTCCACCAGAACTTCCACTACTAGAAGATACTGAGTAAGTACTTGCCGTATTTGCGACACTGGCATAATGGCTCATTTGCGCTGTTGAATGATAAAACATGTTATGCCAGCCATAAGCTACATAGAGATTGATATCTGGATTTTCAACTTGGATCTGGTGAACCTTCATCAAATGGCTCACCTTGTCAGCACAGCCAAACAAGGTTGCATACACCAGTAGCCGATTCCAGACTACAATACTTTCCAACTCTGCCTGATCCAGTCGTGCAATCTCACGCAACATATTTTCAAAGCTCGTCCAAAGATAATAGACCTCTGCTCCTGCTTCATTTAGGACACCATCACGATTATCTAGTCGAAGCTTCCAATAATAGAAAACAGCCAAAATTAAACCTAATGAGCCAAGTATTGGCAAGGGGAAGTAAAGATAGCCATGAACGTCCAAACTGTACAAAAACAAACCAAATCCGATGATTAGTGGGAAAGTAGTAGAAACACCCATACTCACTTGCAAGACCTTTTCCCCGCTAGTCAAGGGACGATAATAAGCTGGTAGCCCCAAGAATGAGACTCGGTCCTTCACCCCTTCTTGCATCTCTTTCAATACTCTTTCAAAAGAATATTTGAGCTTACGGCCTTTTGTTTGAATCCGTTTTTCATCAGTAGCTTTCGCTCCACGATAAAGGCTCTCAGATACCTTATAATCTGCAAACAAATCGGAAACAGCAACTTCTTTTTTACCTGAAAAGGCCAGATTTAGACAGGTCCTCTCAAAGCTTGCCAAGCCATCTTCTTTTACCAACCTTAAAGTAACTGCATCTCCTTCTGAAATAATAGAGACATTACCACGGTCGATTACATCTAGTAAGGTAGCCTGAATAAGCTGGTTGAAGGTGAATTTGCCTGCTCCTTTAATTAGAGGACTCACTTCTTCCAAGGAGGTCGAGTAAACAGCTTCAGATAAAACCATAGGCTCTAATTCCATCGGAGGTTCATAGAGACGATGATTTTTGGCATATTTGACTGAAGGAGTGGTTTTTCTTCTATAAATAAAATAGAAGCAGATACTCAATAACAAGGAGATGGAAAGTATTGAAGGAAACACCCAAGTAACGAGTTGTTTACTCTGCTCTTTTTCTCTAACAATCGAGTCTTCTATCTTATTAAACTCTTCTAAACGATTCCCTTTTAAGCCCTGATCCATAGCGCTAGCAAAATCAGTTCGAGGCCAGTAGGCATGCAACTCAACTCCGCGCTTAGACGGAAGATTGTCTAAACGAATAGTATAGTCATGACCACTCTGTTCAATCCTTCCCTCTCTATAGAGTTGCCCTGTGTGGAAAAAGAGTTTTTCAGCCCCCTTTTCTCCGCTTACGTGAAACTCAAACTTTTCAATAGATTCTGAACTGTCTGTTAAGGGTTGCCAATTTAATTCAGCGATGTCATCATATAAGAAAAGAAGGTTTTTCAATTGCCAGGTAAGTTCCACTTCGACCCTGTCCCCTTCCTGACCTGGATTATAGACTTTAACAGTATAACCATTCGTTTCTTCTGTCACTTCGCTAGTAACATCTGTCAGTTCAGCACCATTTTTCGAGACCTCAACCTTTGGATGAGGATCAATTTCAAACCCGCTAGGCATCTTGCCTGCACGACCAAGTCCCACGATTTGGCCATTAAAATCCTCCTCGAACTGGTAAACTATCTTCTGCCTAAATTCCGCTGTATTGTCTGCATGAATATACAGTTCTCCTTTATAGGATGGAATGCTGAAATCCACGGCAAAAACCAATTTTGGAACAATTATCAGACAAGTAAATATAAGTACTATTAACCATCTTTTTTTCATAATATAGCCTCTTTTGACCTTTTTCTCATTATATCATTTTTTCACAAGTAAGGGTTTACTAAGATTGAAAAAGTTCCGCTTTTTCGATACAATAGAGAGAAGCAATTTTAGACTAGAAATAGGAGAAATCATGAAAAAATTATGCTTAACTATCCTTGCTAGCCTAGCCCTTACTTTAGGACTAGTTAGCCAGGTCCAAGCCGATGAATATTTACGCATCGGTATGGAGGCAGCCTACGCACCCTTTAACTGGACTCAAGATGACGACAGTAACGGCGCTGTAAAAATCGATGGAACCAACCAATATGCTAATGGTTACGACGTCCAAATAGCTAAAAAGATTGCTAAGGACCTAGGCAAAGAGCCCTTGGTTGTTAAAACCAAGTGGGAAGGACTTGTTCCAGCCCTTACTTCTGGTAAGATTGATATGATCATTGCAGGTATGAGCCCAACTGCTGAACGCAAACAAGAAATTGCATTTTCAAGCAGCTACTATACTAGCGAACCAGTACTTTTGGTTAAAAAGGATTCTGCCTATGCAAACGCCAAATCACTAGAGGACTTTAGCGGAGCAAAAATCACTTCTCAACAAGGTGTTTACCTTTATGACTTAATTTCACAAATCTCAGGCGCTCAGAAGGAAACTGCCATGGGAGATTTTGCCCAAATGCGTCAAGCTCTTGAAGCTGGTGTCATTGATGCCTATGTTTCTGAACGACCAGAAGCTCTCACCGCCGAATCAGCAAACGCTAAGTTCAAAATGATTCAGCCTGAACCTGGTTTTAAAACTGGTGAAGAAGATACATCTATCGCTATTGGACTTCGTAAAGATGATGACCGTATCAGCCAAATCAATGCCAGTATCGAAACCATTTCTAAAGATGAACAAGTTGCGCTCATGGATCGTATGATTAAAGAGCAACCAGCAGAATCTACAACGACTGAAGAAAGCAACAGTAATTTCTTTGGCCAAGTCGCTAAAATTCTGACTGAAAACTGGCAACAACTCTTGCGTGGTGCTGGTATTACCCTTCTCATTTCAATTATCGGTACCATCGTTGGTCTCGCTATCGGTCTTGCTATCGGTGTCTTCCGTACAGCACCTCTATCTGAAAACCAATTTATCTTTGGTATCCAAAAACTAATCGGTTGGATTCTCAATATCTATATTGAAATTTTCCGTGGAACACCTATGATTGTACAATCTATGGTTATCTACTATGGAACTGCTCAAGCTTTCGGGATCAACCTAGACCGTACGCTAGCTGCTATCTTTATCGTTTCGATCAACACTGGTGCCTACATGACTGAAATCGTCCGTGGTGGTATTCTGGCTGTTGATAAGGGACAATTTGAAGCGGCAACTGCACTTGGTATGACTCATAACCAGACCATGCGTAAGATTGTTTTGCCTCAAGTTGTTCGAAATATTCTACCAGCAACTGGTAATGAGTTCGTCATCAACATCAAGGATACTTCTGTATTGAACGTTATCTCTGTTGTAGAACTTTACTTCTCAGGAAACACAGTAGCAACACAAACCTACCAGTACTTCCAAACCTTTACCATCATCGCAGTTATCTACTTTGTCCTCACCTTCACTGTAACGCGTATCCTACGCTTCATCGAAAAACGTATGGATATGGATACCTACACGACAGGTGCTAACCAAATGCAAACGGAGGATTTGAAATAATGAGTCAACCAATCCTTGAAATCAAACACCTCAAAAAATCCTACGGGCAAAACGAGGTCCTAAAAGACATCTCTCTCACTATTCATAAAGGAGAAGTGATTTCTATCATCGGTAGTTCCGGTAGTGGTAAATCAACCTTCCTACGTTCTATCAACCTTCTCGAAACACCAACTGAAGGTGAGATTCTTTATCACGGTGAAAACGTACTTGAAAAAGGGTATAATCTCACTCACTATCGTGAAAAACTAGGCATGGTTTTCCAATCCTTTAACCTCTTTGAAAATCTCAACGTTCTTGAAAATACGATTGTTGCACAGACAACCGTTCTCAAACGTGAACGATCAGAAGCAGAGAAAATTGCTAAAGAAAACCTTGAAAAAGTTGGAATGGGAGAGCGCTACTGGCAAGCTAAACCTAAGCAACTTTCAGGTGGTCAAAAGCAACGTGTCGCCATTGCTCGCGCACTTTCTATGAACCCTGATGCCATTCTCTTTGATGAGCCAACTTCAGCCCTTGATCCTGAAATGGTCGGTGAAGTTCTAAAAATCATGCAAGAACTAGCTCAAGAAGGCTTGACAATGATCGTTGTAACCCACGAAATGGAATTTGCTCGTGACGTATCACACCGTGTCATCTTTATGGACAAAGGTGTTATTGCAGAAGAAGGCAAACCTGAAGATTTATTTACAAATCCTAAAGAGGAACGTACAAGAGAATTTTTACAACGCTATTTAGGATAAGACAAAAGCGGTTGAATAAACCTCTTAAACCAAGAGTTGTTTTCCTATTCAATCCCCAATCAACATTGAGTCAAAGGCTCATGAACATAAAAATCAAGGTCGGAGTTTTTTATCCCGACCTCTTTTTATATACTTTAAAAATCAGCTTTATCCCTTCTTCTGTTTCCTGAGCAAGTATTGCTTGTAGCTATATTCCTAATCTTTTATTTGATTTTCATGAGTGATACTCAATGAAAATCAAAGAGCAAACTAGGAAGCGAGCCGCAG
>NZ_JVKV01000104.1 GCF_001072375.1 Streptococcus pseudopneumoniae
TGGCAAGTATGGTTTGTAGCCTGGTACGTCTGGAACAACTGGTTTTCCTGGTTTTGTTGGATCTGTTGGATCATTTGGATATTTCACATCTGGTGTTGATGGGAATTTAGGATCATCAGATTTTGGAACCAAGCTTCCAAGTGGTTTATAGGTAACAATCTCTACTACTTCAGGATTTTCTGGAGTAACTGTCTTACCACCAGCTTCTGTCTTATCAGCGTAGTAACCTGGAATTACTGGTACAGATACCTTACCGTAAGTATGGCTCTTCTCAGTCCATGTTGTACTTCCATCAGCTTTGTTTACTTTACCAGTGAATGTGAAGTCGTCTTGGACGTTGTCTCCTGGAGTCTTATCGCCTGCTCCTTCAAACTTAACTGTTTGTTTAGTTGGTTTCTTCACATCATTTACGATTGGTACGTAGATGATTGGTGTGTCGTCACCTGGGTTTTCAGGAGTGATTGGTTTTCCTGGTTCTACTGGTTTACCTGGTTTGCTTGGATCTTTTGGATCTGGCAAGTATGGTTTGTAGCCTGGTACGTCTGGAACAACTGGTTGACCTGGTTTACTTGGATCTGTTGGATCATTTGGATACTTCACTTTTGGTGTTGATGGGAAGTTTGGATCGTCTGGTGTTCCTGGTTTTGGAACCAAGTTTCCAAGTGGTTTGTAGGTTACTGTATCTGTTGCTTCAGGATTTTCTGGAGTAACTGTCTTACCACCAGCTTCTGTC
>NZ_JVKV01000105.1 GCF_001072375.1 Streptococcus pseudopneumoniae
CAATGGATAAATTTGAGGCTTTAAGAACTTTTACTAGTGGCGAAAATTTCCATCTTCAACACTATTTAGGAGCGCATCGTGAAGAAAGAGACGGTGAGTATGGCTATACATTCCGTGTCTGGGCGCCAAATGCGCAAGCTGTCCATCTAGTTGGTGATTTTACTAACTGGGTTGAAAATCAAATCCCCATGGTTCGTAATGAATCTGGAGTTTGGGAAGTTTTTACAACTTTAGCTCAAGAAGGACATATTTATAAATATCATATTACTCGTGCTAATGGTCATCAGCTTATGAAGATTGATCCCTTGGCAGTACGTTATGAAGCACGTCCGGGAACAGGAGCAGTTTTAACAGAAATTCCTGAAAAAAAATGGAAGGACGGGCTCTGGTTAGCTCGTAGAAAACGTTGGGGATTTTTTGAGAGACCGGTCAACATTTATGAGGCGCATGCAGGATCTTGGAAGAGAAATCCTGATGGAACACCTTATAGCTTTGCTCAACTCAAAGAAGAGCTCATTCCTTATCTCGTTGAGATGAACTATACTCATATCGAGTTTATGCCTTTGATGGCTCACCCTCTCGGTTTGAGTTGGGGTTATCAGCTCATGGGTTACTTCGCTTTAGAGCATGCCTATGGTCGTCCTGAAGAGTTTCAAGACTTCGTTGAGGAATGTCATATCAACAATATCGGAGTAATTGTGGACTGGGTACCTGGACACTTTACAATAAATGACGACGCTTTGGCATACTACGACGGTACACCAACTTTTGAATACCAAGATCATAATAAGGCTAACAACTACGGTTGGGGAGCACTCAACTTTGACTTAGGGAAAAACGAAGTGCAATCCTTCTTGATTTCTAGTATTAAGTTCTGGATTGATTTCTATCACCTAGATGGTATTCGTGTAGATGCTGTAAGTAATATTCTCTATCTAGATTATGACAATGCTCCATGGACACCAAATAAAGACGGTGGCAATCTCAACTATGAAGGCTATTATTTCCTACAACGTTTGAACGACGTTATTAAACTAGCTCATCCGGATGTTATGATGATTGCAGAGGAGTCTTCTTCAGGTACCAAGATTACTGGCATGAAGGAAATGGGTGGACTTGGATTTGACTACAAGTGGAACATGGGTTGGATGAATGATATCCTACGTTTCTACGAAGAAGATCCAATTTACCGTAAGTATGACTTTAATCTTGTGACTTTCAGCTTCATGTATGTCTTTAATGAAAATTATCTCCTACCATTCTCACATGATGAGGTTGTCCACGGTAAGAAGAGTATGATGCATAAGATGTGGGGTGATCGTTACAATCAGTTCGCTGGTTTGAGAAACTTATACACCTATCAAATTTGTCACCCTGGTAAGAAATTACTCTTCATGGGTAGTGAGTTTGGTCAATTCCTAGAGTGGAAATCCGAAGAGCAATTAGAGTGGTCTAACCTAGAAGATCCGATGAATGCCAAGATGAAATATTTTACATCACAGTTGAATCAGCTTTATAAAGACCACCGTTGTCTTTGGGAAATTGATACAAGCTATGACGGTATTGAAATTATTGATGCGGATAACAGAGATCAGAGTGTTCTTTCCTTTATCCGAAAAGGCAAGAAAGGCGAGATGCTAGTCTGTGTCTTCAATATGGCACCGGTTGAACGACCTGATTTCACAATCGGTCTTCCTGTTGCAGGTATTTATGAAGAAATTTGGAATACAGAGTTAGAACAATGGGGTGGTGTGTGGAAAGAGCATAACCAAACTGTTCAAACTCAAGAAGGATTGTGGAAGGATTATGAGCAGACTTTGACATTTACCTTGCCAGCTATGGGAGCAAGTATTTGGAAAATCAAACGTCGCATAAAACCTACTAAGAAAGTCGCTAATAAAACTCAAAAAGGAGTAGAAAATGAAGAATGAAATGCTAGCTTTAATCCTTGCCGGTGGGCAAGGAACTCGTCTCGGTAAACTCACTCAAAGCATTGCTAAACCTGCCGTGCAATTTGGTGGGCGCTACCGTATCATTGACTTCGCTCTTTCAAACTGTGCCAACTCTGGTATCCATAATGTTGGGGTTATCACACAGTATCAACCACTAGCTCTCAATAGCCACATTGGTAATGGTTCTAGTTGGGGTCTAGATGGTATTGACACCGGAGTTTCTATCCTTCAACCCTACTCTGCAAGTGAGGGGAACCGTTGGTTTGAAGGTACAAGTCATGCCATTTACCAAAACATCGACTATATCGACAGCATCAATCCTGAGTATGTTTTGATTCTTTCGGGTGACCATATCTACAAGATGGACTACGATGATATGCTCCAATCACACAAGGACAATAATGCCAGCTTGACAGTTGCTGTCTTGGATGTACCATCAAAAGAAGCTAGCCGTTTTGGTATCATGAATACAGATGCTAATAATCGTATTGTCGAATTTGAAGAAAAACCAGCTCAACCAAAATCAACTAAGGCCTCAATGGGTATTTATATCTTTGATTGGAAACGACTTCGCAATATGCTAGTTGCGGCTGAAAAGGCCAACCTAGATATGTCAGACTTCGGTAAAAATGTTATTCCAAATTATCTTGAAACAGGCGAGAGTGTCTATGCTTATGAATTCAATGGATACTGGAAGGACGTTGGTACTATCGAATCTCTTTGGGAAGCAAATATGGAATACATCTCTCCAGAGAATGCTCTAGATAGCCGTAACCGTCAATGGAAAATTTATTCTCGTAACCTTATCGCTCCACCAAACTTTATTGGAGAACATGCTCATGTAGAAGACTCTCTTGTAGTGGATGGCTGTTACGTAAATGGTACAGTAAAACACTCTATCCTTTCTACAGCTGCTCAAGTTCGTAAGGGAGCAGAAGTTGTTGATTCTGTCATCATGAGTGGAGCAGTTATCGGTAGAGGAGCTAAAATTACACGTGCAATCATCGGTGAAGGTGCAATTATTGCCGATGGTGTTGAAATTGATGGTACAGAAGAAGTACAAGTAGTCGGATATAACGAAGTAGTGGGGGTAGCAACAGATGAAGATTGATAAATATTCAGCGATTTTAGGAAATACCGTTGGTTTCCATGATATGTCAACCTTGACAAGTAACCGTCCAGTGGCAACTTTACCATTTGGAGGAAAGTATCGTTTGATTGACTTCCCGCTTTCAAGTTTAGCTAATGCAGGCGTTCGTAGTATCTTTGGAATTTTCCAACAAGATAACATCAGCTCAGTTTTTGACCATATTCGTTCAGGACGTGAATGGGGCTTGAATACACTTCTTAGCCACTACTATCTTGGAATCTACAATACTCGTGTAGAGAGCAGTACTGTTGGAAAAGAGTACTATAAACAACTCTTAACTTACTTAAAACGTTCAGGTTCAGACCAAACAGTTTCCTTGAACTCTGATGTTTTGGTGAATATTGATCTCAATCAAGTTTTCCATTTGCATAATACAACAAAATCACCAATCACAGTTGTTTATAAGAAATTGCCTAAGAAGGACATTTCAGAAGTAAATGCAATCCTTGATATCGACGAAACTGACCATGTGGTTTCTCACAAACTCTTTGATAAAAAATCAAATCAAGATTACTACAACATGTCAACAGATATCTTTGTTGTAGATACTCAATGGTTGATTAAACGTTTAGAAGAAGAAGCTCAAAAAGAATATCCAGAAAAATTACGTTATGTTCTTCGTGATTTAGCAGCTAAAGAAGGTGCTTTTGCATATGAATACACAGGATACCTAGCAAATATTCATTCAGTAGAAACATACTACCAATCTAATTTAGATATGCTTGATCAGCATAAATTCTACTCTTTGTTCTCGCCAAATCAAAAGATTCACACTAAAGTTAAAAACGAAGAGCCTACTTACTATGCACCGGGTTCAAAAGTAAACACTTCTCAATTTGCTTCTGGTAGTATCGTTGAAGGCGAAGTGATTAAATCTGTTATTTCGCGTAATGTTCGTATCAATAAAGACAGCTTGGTTAAAGAATCTCTTATCTTCCCTCGCGTTGTCGTTGGAAAAGGTGCACAAGTTGAGTATGCAATTGTTGATAAGGGTGCTGAAATAGCTGAGGGAGTTGTCGTTCGAGGTACAGCAGAAAACCCTGTTATCATCAAAAAAGGCGAAAAAGTAACAGAGGATGTCCTTTCATGAAAATTTTATTTGTAGCAGCAGAGGGAGCTCCCTTTTCAAAAACAGGTGGATTGGGAGACGTTATCGGAGCACTTCCAAAATCATTAGTAAAAGCTGGGCATGAAGTTGCTGTTATCTTACCCTACTATGACATGGTTGAAGCCAAGTTTGGTGATCAAATTGAAGATGTCCTTCAATTTGAAGTCTATGTTGGTTGGCGCAGACAATTTTGTGGAATTAAGAAAACTGTTTTAAACGGTGTTACTTTCTACTTCATCGACAATCAATATTATTTCTTCCGTGGACATGTTTATGGAGATTTCGATGATGGTGAACGTTTTGCCTTCTTCCAACTTGCTGCCCTTGAAGCTATGGAGCGTATCGGATTTATCCCTGATGTCCTCCACGCTCATGACTACCATACAGCAATGATTCCTTTCTTGCTGAAGGAAAAATACAGATGGATTCAAGCTTACCAAGGAATCAAGACTGTTTTGACCATTCATAACTTGGAATTTCAGGGTCAATTTTCCGAGAGTATGCTTTGGGACTTGTTCAGGGTTGGATTTGAGCGCTATGCTGATGGAACAGTTCGTTGGAATGATTGTCTTAACTGGATGAAGGCAGGTATTCTCTATGCAGATCGTGTATCAACCGTGTCACCGAGCTATGCTTATGAGATCATGACTACAGAATTTGGTTGCGGTATTGATCAGATTCTTCGTATGGAATCTGGTAAGGTTTCAGGTATTGTTAATGGTATTGATACAGATTTGTACAACCCAGAGACGGATTCTTTACTTGAGTATCATTTTAACAAATCTGATTTGTCAGGAAAAGCTCAAAATAAAGCGAAACTTCAAGAAAGAGTTGGTCTTCCAGTACGTCCTGATGTACCAATGATTGGTATCGTGTCACGCTTGACTCGTCAGAAGGGCTTTGATGTGGTGGTTGAAAGCCTGCATCGTATGCTTCAAGAGGATATTCAAATTGTTCTCTTGGGAACTGGAGATCCAGGATTTGAACAAGCTTTCTCTTGGTTTAGTCAAGTATTCCCAGAAAAACTTTCTGCAAATATTACTTTCGATGTGAAATTAGCTCAAGAGATTTATGCAGCATGTGATATTTTCCTCATGCCAAGTCGCTTTGAACCGTGTGGACTTTCACAAATGATGGCCATGAGATATGGTACGCTTCCTTTAGTAAACGAGGTGGGTGGACTTAGAGATACTGTTCAAGCCTTTAATCCAATTGAAGGGACAGGTACAGGATTTAGCTTTAACAACCTAACTCCATACTGGCTCAACTGGGCATTGCAAACAGCTTTGGATGTTTATCACAACCATCCTGATGTTTGGAAAAATATGCAAGTTCAAGCTATGGAATGTGATTTCTCTTGGGATACAGCCTGCAAGTCATATCTTGATTTGTATCACAGTTTAGCAAACTAAATAGTTAAAATCGTATGATACCTTCATACGATTTTTTGAGATTATGAAAGTAAGGCAATTATATGAAAAAAATTAAAGGACTCTGTGTACTGGATGTAGATGGGACACTGATAGAAGAGGAAGTTATTGATTTGTTGGGGAAAGAAGCAGAGTGTGAAAATGAAGTAGCTCTACTGACTGCCCAAGCTATGAGAGGAGAACTAGATTTTGAAGAAAGCCTGGGAAAACGTGTTTCCCTTCTAAAAGGACTTTCTATAGATACTTTTGATAAGATTTATCATGAACTACACCTTAGTAAAAATGCTGCGCAATTTATTAACACTCTGCAAAAAAATCAGATAGAAGTGGGTTTAATTTCGGGTGGATTTACACCTGTTGTTGAAAGAATAGCAAAAGATTTAGGGATTTCATTATTTTCTGCTAATCAACTGGAAATCATAGATGGTCATTTAACTGGAAATCTTGTTGGTCCTATTATCAGCAGAGAAGTTAAAAAAGAAACCCTAGTAAGATGGGCTGATGAATTAGAGCTACCAATTGATAGAACAATTGCTATTGGAGATGGAGCTAATGATTTAGCAATGTTGAAGAGAGCTGGAATCGGCATTGGCTTTTGTGCCAAAGAAATCGTGAAAGAGGAAATTCCCCTTCAAATTGAAGAAAGAGATTTAACAAAAGTATTGAATCTGATAGATTTCCTTTGATTAGAAAGATGAGTGTATGAAAATTGTTATAGCACCTGACTCTTTTAAGGAGAGTCTCCCTGCAAGTGAAGTAGCTAAAGCTATTAAACTAGGCCTTAAAAAGGCTCTACCTGAATCGAAATGTTTGCTCTTACCTGTTGGCGATGGAGGGGAAGGAACAGTGGATGCCATTAAAAATTCACTTGGTCTTGTAGAAAAAACTGCTTTAGTGACAGGTCCCTTTGGCGATGAGATTCAAATGACTTATGTTCAAAAAGGAGAACTTGCTCTGTTCGAGGTGGCCGATTTAGTTGGGCTTGCTAAAATTCCTATTGAAAAGCGAAATCCACTGAAGATTCAAACAAAGGGGATTGGTCAACTGATCCTATATTTAATCGAACAAGGAATGAAAGAAATCTATATAGGAGTTGGTGGGACATCCAGTAACGATGGTGGTATTGGAATTGCCTCAGGACTCGGGTATCAGTTTTATGATGAAAGCGGGATAGAACTTGAGGCTTGTGGCCAGTCCTTATTTGAAGTAAGTAAGATATTGGACAAAAATGTCGTTACCATCCCTGCTGATGTGCATATTAAAATCTTAGCAGATGTGACCAATCCACTCTGTGGAACTCACGGTGCTACCTATACATTTGGAAAGCAAAAAGGATTAAATCCAGCTCAATTTCAAAAAGTTGATGATGCTATTGAAAACTTTTACCACAAAGTTGCACCTGAAATGTTAAAATTGGATGGTGCTGGAGCAGGTGGCGGTATTGCAGCTGGCTTATGTGCTTTTGCTGGAGCAGAGATCGTATCTGGTATCCAAACTTGTTTGGATTTGATAAACTTTGATGAACAGGTCGCAGATGCAGATCTAGTTATTGTTGGTGAAGGTAGGTTAGATTCTCAAAGTTTATCTGGTAAGGCCCCAATCGGAGTAGCAAAAAGAACACCAAATGGTGTTCCAGTTATTGCTATTTGTGGTAGTTTAGCTGAGGATTTACCTCCTTTACCATTTGAGAATATTATTGCCGCTTTTTCTATATTAGAAAAAAGTGAACCACTAGAAAACAGTCTAAAAAATGCCGCTATCTATTTAGAAGATACAGCTGCAAATATTGGTCAAGTCTTAGCTTTGAAGAAAAATTAACCAAACCACTTTTTCCAAAGAGAAATAGGAGCTTTAGTATCTTTCTCTTGCCATAAGTCTGAAAAGGCCTTTCTGAGGTCTTTTTCACTTGTTTGAACAGGGGCATCGCTATGAATAACTAGGCCAAAAGGAGAAGAGTTATGATCTTCAGAAACGATGGTCGCTTGGCAGTCAGCATCTTTGGATTGTTTTAGATAAAAAACTTGTTTATCAAACTCTACCTGAGGAGAAATTTTGACAAATAGAGGTTGAGTCTCTTTTTTAAAGGTTTCTATAATTGTTAAAAATCCATTTTTCAAATTATCATCATCAGCTATTTCAAGGACTGCATAGCCAAGGACACGTTCTTCAAAGGTACCGAGGAAACGTCTCTGTTCATCTGGATTTAGTTTAAGACCACCATTGGCCTTTTCTAGGATTTGTTTAGATACATCAGTCATAAAAATAGTATATCATAAAATAAAGGAGAAAACAGATAAAAGAAAGCGATTACTTTATAAACTTAAGGAAAATTTGCACAAAGATAACGTTTTTCCTTGAAAAAGGTGTCTTTTTAAGGTATCATAGAGATGTAAAAAATTTAACTCAATAAGGAGAGTAAAAAATGTCAATTATTACTGATGTTTACGCTCGCGAAGTCCTAGACTCACGCGGTAACCCAACACTTGAAGTAGAAGTTTACACTGAATCAGGTGCTTTCGGACGTGGTATGGTTCCATCAGGAGCTTCTACTGGTGAACACGAAGCAGTTGAACTTCGTGATGGTGACAAATCTCGTTACGGTGGTCTTGGTACACAAAAAGCTGTTGACAACGTAAACAACATCATCGCTGAAGCAATCATCGGCTACGATGTACGTGACCAACAAGCTATCGACCGTGCTATGATCGCACTTGACGGAACTCCTAACAAAGGTAAATTGGGTGCTAACGCAATCCTTGGTGTGTCAATCGCTGTAGCTCGTGCTGCTGCTGATTACCTTGAAATCCCACTTTACAGCTACCTTGGTGGATTCAACACTAAAGTTCTTCCAACTCCAATGATGAACATCATCAACGGTGGATCTCACTCAGATGCTCCAATCGCTTTCCAAGAATTCATGATCGTACCTGCTGGTGCACCAACATTCAAAGAAGCTCTTCGTTGGGGTGCTGAAATCTTCCACGCTCTTAAGAAAATCCTTAAATCTCGTGGTCTTGAAACAGCCGTAGGTGACGAAGGTGGATTCGCTCCTCGTTTCGAAGGAACTGAAGACGGTGTTGAAACTATCCTTGCTGCTATCGAAGCTGCTGGTTATGTTCCAGGTAAAGACGTATTTATCGGATTTGACTGTGCATCATCAGAATTCTACGATAAAGAACGTAAAGTTTACGACTACACTAAATTCGAAGGTGAAGGAGCTGCTGTTCGTACTTCTGCAGAACAAATCGACTACCTTGAAGAATTGGTAAACAAATACCCAATCATCACTATCGAAGATGGTATGGACGAAAACGACTGGGATGGATGGAAAGCTCTTACTGAACGTCTTGGTGGTAAAGTTCAATTGGTTGGTGACGACTTCTTCGTAACAAACACTGCTTACCTTGAAAGAGGTATCGCTGAAGGCGCTGCTAACTCAATCCTTATCAAAGTTAACCAAATCGGTACTCTTACTGAAACATTCGACGCTATCGAAATGGCTAAAGAAGCTGGTTACACTGCCGTTGTATCACACCGTTCAGGTGAAACTGAAGATTCAACAATCGCTGACATCGCAGTTGCAACTAACGCAGGACAAATCAAGACTGGTTCACTTTCACGTACAGACCGTATCGCTAAATACAACCAATTGCTTCGTATCGAAGATCAACTTGGTGAAGTAGCTGAATACCGTGGATTGAAATCATTCTACAACCTTAAAAAATAATCGTTGATTTAACAACGTTTTAAGCCCCTCGGATTTTATCCGAAGGGCTTTTTTTCTGTTCAGGGGGCAAAAATATTAAGAAATAATTTCGCACATAAATTCCCTGTATTTTCACTATTCTAGGTGGAAATTAAAGATTTTTAAGCATATTTTTGGTATAATAATACCCAGGAAAAACTAGAGAAAAGAAGGAGGTAGAGATGGAAAAGTATTTATCGGTAGCAACGTTGACCAAGTATTTAAAAATGAAATTCGATAAAGACCCCTACTTGGAACGGGTATATTTAACTGGTCAAGTCTCTAACTTCCGTAAGCGTCCAACCCATCAGTATTTTTCTCTTAAAGATGACCGAGCGGTTATTCAGGCGACAATTTGGTCGGGGGTCTACCAACGTTTGGGATTTGACTTGGAAGAAGGGATGAAGATCAATGTGGTTGGTCGTGTCCAAGTCTATGAGCCAAGTGGAAGTTATTCGATTATCATTGAAAAAGCTGAACCAGATGGTGTCGGTGCCTTAGCTATCCAATTTGAACAACTTAAGAAGAAACTTGCAGAAGAAGGTTTGTTTCAAGAGCGATTTAAACAATCTTTACCACAATTTTCAAAAAAAATAGGTGTGGTAACTAGCCGTAGTGGAGCTGTTATCCAGGATATCATTACAACTGTAAGCAGACGATTCCCTGGTGTGGAAATTGTCTTATATCCTACTAAAGTTCAAGGTGAGGGTGCTGCAAAGGAGATTGCTCGTAATATAACTCGAGCCAATGAACGTGAGGATTTAGATGTTCTGATTATCGGCCGTGGAGGAGGTTCCATTGAAGATCTTTGGGCCTTTAACGAAGAAATTGTAGTTCGAGCAATTTTTGAATCTCGTTTACCGATTATTTCGAGTGTAGGTCATGAAACAGATGTCACCTTGGCTGATTTTGTTGCTGATAAGAGAGCGGCAACGCCGACAGCTGCTGCTGAACTCGCTACACCAGTAACTAAGTTAGATCTTTTGACCTATCTTCAGAATCAAGAAAAACGCATGACTACAGCGGTTAAGCATAGTTTGTCAAAGAAACAAGAAGCTGTGAGAATCCTCAGTCAATCGGTCATCTTCAGACAACCAGAGCGTTTATATGACGGTTATCTACAACGCTTGGATCAGTTACAGCTACGACTGAAGCAAGGACTGAATGCTGAATTGGTTCGAAATCAACAAAAGGTTCAAGAACAAATCCACCGTTTGGAACAATTATCACCAATCATCAAAATCCAGCGTTATCAGGATCGTATCCAGCAATTAAAGAAACTGCTGCGAAGCCAGATGGCTGTGACCTATGATGCAAAAGTAGCAGAAGTAAAACGCCTATCAGAAGCTCTCCTTATGCTAGATACTAGTCGAATTGTAGCCAGAGGTTATGCAATTGTCAAAAAAGGAGAAGTTGTAGTGGCTTCTGCGAAAGATTTGAAAGAAAATGACCAAGTATCACTGTTGATGCGGGACGGTCAAGTAGAATTAGAGGTAAGAGATGTCAAAACAAAAGAAATTTGAGGAAAATCTAGCAGAGCTTGAGACTATTGTTCAAAGCTTAGAAAATGGTGAAATTGCTTTGGAAGATGCTATTTCCGCTTTTCAAAAAGGAATGCTCTTATCCAAAGAATTGCAGGCAACACTTGATAAGGCTGAAAAGACCTTGGTGAAGGTTATGCAAGAAGATGGAACAGAAAGTGAACTGGTATGAACAAGCAGGAAAAACTAGCTTTGGTCGAGTCAGCTCTTGAAGACTTTTATGGGGACCAACAATTTGCGTCCAGTTTAAGAGAATCTATTCTCTATTCCGTCCATGCTGGTGGTAAACGGATTCGTCCATATTTGCTTTTAGAAGTTTTGGACTCCTTACAAGTGCCTATCACTCAGGAACATGCTCAAGTTGCAGCGGCACTAGAAATGATTCATACAGGAAGTTTGATCCATGATGATCTTCCTGCTATGGATAATGATGATTTTCGTCGGGGGCGTTTGACCAACCATAAGGTGTATGGTGAAGCTCTAGCTATTTTAGCAGGGGATGCGCTTTTTTTGGATCCCTATGCTTTAATTGCTCAAGCTGATTTGCCGAGTCAAACAAAGGTTGATTTAATAGCTAATTTATCACTTGCTTCTGGAAGTATGGGAATGGTAGCTGGTCAAGTGTTAGATATGGAAGGTG
Organism: Streptococcus pseudopneumoniae; assembly: GCF_001072375.1. Lineage (GTDB taxonomy): Bacteria > Bacillota > Bacilli > Lactobacillales > Streptococcaceae > Streptococcus > Streptococcus pseudopneumoniae_L. The sequence goes on from NZ_JVKV01000105.1 coordinate 11,567, forward strand.
AAGGAAAACACTTGAATTTAGAGGGACTTCAGACTATCCATGCTAATAAGACAGGTAAACTTTTAGCCTTTCCTTTCCAAGCTGCTGGTATCATTGCTGGATTGGATGAAAATCTTCAAAAACAGCTTAAAACAGTTGGCGAATTGATTGGCCTGGCTTTCCAAGTGAGAGATGATGTCCTTGATGTAACAGCAAGTTTTGAGGAAATAGGAAAGACACCCCAGAAAGATTTGCAAGCCGAGAAGTCAACATATCCTGCATTGTTGGGATTAGACCAGGCGATAGCGTTTTGCAATCAAACTTTGGATCAAGCTACTGCGAAACTAGAAGAGATTAGTCAAGTTGTGAGTTTTGATAAGGAGCCAATTGTGAAAATAGTAGAAAGTTTGAGAATCAATGGCTAAGGAAAGAGTAGATGTACTAGCTTACAAACAAGGTTTATTTGAAACGAGAGAACAAGCCAAACGAGGTGTTATGGCAGGTTTGGTAGTCGCTGTTTTAAATGGCGAACGATTTGATAAACCAGGAGAAAAAATTCCTGATGATACAGAGTTGAAACTCAAGGGTGAGAAACTTAAGTATGTCAGTCGTGGTGGCTTGAAACTTGAGAAGGCACTAGATATTTTTGATCTATCAGTTGAGGGACAAACGACCATTGATATCGGAGCTTCAACAGGTGGTTTTACTGACGTCATGTTGCAAAATGGTGCTAAACTAGTTTTTGCAGTTGATGTTGGTACTAACCAACTGGCATGGAAATTACGCCAAGACCCTCGTGTTGTCAGTATGGAGCAGTTTAATTTTCGTTATGCGGAAAAAATTGATTTTGAACAGGAACCAAGTTTCGCAAGTATCGATGTCAGTTTTATTTCCTTAGGCCTTATTTTGCCGGCTTTGCACCGTATTTTAGCTGATCAAGGTCAGGTTGTAGCTCTAGTTAAACCTCAATTTGAGGCTGGTCGAGAACAGATTGGTAAAAATGGAATTATCAGAGATGCCAAAATTCACCAAAATGTTTTAGAATCAGTTACTAAAATGGCAGTTGATGAAGGATTTTCAGTCTTAGGATTGGATTATTCTCCTATTCAAGGTGGTCATGGGAATATCGAGTTTTTAGCCTATTTGCGAAAAGAAGATCACGCAATCAATCAGGTTACTTCTGAAATAGAAAAAATAGTGGAGAAAGCACATAGAGAATTTAAAGATGAATAAAAAAGAGAGACTTGAGAAGATTAGAAGATTTGTTACAGATTATCAAATCGGCACACAGGAAGAAATCGTTGAACACTTGAGAGAAGCAGGTATCTCTGCTACTCAAGCAACAGTCTCCCGAGATATTAAAGAATTGGGTATTGTAAAAATTCCATTGAAAGACAATACTTACATTTATGAATTACCAAAATCAATCGTTAGAAGCTTGCAATTGGCAGAAAACAATATTGTTCATGCTGAACGCATGGGAAATATGATCAATTTGCAAGTCATTCCAGGAAATACTATTTTCGTCAAGAGTCAGTTGATGACTGTTTTTTCTGACCAAATTTTTAGCTGTATTGCTGATGATAATTCCATCTTGATGGTATTGAGAAGTGAAGAAACAGCCAAAGATATTTTTGAGCAAGTTAAAAATTGGTAGGATTATATGTTACTGGAAATTTCGATTAAAAATTTTGCTATCATCGAATCAATTTCTTTGAACTTTGAACAAGGGATGACTGTTTTAACTGGTGAAACAGGTGCGGGTAAATCAATCATTATTGACGCTATGAATATGATGTTAGGAGCTCGAGCTACAACAGAAGTCATTCGTCATGGGGCACCAAAAGCGGAAATTGAAGGTCTTTTTTCAATTGAAAGTAATCGTGCGCTAGAAGAAATTTTTGATGAACAAGGATTAGAATTAAGTGATGAAATCATTATTCGTCGCGAAATTTTACAAAACGGTCGGAGCATCAGTCGTGTCAATGGACAGATGGTTAATCTTTCAGTATTAAGGACGATTGGTCAACAGCTAGTTGATATCCATGGTCAACATGACCAAGAGGAGTTAATGCGCCCACATCGACATATCCAGATGTTGGATGAGTTTGGGGATGCCTCTTTCTTTGAATTAAAAGAAGCCTATCAGACGAGCTTCGATAACTACCGCCGTATGCGCAAGCAAGTGCTTGACATCAAAAAAAATCAGCAGGAACACAAGGCTCGAATTGAAATGTTGGAATTTCAGATGGCTGAGATTGAAGCAGCTAATTTGAAAGCTGGTGAAGATATTGCCCTTAATCAAGAAAGAGACAAACTTCTTAACCATAAACATATCGCCGATACTTTAACAAATGCTTATAGTATGCTTGATAATGAAGAATTTTCAAGCCTTGCAAATGTTCGTTCGGCCATGAATGATATGGAAAGTCTTGAAGAGTTCGATCCAGAGTATCGTGAGATTTCAAACTCCCTTTCTGAATCCTATTATGTTCTAGAAGATATCACCAAGCGCTTGGAATCCATTATTGATGATTTAGATTTTGATGGTAATCGTTTGATGCAGGTTGAAAGCCGACTAGATTTAATTCACACCATTACCCGTAAGTATGGTGGTAGTGTGGATGATGTCCTTGAATACTTTGCCAAGATTACAGATGAATACAATCTTCTAACAGGAAATAATCTATCTTCTGAAGATATGGAAATCGAACTCAAGAAACTTGAAAAAAATCTTGTGGATCTAGCAGGTCAAGTTGCTCAATCTCGCCATAAAATAGCGCAGGACTTAGAAGCTGAAATCAAGCAAGAATTGCAAGACCTATACATGGAGAAAGCACAATTTCAAGTTCGTTTTAGTCAAGGAAAATTCAGTCGCGAAGGTAATGAGAGTGTTGAATTTTACATTTCAACCAACCCTGGAGAAGATTTTAAACCATTAGTAAAAGTAGCTTCTGGAGGAGAGTTATCTCGTTTGATGTTAGCTATCAAGTCCGCTTTTTCCCGTAAGGAAGGTAAGACAAGTATCGTCTTTGATGAGGTGGACACGGGAGTTTCAGGTCGTGTAGCTCAAGCCATTGCGCAAAAAATTCATAAAATTGGGCAACACGGTCAAGTATTAGCTATTTCTCACCTTCCTCAAGTTATTGCGATTGCAGATTATCAGTTCTTCATCGAAAAGATTAGCAATGAACATTCGACCGTTTCAACAGTTCGCTTGTTGACAGTTGAGGAAAGGATTGAAGAAGTCGCTAAGATGTTGGCTGGGGAGAATGTGACAGAAGCAGCATTGACTCAAGCGAGAGAATTATTACAAAGTAAGGAGAAATAAATGACAGACTATTATGTAATTGGTGATGTCCACGGAAAAGCTGGAATGTTAGAAGACTTACTTAAAACATGGGATGGTAAGACTCAATTACTCTTTCTTGGAGATTTGATTGATAGAGGAGAAGATAGTCGCCGTGTTCTTGAAATGGTCAAAGACTTGGTCGACAATCAGGGAGCTATCTGCTTATCAGGAAACCATGAGTATATGTTTTTAACTTGGTTGGATAACCCTGAAGAAAGCTATGACCACTATCGTCGTAATGGTGGGGATACAACCATTAATTCTATTTTGGGGCGCCCACTGGATGCACCAGTAGATGGTGTAGCAGATGCGAAGCGTGTCGAGACTGAAGCAGCAGACTTAGTGGGATTTATTCGTCAGATGCCTTTTGTCATTGAAACGGAAAAGTATATCTTTGTTCATGCCGGTATTGATTTGACTTTGGATGATTGGCATGATACTACCGATTATAAGAAGGTATGGCTCAGAAAACCATTCCACGAAGCAGCCAATCATACTGGAAAAACCATTGTCTTTGGACATACACCAGTCTATGGTTTGTTGGATCAAAAACCTGGTACATCTGAACTTTGGATGACAGAAGACGGTAAGATTGGAATGGATGGAGGAGCTGTTTACGGCGGTGTCCTTCATGGGATTGTCTTTACCGACCAAGGTATGATTGAGCACTATTTCATCGAGAATGATGGCTTTGTTGCTGAAGATTAGTACTCCTAACAGGGTATGGTCTTGTCAAAATGTTAAAAACAATTTATAATTAATAGATACCCTGAAAGGAAGAGAATGATGAACTTAGAAGAATTGAAAAAACGACAGGAGAAGATTCGTAACTTCTCTATTATCGCCCATATTGACCATGGAAAGTCAACACTAGCAGATCGTATTTTGGAAAAGACAGAGACAGTTTCCAGTCGTGAAATGCAGGCCCAACTTCTTGATAGTATGGACCTTGAACGTGAACGTGGAATTACTATCAAGCTTAATGCTATCGAGCTTAATTATACGGCTAAAGATGGTGAGACTTATATCTTCCACTTGATTGACACACCTGGACACGTGGACTTTACCTATGAGGTTTCACGTTCCCTAGCTGCCTGTGAAGGTGCTATTTTGGTCGTTGATGCTGCCCAAGGGATTGAGGCTCAAACACTGGCAAACGTCTATCTTGCTTTGGATAATGATTTGGAAATCCTTCCAGTTATCAATAAAATTGACCTACCAGCAGCAGATCCAGAGCGCGTGCGTACAGAAATCGAAGATGTCATTGGCCTAGATGCTAGCGAGGCTGTATTAGCTTCAGCCAAGGCGGGTATCGGTATCGAAGAAATTCTCGAGCAAATCGTAGAAAAAGTTCCAGCACCAACTGGTGACGTGTCAGCACCATTGAAAGCTTTGATTTTTGACTCAGTTTATGATGCCTATCGTGGTGTTATCCTCCAAGTTCGTGTCATGGATGGAGTAGTCAAACCTGGTGATAAGATTCAGCTCATGAGCAATGGTAAGACCTTCGATGTTACTGAAGTCGGAATCTTCACACCTAAAGCTGTAGGACGAGACTTCCTTGCGACAGGTGACGTTGGTTATATCGCGGCTTCTATCAAGACTGTTCAGGACACACGTGTCGGTGATACAGTAACCTTGGCGACAAATCCAGCGACCGAACCACTTTCAGGATACAAGCAGATGAATCCAATGGTTTTCGCAGGTCTCTATCCAATCGAGTCAAATAAATACAATGACCTTCGTGAAGCTCTTGAAAAATTGCAACTCAACGATGCTAGTCTTCAGTTTGAACCTGAAACTTCTCAAGCTCTTGGATTTGGTTTCCGTTGTGGTTTCCTTGGACTTCTTCATATGGATGTTATTCAGGAACGTTTGGAACGTGAGTTTAACATCGACCTTATTATGACTGCACCATCAGTTATCTACAAGGTTAATCAGACTGATGGTGAGTCTATGGATGTGTCTAACCCATCCGAGTTCCCAGATCCTACAAAGATTGCAACTATCGAAGAACCTTATGTTAAGGCACAAATCATGGTACCGCAAGAATTCGTCGGAGCAGTAATGGAATTAGCTCAGCGCAAACGTGGTGACTTTGTGACCATGGATTATATCGATGACAATCGTGTTAATGTTATCTATCAAATCCCACTAGCTGAAATTGTCTTTGACTTCTTCGATAAACTAAAATCTTCGACACGCGGTTATGCAAGCTTTGATTACGAATTGTCAGAGTATCGTCCATCTAAGCTGGTGAAAATGGATATCCTTCTTAATGGTGATAAGGTGGATGCTCTTAGCTTTATCGTTCACAAGGACTTTGCCTACGAACGTGGGAAACTCATCGTTGATAAGCTCAAGAAAATCATTCCTCGTCAACAATTTGAAGTTCCGATCCAAGCAGCTATTGGGCACAAGATTGTCGCGCGTACAGATATTAAAGCTCTTCGTAAAAATGTGCTTGCTAAATGTTACGGTGGTGACGTTTCTCGTAAACGTAAACTCCTTGAAAAACAAAAAGCTGGTAAGAAACGCATGAAAGCCATCGGTTCAGTAGAAGTCCCACAAGAAGCCTTTCTCAGCGTATTGAGCATGGATGAAGAATAGTCGCTATGTGAGAATAGCATAGATTGTAATAAATCGATCAGTTGATTTAGATTGAAGAAAAGTCCATTTTGGACAATTTTCTTCAATCTTTTTCTTTGTTTTGAATCACTCAATTGATTTTGTAAAGTGTCAAAATACAGTAATTTTTTGACACTTTTCCCTTCATACTTTAAAATAGAAGTGAAAGGAGAGTTATCATGAAAAAAATAATAACTTTATCTACACTTTTACTTTGTAGTCTTAGTCTAATTGCTTGTAGCAATTCAGAGAAGACAAATGAAGTAAAGACAGAAGCCTCTTCTAGTGTTCAAGAAGTTTCAAGTCAAGAGCCTAGTTCATCGCAAAAGCAGACGGAAGAAACTCAAATAGTTGGATCTGATGATTATGGATATGTGAAAATTCCTAAATCATGGGTTCATTTCAAAGAAATTGAAGGTGGAGATGACATTCAGTATTGTGATGGGACGGATGTCAATATTGTAACTCTCAATACCTTTAAACCTGAGCAGTTTGGTATTAGTGAAAGTGAGTACGCTGCGCTTGAAACTGTTCAAATTTCAACTAGCATTTATGAATCTAAACAGAAAAGTCAAGACTTTTCCAAAGTATGGGGGTCAAAATCAACTATCGGTGGCTATGAGGCCTACGTAGTAAACTGTATTGCTAAGAATGGTAAATATTTAATTATCTGGATTTTTAAATCCGATGATGGCAAGTTTAGATACGTTTCTCTCGAAGGTGTTCCAGAGGTATTAAAAAATCTCCTTCCAATGGTGGAAGAAAGTTGGACCAATAAAAAGAGTTAACATCGTGAAAACAGGAGTCGTTCCTGTTTTTTATTATACTTATTAGGAAATTATAAAAAATATGTTTGAAATCATTAAATGTTTAATTCGTAAACAAAAAAAATAAAAATCAAACAAAATACAACAAAAAAACATTGACAACGGTTTCATATAGTGTTATACTTGTACCATAAAAGTTAAATATGAAGGGAGAAGGTCATGGGATTAGATCATTTCTTTGACAAAGACTTAGTCTTTTGCTTAGAAGCAGATAATCAAGAGCAACTTTTCGATCAAGTTGCAACCCTATTGGAAGAAAAGAAAGTTGTTACAGAGACCTATCGATCGGCCTTGATTGAACGTGAAAAATCGTTCCCAACTGGTTTGGATATGGAGTTTTTAGGGAAGGATTTGCCTAACGTAGCTATCCCTCATACTGATACAATTCATAATCTAACTGAAAATGTTGTCGTGGTTCGTCTGGAAAAACCAGTAACGTTCCACAATATGATTGCTCCTGATAAGGAAGTAGAAGTTTCATTGTTGTTCTTTATCATCAACAATTCAAGCTCAAGTCAAACAAATATTCTTGCGCAGTTGATGGACTTCTTTACAGGCAATGGTCATCTTGAAGCGCTGTCTAAGATTACGGAACCTGAAGCTTTGTTCCAATACATCTCAGAAGCGACTGCTTAATTTGTTAATAATTTTTATATAAAAACGGAGGAAATCCAAATGATTAAAATTCTTGCTGCTTGTGGTGCAGGTGTTAACTCAAGCCACCAAATTAAAAGTGCTCTTGAAGAAGAACTTTCTAACCGTGGGTACGATGTTCAATGTGATGCTGTTATGGTAAAAGATGTCAATGAAGACTTGATTAAAGGTTATGATATCTTCACACCTATCGCTGCTACTGATTTAGGTTTTGAACCAGGTATTCCAGTCGTTGAAGCAGGACCAATCTTGTTCCGTATTCCAGCTATGAGCGCTCCAGTTTATGACAATATTGAAGCAGCTATCAAAGAACATGGTTTAAGTTAATTATTAATTTGTAAATATTCCATAAAAATAAAGGGAGGAAAATTATGGATATCATTATCGAACTAGCCAATAAGCTGTTCAAACCTATCTTGGAAATGGGTGGACCGATCATCATGCTGATCATTTTGACATTATTGGCTCTACTTTTTGGAGTGAAATTCTCCAAAGCGCTTGAAGGTGGTATCAAACTTGCCATCGCTCTTACTGGTATCGGTGCTATCATCGGTATGTTAAATGGTGCTTTCTCAGCGTCTCTTGCAAAATTCGTTGAAAACACTGGTATTCAATTGAATATTACCGACGTTGGTTGGGCACCACTTGCTACAATCACTTGGGGTTCAGCTTGGACACTTTACTTCTTGCTTGTGATGTTGATCGTCAACATTGTAATGCTTGCAATGAAGAAAACTGATACACTTGACGTCGATATCTTTGATATCTGGCACTTGTCTATCACAGGTCTTTTGATCAAATGGTACGCTGACAACAATGGAGTTAGCCAAGGAGTTTCACTCTTCATCGCGACTGCAGCAGTTGTTCTTGTTGGGGTTCTTAAAATCATCAACTCTGACTTGATGAAACCAACATTTGATGACCTTCTTAACGCACCAAGTTCATCACCAATGACTTCAACTCACATGAACTACATGATGAACCCAGTTATCATGGTTTTGGATAAGATTTTTGATAAACTCTTCCCAGGTCTTGATAAATACGACTTTGACGCTGCTAAATTGAATAAACGAATCGGTTTCTGGGGATCTAAATTCTTCATCGGTTTCATCCTTGGTATCGTTATCGGTTTGATGGGAACTCCACATCCAGTTCCTGGTGTTGAAGGTGCTGATAAATGGGAACTTGTTATTAAAGGTTGGTTGTCACTTGGTTTGACTGCCGGTGTCTGCTTGGAGCTCTTCTCATTGATCGGTTCATGGTTCATCGCAGCCGTAGAACCACTTTCACAAGGTATTACAAACGTTGCTACTAAACGTCTTCAAGGACGTAAATTCAATATCGGTCTTGACTGGCCATTTATCGCTGGTCGTGCTGAAATCTGGGCTTGTGCTAACGTACTTGCACCAATCATGTTGGTTGAAGCAGTGCTTCTTTCAAATGTCGGAAATGGTATCTTGCCACTTGCTGGTATCATTGCAATGGGTGTAACTCCAGCTCTCTTGGTAGTTACTCGTGGTAAATTGCTTCGTATGATTATCTTCGGAACACTCTTGTTGCCACTCTTCCTTCTTTCAGGTACACTTATCGCACCATTTGCAACAGAACTTGCTAAAGGTGTAGGTGCCTTCCCAGAAGGTGTAAGCCAAACTCAATTGATTACTCACTCAACTCTTGAAGGACCAATCGAAAAACTATTTGGTTGGGCAATTGGTAACGCTACAACTGGTGATATCAAAGCTATCCTTGGCGCATTAGTATTCCTAGTATTCTACGTTGGTATCTTTGCATGGTACAGAAAACAAATGATCAAACGTAATGAAGAATACGCAGCAAACGCAAAATAATTCGCTCCTAAAAATGTAAATTGTAAAAACTAGGTTGTCAGTTTCCAAATCTGGAGTCGACAGCCTAGTTTTTTTAAGCCTAAATAAATGAAGGTAATTCTAATGATTGAATTAAAAACAGAACAGTTAAGTGTGCAGTTTCAAACTTTTGGTGGTGCACTTTCTTCAATAAAAGACAAAGATGGAATTGAGTATTTGTGGCAAGGAGATCCAACTTACTGGAGTGGACAAGCACCGGTTCTATTTCCAATTTGTGGATCCGTTAGAAATGATACTGTCTTGTATGAGCATGAAGATGGTAGTCAAGTAGCAGGTAAAATTCCACGTCATGGTTTGGTTCGAAAAAAAGAATTTGAATTAGTAGAACAAACAGAGAACTCTGTCACCTTTGCTATCGAAGATGACCAAGAAATGTATGAGAACTATCCCTATCATTTTCGTCTAGAAATAACTTATACTGTTACTGGAAAGACTATTCGTACACAGTATCAAGTTACCAATAAGGAAACAGATAAGAAAATGCCTTACTTTATTGGTGGACATCCAGGATTTAACTGTCCTTTATTTGATGATGAAGCTTATGAAGACTACTATCTTGAATTTGAAAAGCCAGAAACTTGTACAGTTCCAAAACCATTCCCAGAAACAGGGATGTTGGATTTTCAAGATAGAAGTAGCTGGTTAAAAAATCAAAAAGAATTGGATCTAAACTATGATTTCTTTAGCTATGATGCTGTGACGTTAGATGAGTTAGCCTCTCGCTCTGTTTCCTTACGATCACGTAGGCATGATAAGGGATTAAAACTAGACTTTAAAGAGTTTCCAAACCTCATCGTTTGGTCAACGCTCAATAAAGGTCCCTTCCTTGCTTTGGAACCATGGTCAGGTTTGTCAACATCACTTGAAGAGGGCGATCATCTAGAAGACAAGAAAAATGTTCGAATCTTAAATCCAGGTCAAAGTGATCAAATTGGTTTTGATATAGAAATTTTCTAAAAAATAAACAAAAACAAACATAAACTGTTGACTTTTTTAAACAATAGTAGTATATTATGTTTAGAAAGAACAATTTGTGTTTGTTTTAACAAGTTATTCTTCCAATTTCTCCAAGGAGAAGTTACAAAGAGTGATTAGATGAATCATTCTTAAACTAAATAGTCAACAAAAACTACCAGTAACTACTTGGTGATGGTCATTTTCTTTCCATAACCAAAATATTTTTACTGGTCTATATAAAAAAGGAGTATACAATATGTCTATTGTTATTGGTGCAGATGCTGCAGGTTTGAGATTGAAAGAAGTCGTTAAAGATTTCTTGGAAAAAGAAAACTTCCACGTTGTGGATGTTACAGCTGAAGGTCAAGACTTCGTTGATGTAACTCTTGCAGTTGCTGAAGAAGTTAAAAAAGAAGAACAAAACCTTGGTATTGTCATTGATGCTTATGGTGCCGGTCCATTTATGGTTGCTACTAAAATCAAGGGAATGGTTGCTGCAGAAGTATCTGACGAACGTTCAGCCTATATGACTCGTGGTCACAACAACTCACGTATGATTACTATGGGTGCTCAACTCGTTGGTGATGAATTGGCTAAAAACATTGCTAAAGGCTTTGTAAATGGTAAGTATGACGGCGGTCGTCACCAAATTCGTGTCGATATGTTGAACAAAATGTGCTAATTTTTATAACGAAAGAAAGGTAAGATAAAAATGAGAATTGCAATTGGATGTGACCACATCGTAACTAATGAAAAAATGGCGGTTTCAGAATTTTTGAAATCAAAAGGACATGAAGTCATTGACTTTGGTACTTATGACCACGCTCGTACTCACTACCCAATCTTTGGTAAAAAAGTTGGTGAAGCAGTAGTTAGTGGCCAAGCTGATCTTGGTGTATGTATCTGTGGTACTGGTGTAGGTATCAATAACGCTGTTAACAAAGTTCCAGGTGTTCGTTCTGCTTTGGTTCGTGATATGACAACAGCTCTTTACGCTAAAGAACAATTGAATGCCAACGTTATCGGATTTGGTGGTAAAATCACTGGTGAATTGCTTATGTGCGATATCATTGAAGCTTTCATCAACGCTGAATACAAACCATCTGAAGAAAATAAAAAATTGATCGCTAAAATCCAACATGTTGAAACTCATAACGATCATCAAACAGATGCCAACTTCTTTACAGAATTCCTTGAAAAATGGGATCGCGGTGAATACCACGACTAAGAGGTGACTCATGATTTTAACAGTCACAATGAACCCATCCATTGATATTTCCTATCCTTTGGATGAATTGAAAATCGACACTGTCAACCGTGTTGTCGATGTTACGAAAACAGCGGGTGGTAAAGGTCTTAATGTTACACGAGTTCTATCAGAATTTGGTGATTCTGTAGTCGCAACTGGACTTGTTGGTGGTAAACTAGGTGATTTTTTAGTAGAAAATATTGATGATAAAGTAAGCAAACGTTTCTTCTCTATTCAAGGTGAAACCCGTAACTGTATCGCAATTCTACATGGAGAAAACCAAACTGAAATTCTTGAAAAAGGTCCTGAAGTTCAAGAACAAGAAGGTCAAGATTTCTTGGCTCATTTCAAGGAACTTTTAGAGACTGTAGAGGTAGTAGCCATTTCAGGTAGTCTACCGGCAGGACTTCCTGTTGACTATTATGCTAGTCTAGTTGAACTTGCTAACCAAGCTGGTAAACCTGTTGTCTTGGACTGTTCAGGAGCTGCACTTCAGGCGGTTCTTGAATCTCCACATAAACCAACGGTTATCAAACCAAATAATGAAGAATTGTCTCAACTTTTGGGTAGAGAAATTTCTAAAGATTTGGATGAATTAAAAGAGGTTCTTCAAGAGCCCCTATTTGAAGGAATTGAGTGGATCATCGTTTCCTTAGGTGCTAATGGTGCCTTTGCAAAACACGGGGACACTTTCTATAAAGTGGATATTCCAAAAATTCAAGTTGTAAATCCAGTTGGTTCTGGCGATTCTACTGTTGCAGGTATTGCTTCAGGATTGTTCCATAAAGAATCTGATCAAGAATTACTGACCAAGGCGAATGTCCTTGGTATGCTAAATGCTCAAGAAAAAATGACCGGTCATGTCAATATGGCTAACTATCAAGGCCTATATGACCAACTAGTAGTGAAAGAGGTATAAAATGGTTTTAACAGAAAATAAACGTGCATGTTTGGAAAAACTCTCTGATGAGAATGGTATCATCTCAGCTCTTGCTTTTGACCAACGTGGTGCTTTGAAACGCCTTATGGCTCAATACCAAACAGAAGAGCCAACAGTAGCTCAAATGGAAGAACTTAAAGTGTTAGTTGCGGATGAATTGACAAAATACGCTTCATCAATGCTTCTTGACCCTGAATATGGCCTTCCAGCAACCAAAGCTCTTGCTCCAAATGCAGGTCTTCTCCTTGCTTATGAAAAAACTGGATACGACACAACAAGCACAAAACGTTTGCCAGACTGCTTGGATGTTTGGTCTGCAAAACGTATTAAAGAACAAGGTGCAGATGCCGTTAAGTTCTTGCTTTACTATGACGTAGATAGCTCTGACGAACTCAACCAACAAAAACAAGCCTACATCGAACGTATTGGTTCTGAGTGTGTAGCTGAAGACATTCCATTCTTCCTTGAAATCTTGGCTTACGATGAAAAGATTGCGGATGCAGGTTCTGCTGAATACGCTAAAGTAAAACCACACAAGGTTATTGGTGCGATGAAGGTCTTCTCAGATCCACGCTTTAACATCGATGTCTTGAAAGTAGAAGTTCCAGTTAACGTGAAATACGTTGAAGGCTTTGGTGATGGCGAAATCGTGCATACACGTGAAGAAGCAGCTGCATTCTTTAAAGCTCAAGATGAAGCAACAAATCTTCCTTACATCTACTTGAGTGCTGGTGTATCCGCTAAGCTCTTCCAAGAAACTCTTGTCTTTGCTCACGAATCAGGTGCAAACTTCAACGGAGTTCTTTGTGGACGTGCAACATGGGCTGGATCAGTTGAAGCTTACATCAAAGATGGTGAAGCGGCAGCTCGCGAATGGCTTCGTACAACTGGTTTTGAAAACATCGATGAACTTAATAAGGTTCTTCAAACAACAGCTACTTCATGGACTGAACGTGTGTAAACTTCCCCCCTTTATGTCCTAAAACCTAGCATAAAATTTTAAAAAAAGTTGTATGTAAAGGTTTACAAAAAATCATTCTTGTGATATACTAAAGTCACAAGTTAATACAAAGTGAGTGTTACTAAGTAATATTAGGCATGATCACAGATGACTCAGATGTATGTTTTCTGAGTTCATTTGTGGTCATTTTTTATGCTCACAAAACTTAAATAATAGGGCAAGGAGGTTGCCATGTATCGGATATTAAATCCAATGAATAACAATGTTTCTCTCGTGCGTAATAGTAAGGGAGAGGAGTTGATCGTAATTGGTAAGGGTATTTCGTTCGGTAAGAAGAAGGGAGATTTGATTTCTGAGGATCAGGTTGAAAAAGTTTTCCGGATGAAAACGGAAGAGTCGCGAGAAAATTTTATGGCTCTTCTCAAGGATGTACCGCTTGATTTTATTACGGTCACTTATGAGATAATTGATAATCTTTCTAAAAAATATCAATATCCTGTCCAAGAGTATCTATACGTCACTCTGACAGACCATATCTATTGTTCTTATCAGGCTATTAGCCAAGGGCGTTATAAGGACAGCAATTTGCCTGATATTTCTGCAAAATATCCTATCGCTTTTCAAATTGCACAAGAAGCTTTTGAAATTTATCGTCAAAAACTGACAGAAAATTTTCCTGAGGACGAGATCATTCGTATCGCTTATCACTTCATCAATGCAGAAGGTGAAAATGAAGTTGAAGTTGTTGAGTCGATTGATAAGAGAAAGGAAATTTTAAAGAGAGTTGAAAGCGTTTTGAAGAGTTATAAAATCCAGCGAACACCTGAAAATAATAATTTCTACGATCGCTTTATGATTCATCTCAATTATTTCTTGGATTATCTGGATCGTAGTCGCGATGATAATCAATCCTTGCTCGATATGGAAGAACATATAAAGAATACCTATCCAGAAGCATTCGAAATTGGTAGCAAAATTTATGAAGTCATTGCACAGGAAACTGGTCTTGACCTCTACAAGAGTGAACGAGTTTATCTTGTTCTACACATTCAACGTTTATTGTCATAACATCTACTAAAAAATATATAAGGAGTATTCTATCATGAATAGAGAAGAAGTAACATTGTTAGGTTTTGAAATCGTAGCCTATGCTGGCGATGCTCGTTCAAAATTATTGGAAGCTTTGAAGGCTGCTGAAGCTGGTGATTTTGCGAAAGCGGATAGCTTAGTTGAGGAAGCTGGTAGCTGTATCGCTGAAGCACACCACGCGCAAACGAGTCTTTTAACCAAGGAAGCTGCAGGTGATGATTTGGCTTATAGCGTGACCATGATGCATGGCCAAGATCACTTGATGACAACTATCTTGCTAAAAGATTTGATGCACCACTTAATTGAACTTTATAAAAGAGGAGCTAAATAATGAATAAGTTAATTGCCTATATCGAGAAAGGGAAGCCTTTCTTTGAAAAACTATCTCGAAATATCTATCTTCGTGCTATTCGGGATGGATTTATCGCAGGAATGCCAGTCATTCTCTTCTCAAGTATTTTTATCTTGATTGCTTTTGTTCCAAACTCTTGGGGCTTTAAATGGTCTGATGAAGTAGTAGCACTTTTGATGAAACCTTACAGCTACTCTATGGGGATTCTAGCAGTCTTGGTAGCTGGAACCACTGCTAAATCTTTAACAGACTCAGTTAACCGTAGTATGGAGAAAACCAATCAAATCAACTATATGTCAACGCTCTTAGCAGCTATTGTTGGTTTGCTGATGTTAGCAGCTGATCCAATCGAGGGTGGCTTTGCAACTGGTTTTCTTGGAACAAAAGGTTTGCTTTCTGCCTTTCTTGCAGCATTTGTAACTGTAGCTATCTATAAGGTTTGTGTCAAGAACAACGTTACTATTCGCATGCCTGACGAAGTTCCACCAAATATCTCACAAGTCTTTAAAGATGTTATTCCATTTACTCTTTCAGTAGTTTCGCTTTATGCTCTTGACTTGCTCGCTCGTCAGTTTGTCGGTGCAAGTGTAGCAGAATCAATCGGTAAATTCTTTGCACCATTATTCTCTGCAGCTGATGGCTATCTTGGTATTACCATTATCTTTGGTGCTTTTGCCTTCTTCTGGTTTGTCGGTATTCACGGCCCATCTATCGTTGAACCTGCCATTGCAGCGATTACTTATGCAAATGCCGAAGTCAACTTGAACCTTCTTCAACAAGGTATGCACGCTGATAAGATCCTTACATCTGGTACACAAATGTTTATCGTCACTATGGGTGGTACAGGAGCAACTCTTGTAGTTCCATTCATGTTTATGTGGTTGTGTAAGTCTAAGCGTAATCGTGCCATCGGACGTGTTTCAGTAGTTCCTACCTTCTTCGGTGTAAATGAACCAATCTTGTTTGGTGCACCACTTGTTTTGAACCCAATCTTCTTTATCCCATTCATCTTTGCACCTATTGCAAACGTATGGATCTTCAAATTCTTTATTGAAACGCTTGGCATGAACTCATTTACTGCCAATCTTCCATGGACTACACCAGGACCTCTTGGTATTATCCTTGGTACAAACTTCCAGTTCTTGTCATTTGCTCTTGCAGCATTGTTAATCGTAGTGGATATTGCAATCTACTATCCATTCCTTAAAGTTTATGACGAACAAATTCTAGAAGAAGAACGTTCTGGTAAAGCCAACGATGAATTAAAAGAAAAAGTTGCAGCAAACTTTAATACTGCTAAAGCTGATGCTATCCTTGAAAAAGCTGGAATAGAATCAGCACAAAATACAATTACAGAAGAAACAAACGTACTCGTTCTCTGTGCAGGTGGTGGAACAAGTGGACTTCTTGCAAATGCTTTGAATAAAGCCGCAGTAGAATACAATGTTCCAGTTAAAGCTGCAGCAGGTGGCTATGGAGCCCACCGTGAAATGTTACCAGAATTTGACCTTGTTATCCTTGCTCCTCAAGTAGCATCAAACTATGAGGACATGAAGGCTGAAACAGATAAACTTGGAATCAAATTGGCTAAGACTGAAGGAGCTCAATACATCAAGTTGACTCGTGATGGTAAAGGTGCTCTAGCCTTTGTTCAAGCGCAATTCGATTGATGATAGGGACTGTAAAACAGTCTCCTATCATCACGGAAATCGCTATGGCGAATTTCCTAATCGCCTTGTTAATTCGTCGGTAAAAAGATATCGTTTTTACCTCCTCATGTCACAATTCGACTAACCTTAGGGACTGTAAAACAGACTCCTATCATCATGGAAATCGCTATGGCGAATTTCCTAATCGCTTTGTTAATTCGTCGGTAAAAAAATATCGTTTTTACCTCCTTGAGTCACAATTCGACTGACCTTTGGGGACTGAAAAAGAGTCTCCGATTATATATTTGTTTTCCCCCTTTATGTCACTATTTGGTGACTTGGTACAAGAAGTGAGATGGAGATGGATGGCTCACTAACTCCTCTCCCCTCACTTTTCATTTAATACAATCAAGAAATAGGTGAAAAAATGACAAAAACACTTCCTAAAGATTTTATTTTTGGTGGGGCAACGGCTGCCTATCAAGCGGAAGGAGCTACCCATACTGACGGAAAAGGACCAGTTGCTTGGGACAAATACTTAGCTGATAACTATTGGTATACAGCAGAACCAGCAAGCGATTTCTACCATAAATATCCAGTAGATCTTCAGTTAGCTGAAGAGTATGGCGTCAATGGTATTCGTATTTCAATCGCTTGGTCACGTATTTTCCCAACTGGTTATGGTGAAGTAAATCCAAAAGGGGTAGAATTCTATCATAACTTATTTGCAGAATGTCATAAACGCCATGTAGAACCGTTCGTTACTCTTCATCACTTTGATACACCTGAAGCTCTTCACTCAAATGGAGACTTCTTAAATCGTGAAAACATTGAACACTTTGTAGATTATGCTGCCTTCTGTTTTGAAGAATTCCCAGAAGTAAACTACTGGACAACCTTTAATGAAATTGGACCAATCGGTGACGGTCAATACTTAGTCGGTAAATTCCCACCAGGTATTCAATATGACCTTGCGAAAGTCTTCCAATCCCACCACAATATGATGGTTTCTCATGCTCGTGCTGTGAAATTGTACAAAGACAAAGGCTATAAAGGTGAAATCGGTGTTGTTCACGCACTGCCAACCAAGTATCCTTTAGATCCTAAAAATCCAGCAGATGTTCGTGCAGCTGAGTTGGAAGATATTATTCACAATAAATTTATCTTGGATGCAACTTATCTAGGTCGCTATTCAGCTGAAACGATGGAAGGTGTCAACCATATCTTATCAGTCAATGGTGGTAGCTTAGATCTTCGTGAAGAAGATTTCGAAGTATTAGAAGCCGCAAAAGACTTGAATGACTTCCTTGGAATTAACTACTACATGAGTGACTGGATGGAAGCCTTTGATGGTGAAACTGAGATCATCCACAATGGTAAAGGAGAAAAAGGAAGCTCTAAATACCAAATCAAAGGTGTTGGACGTCGTGTAGCTCCTGACTATGTACCTCGTACTGACTGGGACTGGATCATCTACCCTCAAGGTTTGTATGATCAAATCATGCGTGTTAAGAAAGATTATCCAAACTACAAGAAGATCTACATCACTGAAAACGGACTTGGATATAAAGATGAATTTGTGGACAACACTGTTTACGATGATGGCCGTATTGATTATGTGAAACAACACTTGGAAGTATTGTCTGATGCGATTGCAGAAGGTGCGAACGTCAAAGGATACTTCATATGGTCATTGATGGACGTCTTCTCATGGTCTAATGGTTATGAAAAACGCTATGGTCTCTTCTATGTGGACTTTGAAACGCAAGAACGCTATCCAAAGAAATCAGCCCATTGGTACAAGAAATTAGCTGAGACACAGATTATTGAATAAGCTAATCAAAGAATAAAAATAGCTTATCGTTACTGATATACATAATATGGGATTTAGTTTTGCATAGATCAGGACTAAATCCTTTTTATCTAGATTTTACCTGAAAGTCAAAAAAATTCTTGACAGATTTATGTGATAGGAGTAAAATCTTAACTAGTTAAATAACCGGTTAATTATATAAGAAACTAACTCACTCGATCAAATCTTGTTAGATAAATAGAAAATAGAAGGAGGAGTTTTAAAAGTGATTTCGTTTTTCAGTTATATAATTAACCAGTTAAGGAAGTTCTTTAGGAAAAAGTGTAGTTCTTTATTTAACGAATAAATGAAATAGGAAGTGTGTTTAGATGAAAATCAATAAAAAATATGTTCTTGGTTCGGTAGCTCTTTTAGCATTAAGCCTTTCCAGTTATGAACTGGGGCGTTTCCAAGCGGTACAGACTAGCAAAGAGCCTAATCGTGTGGCTTATATAGAAGGGAATCAGGCTAGTACTAAGTCTGAAAATCTGACGCCAGATGAAGTTAGTCGGCGAGAGGGGATCAATGCTGAACAAATTGTTGTTAAAATTACTGATCAAGGTTATGTGACCTCTCATGGAGATCATTATCATTACTATAATGGCAAGGTTCCTTATGACGCTATCATCAGTGAAGAACTGCTGATGAAAGATCCGAATTATCAGTTGAAGTATTCAGACATTGTCAATGAAATCAAGGGTGGCTATGTGATTAAGGTAGACGGGAAATACTATGTTTACCTTAAGGATGCGGCTCATGCGGACAATATTCGTACAAAAGAAGAGATTAAACGTCAGAAGCAGGAACATAGTAGTAATCACGGGGCTGGTTCTAACGATCAAGCAGTAGTTGCAGCCAGAGCTCAAGGACGCTATACAACGGATGATGGGTATATCTTTAATGCCTCTGATATCATAGAAGATACAGGTGATGCCTATATCGTTCCTCATGGCAATCACTTCCACTATATTCCTAAGAGTGATTTGTCTGCCAGTGAATTAGCTGCTGCCCAGGCCTTCTTATCTGGAAAAGGCGGTCAATTAAGTACGGTTGAATATCGTTCAAGCAGAGGAGAAACAAGATCTAGTGTGAGAACTAGTCCATCTGAAACTCCTCAAAATCCTGCAACAGCTCCGGAGAGTGAAAATGAGGATTTAGCTAGTCTCCTTCAAGAATTGTACGCTTTGCCACTTAGCCAACGTCATGTGGAGTCTGATGGATTAGTATTTGACCCAGCACAGATTACAAAACGTACTGCAAATGGTGTGGCAGTTCCTCACGGAGATCATTTCCATTTCATTCCGTATTCGCAAATGTCTGCTTTGGAAGAAAAATTGGCTCGAAATCTGCCAATTGGAGGTCAGCCAATTCAAAGTCATGCTGATAATCCGAAACCAAGCAGTTCTGAGAAACCAAGTTCAACCATTAAACCAAACTTTAATCTCAATACGCCGGCACCGAATCGAGGAACTGGAGGAGCCTATACAACGGATGATGGGTATGTCTTTAGTCCGACAGATGTGATTGAAGATACAGGAGACGCTTTTGTTGTACCGCACGGCAATCATTTCCACTATATCCCTAAGAGTGATTTGTCAGCAAGAGAATTGGCTGCTGCCCAAGCTTATTGGAATGGTAAACAAGGCGCACATTCCTCTACAAGTTCAAGTAAACCAAGTAGTGATAATTCTAAGCAAGCTCAACCAAGTTTGACAGAGACTCCAAATCTGACTGTCACCCCAACTTATCATCAAAATCAAGGGGAAGACATTTCAACACTTTTAAGTGAATTGTATGCCAAACCTTTATCAGAACGCCATGTGGAATCGGATGGTCTAGTCTTTGATCCGGCACAAATCATCAAACGTACAGCTAACGGTGTAGCAGTGCCCCATGGAGACCATTATCACTTTATCCCTTATTCACAAATGTCTGATTTAGAGCAGAAGATTGCAAGAATGATTCCGTTAAAAGGGCAAAATGGATTAAACGAAATTGTTACAGATATTAAACCTTTAGCATCAAAAGAGGTAGTTCATAAGTTCTTAGGACAACCAATCAAAGCTTATGGAAAAGGTTTAGATGGCAAACCTTATGATACGAGCGATGGATATATATTTACCAAAGATTCAATCGATTCTGTTGATAAATCAGGTGTTATTGCCAAACACGGAGATCATTTCCATTATATGGGATATGGTGAATTAGAACAATTCGAATTGGATGAAGTTGCCAAATGGATTCAAGAAACTGGTAAAAATCCAGATTCCATCGTTTCTTCAGTACACTCAGATGAGGAGGAAAGACCAAAGTTTGATTATAAAAAAGTAACTAATAAAATTTCTAGAAATAGTAAAGTTGGTTATATAATTAATGAAGGTGGTAAAGATTATTTTTATTCACGTGAAGAACTCGATCTTACTCAAATAGCTTTTTCTGAGCAGGAACTAATGCTTAAAGATAAAGATAATTATCGTTATGATATTGTAGAAACAGAAATTAAACCAAGATTAGCTGTTGATGTATCTAGCTTGCCTATGCATGCAGCCAATACTACGTATGATACTGGAACTTCTTTCATTATTCCGCATATCGATCACATTCACGTCGTACCTTATTCTTGGTTAAATAGTGAGCAAATAGCAACTATAAAATATGTAATGCAACATCCTGATGTGCGTCCTGAAGTTTGGTCAAAACCAGGTCATGATGATGCTGGATCTGTTATTGCTAATGTAACTCCTCTTGAAAAACGTCCTGGAATGCAGAACTGGCAAATTATCCATTCTGCTGAAGAAGTTCAGAAAGCTCTTGCAGAAGGTCGATTTGCAACTCCTGATGGATATATTTTTGATCCTCAGGATGTATTGGCAAAGGGAACTTATATTTGGGCAGATAAATCTTTCAGTATTCCAAAATCTAGTGGTGATTCATTGAGAAGTATCACTAAATCCGACTTATCAGAAGTAGAGTGGAAACAAGCTCAAGAGTTGATAGCTAAAAGAATGAAAGAAAAAGAATCCCAAAATGGGACGTTTACGAATAATAATGAAGAATTAAAACCTGATTCAAACAATCTTAAAAATAGTGATAAAAATAAGACTGATGTAGATAAAACTGAGGAGCAACCGAAGAATAATATAGGTGTAAATGAGACTGGTACAACCAACGAAATTCCTTCAGAAAACAAGGTTGAAGATAAAGAAAACTCCAAAGAAGAAAGTGATGATGATTTACCAGACTACGGATTGGATAAAGTAACTTTAAATGAACATATAGAAAAGTTAGCAAAAATTGCACAAATCGATCCTAAGTTTCTAATTTTTCAGCCAGAAGGTGTTCAGTTTTACAATAAAAATGGTGAATTAGTGATGTATGACATTAAGACACTAAAACAAATAAAACCTTAAAATATTTTTATTAATTATAATCTACTCGAAAGGATATTGTTCGATTTTTGATTGAATAATGTCCTTTTCTTTATTAAAAAGCTGAAATTTGCAGTCTTAAAAATTGAATCAAGAAGTTCTAAAAAAATGATTTTATTTTTTACGACTAAAAATCTTGACATATTAAATAAAAAAAGTTAAACTATTTACTAGTTAATTAAATGGTTAAATACTAGTTAAGGAGTTGTTATGAAAAAAAGAAGTATCCTATGGCTTGTGCTTGTCTTCTTTGCTCTTGCCATAGGAGCATGTGGTCAAAAGACCAGTCAAGACAAGAGTGATGAAACTAAGGGGATGAAAATTGTGACCAGTTTTTATCCTATCTATGCCATGGTCAAGGAAGTATCTGGTGACTTGAATGATGTTCGAATGATTCAGTCAAGTAGCGGAATTCACTCCTTTGAACCTTCTGCAAATGATATTGCAGCTATCTATGATGCCGATGTTTTTGTCTATCATTCTCATACACTAGAGTCATGGGCGGGAAGTTTAGATCCAAGCCTGCAAAAATCCAAGGTAAAGGTCTTAGAAGCATCAGAAGGTATGACCTTGGAGCGCGTGCCTGGCTTAGAAGATATGCAGGCAGGAGATGGGATTGATGAGAAAACCTTGTATGATCCTCATACTTGGTTAGATCCTGAAAAAGTTGCTGAAGAAGCACAGATTATTGCTGATAAGTTATCAGAATTAGACAGTGCTAACAAGGATACCTATCAGAAAAACGCACAAAGTTTTAGTGCTAAGGCTCATGACTTAACTAAGAAATACCAACCGATATTTGAAAAGGCTAATCAAAAGACATTTGTGACCCAACACACAGCCTTTTCATATTTGGCAAAACGATTTGGACTTAATCAGCTTGGGATTGCAGGTATCTCTCCTGAACAAGAACCAAGCCCAAGACAATTGACTGAAATCCAGGAATTTGTAAAGACTTATAAGGTCAAAACCATCTTTACAGAGAGCAATGCATCATCTAAGGTAGCGGACACACTTGTCAAATCAACAGGTGTGGGTCTTAAAACCCTCAATCCTTTAGAGGCAGACCCACAAAATGACAAGTCCTACTTGGAAAATCTAGAAGAAAATATGGCTATCTTAGCTGAAGAATTGAAATGAGGAGATTATGAAGATTAATAAAAAATATCTAGCGGGATCTGCAGTGGTCCTTGCCTTAAGTGTCTGTGCTTATGCTTTAAATCAACATCAAGCACCTGAGAAAAAAGATGACAACCGTGTATCCTACGTTGATGGTAAAGAGTCTGAAGCTAAAAAGAATGAAACTCTGACACCAGACCAAGTTAGCAAGAAGGAAGGCATAGAAGCTGAACAGATTGTTACCAAAATCACTGATCAAGGTTATGTGACTTCCCACGGTGACCATTTCCATTATTATAATGGTAAGGTTCCTTATGATGCCATCTTTAGTGAAGAACTGGTTATGAAGGATCCGAACTATCAGTTGCGTGATCAGGATATTGTCAATGAGATTAAAGGTGGCTATATCATCAAAGTGGATGGCAAATACTATGTCTATCTAAAAGATGCAAGCCATGCTGATAATGTTCGTACCAAAGAGCAAATCGAGCAACAAAAACAAGAACATACATCAGATAGTGGCAGTGCAAGTAAGGAAGTTCTTGTTGCCAGAGCACAAGGTAGATATACAACAGATGATGGTTATGTCTTTAATGCTGCAGATATCATAGAAGATACAGGTGATGCCTATATTGTTCCTCATGGTGGGCATTATCACTACGTTCCAAAGAGCGCCTTGTCTTCAAGTGAATTAGCAGCAGCTCAAGCCTATCTAGCTGGAAGAGGAAATCAACCAAGCCTGACGGATTATAAACCAAATCCAAGTGTTACACCAAGTTCTCAAGCCGATAGCCCAGCAATAAACATCCCAGTAGATCAAGAGGATAGTCTCCAAAGTCTTCTCGCTCAGTTATATGCTTTACCAGTTAGTCAACGCTATCAAGAATCTGATGGTTTGGTATTTGACCCAGCTAAAATTACTAGTCGAACACCATCAGGAGTTGCGATTCCACACGGTAATCACTACCATTTCATTCCTTATAGTAGTATGTCTGCTTTGGAGCAAAAAATTGCTCGTTTGATACCACTTGGAGGTGTTCTAACACCAACAAAACCGTTAGAAAATCAAAATAAACCAACAGTTCAGCGTGATCATGAAAATGTAAGTCATAAGAACCATCATGAGGATGAACATGATCATGGCTTTGCCGCTGAGCGTGTGATTAGAGAAGATGAGCAAGGTTTTGTAGTTTCACATGGGGACCATGCCCACTATTTCTTCAAAAAAGATTTGTCAGCAGAGCAGATAAAGGCAGCGCAGGAACATTTGCATGGTCATGGCCGAACAGAAGTTCCAAAAGATAATCAAAACACTCATAAAGAGAATGAAGTGAAACA
>NZ_JVKV01000106.1 GCF_001072375.1 Streptococcus pseudopneumoniae
GCTGTGATATACTAATATAGTTGTCACTTGAGAGAAGTGAGTGACAAAGACCTTTGAAAACTGAACAAGACGAACCAATGTGCAGGGCACTACAACTAAGGTTGTAGTACTGAACAATGAAAAAACAATAAATCTGTCAGTGACAGAAATGAGTGAGAACTCAAACTTTTAATGAGAGTTTGATCCTGGCTCAGGACGAACGCTGGCGGCGTGCCTAATACATGCAAGTAGAACGCTGAAGGAGGAGCTTGCTTCTCCGGATGAGTTGCGAACGGGTGAGTAACGCGTAGGTAACCTGCCTGGTAGCGGGGGATAACTATTGGAAACGATAGCTAATACCGCATAACAGTAGATATTGCATGATATCTGCTTGAAAGGTGCAATTGCATCACTACCAGATGGACCTGCGTTGTATTAGCTAGTTGGTGGGGTAACGGCTCACCAAGGCGACGATACATAGCCGACCTGAGAGGGTGATCGGCCACACTGGGACTGAGACACGGCCCAGACTCCTACGGGAGGCAGCAGTAGGGAATCTTCGGCAATGGACGGAAGTCTGACCGAGCAACGCCGCGTGAGTGAAGAAGGTTTTCGGATCGTAAAGCTCTGTTGTAAGAGAAGAACGAGTGTGAGAGTGGAAAGTTCACACTGTGACGGTATCTTACCAGAAAGGGACGGCTAACTACGTGCCAGCAGCCGCGGTAATACGTAGGTCCCGAGCGTTGTCCGGATTTATTGGGCGTAAAGCGAGCGCAGGCGGTTAGATAAGTCTGAAGTTAAAGGCTGTGGCTTAACCATAGTACGCTTTGGAAACTGTTTAACTTGAGTGCAAGAGGGGAGAGTGGAATTCCATGTGTAGCGGTGAAATGCGTAGATATATGGAGGAACACCGGTGGCGAAAGCGGCTCTCTGGCTTGTAACTGACGCTGAGGCTCGAAAGCGTGGGGAGCAAACAGGATTAGATACCCTGGTAGTCCACGCCGTAAACGATGAGTGCTAGGTGTTAGACCCTTTCCGGGGTTTAGTGCCGCAGCTAACGCATTAAGCACTCCGCCTGGGGAGTACGACCGCAAGGTTGAAACTCAAAGGAATTGACGGGGGCCCGCACAAGCGGTGGAGCATGTGGTTTAATTCGAAGCAACGCGAAGAACCTTACCAGGTCTTGACATCCCTCTGACCGCTCTAGAGATAGAGTTTTCCTTCGGGACAGAGGTGACAGGTGGTGCATGGTTGTCGTCAGCTCGTGTCGTGAGATGTTGGGTTAAGTCCCGCAACGAGCGCAACCCCTATTGTTAGTTGCCATCATTCAGTTGGGCACTCTAGCGAGACTGCCGGTAATAAACCGGAGGAAGGTGGGGATGACGTCAAATCATCATGCCCCTTATGACCTGGGCTACACACGTGCTACAATGGCTGGTACAACGAGTCGCAAGTCGGTGACGGCAAGCTAATCTCTTAAAGCCAGTCTCAGTTCGGATTGTAGGCTGCAACTCGCCTACATGAAGTCGGAATCGCTAGTAATCGCGGATCAGCACGCCGCGGTGAATACGTTCCCGGGCCTTGTACACACCGCCCGTCACACCACGAGAGTTTGTAACACCCGAAGTCGGTGAGGTAACCTTTTAGGAGCCAGCCGCCTAAGGTGGGATAGATGATTGGGGTGAAGTCGTAACAAGGTAGCCGTATCGGAAGGTGCGGCTGGATCACCTCCTTTCTAAGGATAAGGAAAACACATTGGTCTTGTTTAGTCTTGAGAGGTCTTGTGGGGCCTTAGCTCAGCTGGGAGAGCGCCTGCTTTGCACGCAGGAGGTCAGCGGTTCGATCCCGCTAGGCTCCATTGGTGAGAGATCACCAAGTAATGCACATTGAAAATTGAATATCTATATCAAATAGTAACAAGAAAATAAACCGAAACGCTGTAGTATTAAAAGAGTTTATGACTGAAAGGTCAGAAAATAAGGTTAAGTTAATAAGGGCGCACGGTGGATGCCTTGGCACTAGGAGCCGAAGAAGGACGTGACAAACGACGATATGCCTTGGGTAGCTGTAAGTAAGCGATGATCCAGGGATTTCCGAATGGGGGAACCCAACAGGTACTACCTGTTACCCATATCTGTTAAGGATGTGAGGAGGAAGACGCAGTGAACTGAAACATCTAAGTAGCTGCAGGAAGAGAAAGCAAAAGCGATTGCCTTAGTAGCGGCGAGCGAAACGGCAGAAGGGCAAACCGAAGAGTTTACTCTTCGGGGTTGTAGGACTGCAATGTGGACTCAAAGATTATAGAAGAATGGTTTGGGAAAATCAGCCAAAGAGAGTGATAGCCTCGTATTCAAAATAGTCTTTGTACCTAGCAGTATCCTGAGTACGGCGGGACACGTGAAATCCCGTCGGAATCTGGGAGGACCATCTCCCAACCCTAAATACTCCCTAGTGACCGATAGTGAACCAGTACCGTGAGGGAAAGGTGAAAAGCACCCCGGGAGGGGAGTGAAATAGAACCTGAAACCGTGTGCCTACAACAAGTTCGAGCCCGTTAATGGGTGAGAGCGTGCCTTTTGTAGAATGAACCGGCGAGTTACGATATGATGCGAGGTTAAGTTGAAGAGACGGAGCCGTAGGGAAACCGAGTCTGAATAGGGCGCATTAGTATCATGTCGTAGACCCGAAACCATGTGACCTACCCATGAGCAGGTTGAAGGTGCGGTAAGACGCACTGGAGGACCGAACCAGGGCACGTTGAAAAGTGCTTGGATGACTTGTGGGTAGCGGAGAAATTCCAAACGAACTTGGAGATAGCTGGTTCTCTCCGAAATAGCTTTAGGGCTAGCGTCGACATTAGAGATTCTTGGAGGTAGAGCACTGTTTGGGTGAGGGGTCCATCCCGGATTACCAATCTCAGATAAACTCCGAATGCCAATGAATTATGGTCGGCAGTCAGACTGCGAGTGCTAAGATCCGTAGTCGAAAGGGAAACAGCCCAGACCACCAGCTAAGGTCCCAAAATAATTGTTAAGTGGAAAAGGATGTGGGGTTGCACAGACAACTAGGATGTTAGCTTAGAAGCAGCTATTCATTCAAAGAGTGCGTAATAGCTCACTAGTCGAGTGACCCTGCGCCGAAAATGTACCGGGGCTAAAACAATTTACCGAAGCTGTGGATACCTTTATAGGTATGGTAGGAGAGCGTTCTATGTGTGAAGAAGGTGTACCGTGAGGAGTGCTGGAACGCATAGAAGTGAGAATGCCGGTATGAGTAGCGAAAGACAGGTGAGAATCCTGTCCACCGTAAGACTAAGGTTTCCAGGGGAAGGCTCGTCCGCCCTGGGTTAGTCGGGACCTAAGGAGAGACCGAAAGGTGTATCCGATGGACAACAGGTTGATATTCCTGTACTAGAGTATGTAGTGATGGAGGGACGCAGTAGGCTAACTAAAGCGTGCGAATGGAAGAGCACGTCTAAGCAGTGAGGTGTGATATGAGTCAAATGCTTATATCTATAACATTGAGCTGTGATGGGGAGCGAAGTTTAGTAGCGAAGTTAGTGACGTCACACTGCCAAGAAAAGCTTCTAGCGTTTAAACATACTCTACCCGTACCGCAAACCGACACAGGTAGTCGAGGCGAGTAGCCTCAGGTGAGCGAGAGAACTCTCGTTAAGGAACTCGGCAAAATGACCCCGTAACTTCGGGAGAAGGGGTGCTGACTTTAAGTCAGCCGCAGTGAATAGGCCCAAGCAACTGTTTATCAAAAACACAGCTCTCTGCTAAATCGTAAGATGATGTATAGGGGGTGACGCCTGCCCGGTGCTGGAAGGTTAAGAGGAGTGCTTAGAGGTAACTCGAAGGTATGAATTGAAGCCCCAGTAAACGGCGGCCGTAACTATAACGGTCCTAAGGTAGCGAAATTCCTTGTCGGGTAAGTTCCGACCCGCACGAAAGGCGTAATGATTTGGGCACTGTCTCAACGAGAGACTCGGTGAAATTTTAGTACCTGTGAAGATGCAGGTTACCCGCGACAGGACGGAAAGACCCCATGGAGCTTTACTGCAGTTTGATATTGAGTGTCTGTACCACATGTACAGGATAGGTAGGAGTCTAAGAGATCGGGACGCCAGTTTCGAAGGAGACGCTGTTGGGATACTACCCTTGTGTTATGGCCACTCTAACCCAGATAGGTGATCCCTATCGGAGACAGTGTCTGACGGGCAGTTTGACTGGGGCGGTCGCCTCCTAAAAGGTAACGGAGGCGCCCAAAGGTTCCCTCAGAATGGTTGGAAATCATTCGCAGAGTGTAAAGGTATAAGGGAGCTTGACTGCGAGAGCTACAACTCGAGCAGGGACGAAAGTCGGGCTTAGTGATCCGGTGGTTCCGTATGGAAGGGCCATCGCTCAACGGATAAAAGCTACCCTGGGGATAACAGGCTTATCTCCCCCAAGAGTTCACATCGACGGGGAGGTTTGGCACCTCGATGTCGGCTCGTCGCATCCTGGGGCTGTAGTCGGTCCCAAGGGTTGGGCTGTTCGCCCATTAAAGCGGCACGCGAGCTGGGTTCAGAACGTCGTGAGACAGTTCGGTCCCTATCCGTCGCGGGCGTAGGAAATTTGAGAGGATCTGCTCCTAGTACGAGAGGACCAGAGTGGACTTACCGCTGGTGTACCAGTTGTCTTGCCAAAGGCATCGCTGGGTAGCTATGTAGGGAAGGGATAAACGCTGAAAGCATCTAAGTGTGAAACCCACCTCAAGATGAGATTTCCCATGATTTTATATCAGTAAGAGCCCTGAGAGATGATCAGGTAGATAGGTTAGAAGTGGAAGTGTGGCGACACATGTAGCGGACTAATACTAATAGCTCGAGGACTTATCCAAAGTAACTGAGAATACGAAGTGTGAAGGTTTTCTTGGAATTTGAAAGATATTCAATTTTGAGTAGGTATTACTCAAAGTTAAGTGACGATAGCCTAGGAGATACACCTGTACCCATGCCGAACACAGAAGTTAAGCCCTAGAACGCCGGAAGTAGTTGGGGGTTGCCCCCTGTGAGATAAGGAAGTCGCTTAGCTAAAGGGAGTTTAGCTCAGCTGGGAGAGCATCTGCCTTACAAGCAGAGGGTCAGCGGTTCGATCCCGTTAACTCCCAT
>NZ_JVKV01000107.1 GCF_001072375.1 Streptococcus pseudopneumoniae
CCTACTCTCAGCTGTGAGTTTCTTATACATTTATATTTCTATTGAAGATTTTATTATTTTTTATTGTAGTTTAAAATCAATTTATACGCTTCAAACTCCTTGAAGCAATTCATTGCATCACGAAGATTATCGCCTCTGATTTCGTAGGAATAAAAATTAAATCCTGTAGTGCCTTTAGTGGTAAAGTTTGTTTGTAAGTCACGGATTGTGTTCTCAGCTTCATTTCTTAAATTATTGCATTCTGTATAAAGATCTTCAAGTTCTTTAAGAAGACTACTAGCATTTTTAAATAATCTATCATCTTCTTTTTTCATAAAATCACGGATTTCATCCTCAATACTTTGCGTCTGTTCTTTAGAAATATAATTCTTATTTTCAATGCTACTAAGACGTTTTTTGTACATTTCTCGTTTTTTATTTAATACGGAAATCTTTTCTTCAATTTTGGTGTAAGATTCAGCATCCATGTTGTCTTCAGCAGCAGCCAATTCTTCATACTGTGAACTAATTTCAGATTCGATTATTGGTAAATAATCACTGATTTCAGCTAATTCTTCCGCTTGTTTGTTCCGTACTTCTTCTAGTTTCTTTTTATTTTTTTCAATTACATTCATCTTCTTCTCCAATTCTTTGTTAAATATTTTTTTGTATCCGTCGTTAATTTTATCTGTCTCGTTTCTTATCCTTGGTTTTTCTAACATTTTCACCTCATTTCACTACTGTTATATTTAACATATCTTCTATTCTGTTAAATTCAAAGGATTCCCTCAATCCCTTTTGTATCAGGGGGGTAGGTCTATTTTGCGTTTTTTAATTTACATTTTTTCAATGTGTTAAATTAGAAGAGTATTTAGGCATTAATTTTTGCTAATTTATGACATGATTTTTAATTCTGTTTAACTATCATTCTCTCAATTTCAAAAAAAGTAGTCATTTTTGAATATCTAGTGACTACCACTTCTGCCTTACAGCCACAAGGGTTTAGAAAATGTGTAGTCAGGTAGTCACCTCGCTCCGAAAAAAAATAAATAATAAACGCCTTTAATCTATTTATTCTATTTACTTTATAAATAATGTAAAATAACTACTTTTTAACATAAAAGTCAATAATATCAAGGGTTTAATAGGGTAGTCAGTAAAAACTTAAAAACTACCCTTTTTCTAAATCCTTTTTGTTTAAAGGCTCTAGCTCCCCTCTAAAAGGTAGTTATTTTTTGAGTTAGTGACTACCCTAACTACCTTTTATATTTTGAGTAACCAGGTTTAACGCTTTTTCCAAATTTCAAAGATCGTTTGTGTTCCCATCCCTCTTTATTTTGCATATACTTTTTAACCTTTGCTTTATCCTTTGGTGGTGCTTTGTCAGTTAGATAGACTTCTTGGAAAAATAGGTTTATAGTCATCTTGTCACGTTCTACCAATTCGCCATATTTATCTGTATCAAGTTCAACAGTTCCACCTTCACTATTTCTAAAATAGCCCTCGTTCATCATGTCATAAATATAATAATACCTGGTTCTATCTGTAACTGGGTAATGGTACATGTTTTTTGGAAAAGGTAAGGCCAAATAACGTTCCAAATCCTCAAGTGTTTCATCTGTAAACTTGTAACGACTTCTAACATCATTTACTAACTTTTCATGCTCGTCTGTGAGCATTAGAGACTTGTTTGACTTCCAAGCCACCACCATAGCACCCCAAAAGGCTCTACGGTCTTTCTCCGTCCATTTTCTGCCCTTATAGGAGTTATCTTTATGGACTTCTGCAACCAGGAAGCGCCTTTCTCCTGTCAAGTCGTTCAAATAATCATGATCATTAGTAGCCCTCACGATGATAAAATTCTTGGGTAGTCGTCTATCACTGGAAGCATAAGGCGGTCTATACTCTAGTTTGGTTTCGGTGATGAACTTCTTCAACTCTGAAAAACTAGCCTTTTTACTGGCCACCATTTCATCATCAAATACACACCAATTTCTAACCATTCTAGCCTTATCGTCTTTGTCTGTGAAAGTTTCAACGGTTGTAAAATACTTGTGAGTGAATAGTCCCTCAAAAAATTGGGTCTTTCCTACTCCCTGCCGTCCAGTCAAGTCCAGCACAAAGTCAAACTTAATAGAGGGGTCAAATACCTTAGCAATCGCTCCACGAAAAAACAAGTCCATGATAATACGGTTATACTCGTCATCTTTGATATTCAGATAATGCCTCAGAATATCAAAAGGATCTCGCTGATACACTAGCTTTTGATACTCGCTTTCGCATGATTCCAGATAGTCTTTTAAAGGGTTGTAGCTATGCTCTCCAGCCACCACTTCCAAAATATCAGCTATATCCCCTTTTTTATAATCTATCTTGTACTTTGTAGCAATATATGCCCTAATCTCTCTAATAATTAAGTCGTCAATGGTTCCGCTTAAGGTTCTACCGTTCAATTTTGTTGGTTTTGTCACGTCAATTTCATAAGTGAATGTATTGTACTGTATCGCCCCCTTCAGCTTGCTATCTCCGCTTAAAATCTTCTTGAGATTGTCCAAGGTTATGGCAAAACCTTTCCCCTTGGTTTTAGGTGTTAGATTCAGGCTATTGTTTTCCTCGTTGGTCTCTCTTGCTTGGGTCAAGTCCACCACGTCAGGCGGCGTTTGCTGTTGCTCTTCCTCAATGATTTTACTTACAATATCATTGCTATTCAAAAGCCACCTCCTTATAGAATTTTGTTGCTACTTCTAGGAAATAGCTGGCTAGTTCTTTTCGTTTAACGATTGCAGAAAACAAGTCCAACAGCTGACTAAAACTGTAACCATTCACAAATAGCAATCGGACAAAAAGTGAAGTCTCATACCTGGTATAAATGCCATTACAAATCAGGTCAAAAATCCAGCCTTTTAACTCCACTCCAAGCCCCTGCCGTTGCTCTGTCAATTTATTTACCTCTAAATCTTTCAGGATCATCAGCAAGTCAGGACTAGCCAAAGCAATTTCCAATGATCTAGTTAGCTCCCAGCCTTCCTTATGGCTTTTATCATCTCTGATAGTTACATATAAGCCTTTGTACCGAAAATCTGTAAGTCCCTCACCTACTGGCTCGTAGTACACAAACTTATAGTGCTTCCCATTCTTCCAAACTTGTGTAGGGGTAGACTTGAGAAAGGCAAATAATGCTAATTTTTCAGCTGATAAAATCAACTCGATCACTCGCATTCTTCCACCCCCATAAATTTATGAATGTCATCCACTAAATAAAATACAATTCTTGAATCTTCATCGGGCGGTTGATAGCGCCGTAAGCCCAATCTCTCAAACTTACTTAGTGTATTGTCGCTGATTTTTAACTCTTGCTTGACTTCACTTCTATTCATCAACTTAAGCATTCTAGGCGGTACTTTCTCACGGCTTTTTAGATAACGCTCGATAGCTTCTAATATTTTTGTTTTGAGTTCCTCAATCATCTTTTCAAACATATCATCACCTCCACGGCTTAACCCCTGCAAGCTGAATATAACGCCCATAATCAGGGCTTAAATCCTCGCTAGGTGTCTCTTTCATCTGTCTATTTTCTCGCTCAATCTGGACGCTTTTTTTACGGTCTCGATGGTTTAAATAAATCAACAAACCAATGATTAACACGGAAAAGATAAGTGCCTGTGTGTTGGTTAAATTTAACTCATTCATCTTATGTCCTCGCTTTGTAATTCTTGATGTATAACTGTTGCACTTCAGGCTCCATCTTTTGGAAAGCTTCAACTTCTTGAACGGTTACTTTTTTATTGATAAAATCAACGATAAACTGGAATAAATTCGGATTGTTTACCTTTAAATTAGCCATGAAGTTATCAAATTCTGTTTGTGTCATGTTTTTTATGTCTAGTGTCATTGCATTGCCTCTTCAAACTTCTCTACTAGACAATCCTTATTCACTTGATGAGTCCCATTTTTAGACTTAAAAATGATATCCTTCAAGGTTATAGTAGCCTCTAAATACTCCTTTTCAGCATGTTCTATATATGCCTGTTGCTCTGCTTCGTTGTCAAAAAAGTGCTTGGCTTGGCGTTTAAAGAATGCTTGTCGCATAGCATCCATTTCAAAAATACCAGGGTGGAAAAACATTCCCGTAGTGCTTTTAGAGACTGCCTCGATTTTATAGCTTTCATTCAATTCAGGAAGTTCAATCCAAAGTAAGCGGTGTAAATTTTCTTTGATAGCTTTTAATTGTCCTGATAAGAGTCCTATTCTTAAAAAATCATTGTTTTCGTCTGCTTGGTGTAATTCCATACTAATTCTATCCAAGCTTTTAGCGATAATATCGTATGTTGTTTCTGTCATAGTCTACTATTCCTTTTTCTTGCCGTTTCTTATACAGTATTAGCACCACTTCAAACGCTGGGCGATTGCCCCTAGTTGGCGGACGCATGTAGTGATGTTTCGTGAGTAATTACCCACATTTTTACTAAACAAGTGCTTAGAGTCGCCGTGTCAGCACTCATTTTTCAAAACCTTTTCTAATTGCTTGCCTGCTCTTCGGTTTTCTTAGTTTGTCTTTGTTTCGTTTTCGATTTGATCGCCTAATCTTTTCCAGGCTCTATCAAATTCTTTACGTTGAATTTCTTTGCTATGTAATTGCCTTGCTAATTCCATACCTCTACGCATGAATCTAGCAAAATGTGTCTTTTCTTCCATCCCTAGCTCTCCATCATGTCATAAAGTAGGGCGTAGTATTTATCTGGAATCCTATCCAAGGCTTTCAGTCCGTCATGTTCTGCTTTTTGTCTAGTTTCTGCCTTAACCGTGCTATCAAAGGCAATAGAAAAGGCATTTAACATAGCCTTGTAGCGGTCTACACTCTTCAAATAGCGACCACGTTCCCCAAGTTCCTTGTCTTCCAGTTCTTCTTTTACAGTATCGTCCAAGAGTTCAAACTTAGTGTAAACTCCTTTTTCTACTTTAAAACCTAGTCGCTTGTTTTGTCTGAGATTGTAAAGATTAACCTTGCAACTGTCTAGGTTACGGTAGCCTAACACTCCTGCGATTTCTTCTAAGTTTTTGCCCTCAAGTTCAGGCAATTTTTCAGCAATATCCTTGAATTTTACTGTTTGATGTCGTTTTCTCATTGTGTACCTTGTCTTTCTATGCTATAATCAAGGTATAGAAAAATATCTATACCATTCATCTAGTTGCTTGCTCTCCTCGACCAAAATTTGAGCAAGTGACTTTTTTTGTTGTCTTGTTTCATGCTTTTTTCCCTGACTTAGGCTTATAAAGCAAGTCTTTACTTTCGATAAGATCCATAATCCAGCTGATTCCCTGCTCCACCGTTTCAAGAAATGCGCCCAGGTCTTCACTATCCAAAGTCTCATAGTTCATACAAAGATATTCGGCTAGTTGTCTGTCTTTCTCAACTAGCTTTTTAAAATCCTTGAAATGCTTGGGAATTGGAAAACCCTTGCTGTTAGTAATTGTTTCAAATTCTACGTTATTGTCCATTATCAAACTTTTTGCACTTAAATAATAAGTTTCCTTTCTGCTTTTTTCTCATGCTTGCCACTTAAGACAGTACCATATGAATTTACTAATTGAGATAGGAGACAAAACCGTTATAAATCCTTGATACTGCCATAGGTAGCAAGCATCTTAATCTATCGAATAGCTAGCTAGTCTGATAAATCAATCTTCAGTGCTAAAGCACCATACAAGAAATTTGTAAATATAAACTAAAATCGTGATTGGTTCGCTCCTTTCTAATAGTCTTCTGCAAGCCACTGCATGGCTTTTTGGTAAATGCTCGGCTTTACTTCACCACCGTCTCGAATTTTTCGATAGGTAACTTGTGTAACTCCGATTTCCTCGCCTGCTTGCTTTGCAGTCAATTTCTTGTCTGCCTGCTTTCGGCGAATCGCTTTTGCTTGTGTTGAGGTAATAAGCAATGATATTTCTCCCTTCTTTTTGTTATCATTTTTGATAACTTATAGTTAGAGTATAGCATCATAAATGATACTTGTCAACAGAAAATAATTTTATTTGTTATCTTTTTTGATATTTTTTTATTTTATGCTATAATTACACTGAGGTAGTAGCATTTATGAAAAATCGCATTAAGACTCTTAGACAAGAGCACGGAAAAACACAAGAACAATTAGCTAACGAAATCGGAGTAAAAAAATTAACAATATCTAGATGGGAAAATGCTGAAAATGTTTCTCTGAAGCAAGATAAAGCTCAACAATTAGCAGATATATTTGGAGTAAGTGTTTCTTATTTATTAGGCTATGAAGATAATTTTGTTGAATCAGTAAAAGAGCTTAGTCAAAAAGATGGTTCAGATGAAGCCTTTTTAAAAGCTTTTAGAGCATACTATGAATTAAAAATGGCTGATGGTACTGAAAATCTATTAACTTTAAAAGGGGAAGATTTTCTAAATAGGTATCGTGAAGAAATTTTAAAAAGCCTCATTCCAAATTTTAATGAGTTAAGCAAACATGACATAGAAAAATACTTATCAGATGATAAGATTATTAATGAAGCAGAGCAAAAACTTAATGATTTTCTATTTACTCTTGGAACATTAAACCCTCAAGAGGTTCAATTATTGGTAAACTTCATCTTTCTATCTGAAGAAGATAAACAGATTGTGTTAAACCTATTAAAATCGTTGTCAGATAAATAACAAATAAAAATATGTATAACAAGGAGTAAGCCCCATGGGATTTTTTGACACTGTAAAACAAGAAGGTAGTTTTTCTACTGCATCTGGAGCAAATGGACTACACTACGTTGTCCTCCAGGTAACTTTGAAAGAAAAGTTTTTCGGTACTGGATCAGGAAACCTTACAGAATTAGAAGATGTTATCAATAAACAAGCTTCAAAAGGTTATCGCCTACATACCATCACAACCGCCAATGGTGGAAGCAAAGGACTAGGCGGTGGTGACCGTATTCAAGCCACAATGGTTTTTGAGAAGATTATCTAAACTCTTTCCTGATATCTAAGCTTTTCTCTGTTTAGATAATTAGAATAGTCACCTAACATTTAATAATGAGTTCTCTTCATTTGCTGAAATATAGCCAAATTACTTTAGTGAATTACAAGAAGAATACAATGACTATACCCTTAAAGTGACAAGTCGGAACAAAGATAAAAATTAAAAATATACTTTACTTGCTAAAATAGTAATTCCAGAATTTATTTTGTACAACAAGAAAAACATAAGTATTTATAAAGAAAGATAAAATGAATTATTCAAACTTAGATGATGCACAAGTGCAAGAAATTATAAATAGATTAAAACATCCTAAAAATCAGCTAACTTTTGATCAGATTTACAACACCATTTCCGCAATGTTTGGTAAAATAGAAGTGGACGAGACTATAATTGACGATGATGATATCCAATATATTCTTCATATCTTTCGAGGTAGATTAAACAATGAACGTTTCAGCATACATCTTCGACTAAAAGATTTTCACGACCACATAGTTAGAGTTGACATTCATCCATCGAACAGACACATTAATCCTGATGGAAAAGTTATTATTGGTAGTCATATACATATCTATTCCAATAAACACGACAAGAGAGATTCCATTGCAATACCTTTGAAAGATTCTAACTTCCCTAATGTAAATCAGATAATAGATGTATTTACGGAATTTATATCATACACAAATATAAGAAAGGAGAAAGATAATGAATAAGTCCAACACATTGAAAAAAGTATACTTCGACTGGCTTATGAAAGAGTATCGCTTCGCTGACCTTGACAATCATACTGTTGAAATCAGTACTCCTTTTTTAGATAACGATTTTGACCATATCATTCTATATGCTGAATTCTTGAACAATGGTCGAGTTACCTTAACAGATGACGGCTGGACTATCAACAACCTAAAAAGTCACGGCGTAAATTTAAACGGCCGAACCTTACATAAAAACAATATTCTAAACACAATTGTGAGTAGTCTAGGCACTGAGTTAAATAATAACGAACTTTGTATAACTACTAGCTTGGAAAAATTTCCTCTAGCTAAACAACGTCTTCTTCAAACAATCATGCAAGTAAATGATATGATTGTATTAAAAGATAAAAATGTAAAGAATATTTTCCATGATGAAGTCGAGGAAATTTTAAGAAAAAGAGAAGTATTTTTTACAAGCAGAACTTCGTTTTCTGGTAAAGAAGGAATTACAGTTCAATTTGATTTTACAATCCCTACACGGAAAAACGAAAAATTGATTAGAACTATTTCAAATGGTAATGATCTTAACAGAGCAAAATTACTTGCAATGGATACTAGAATTCTCCAAAATCATAAACATAATGCAGAATATGTTGCACTTATTGATGACACAAGTCATAAGTTTGAAAAAATGGTAGAAACAAAGGCAATCTTTGAAGAAAATACCAAAGCAAAAATTTTACTGTTGCCTCATACTAAATTTTTAGAAGAAGAAGATATATTGACAAACTTCGCTTAAATAGTTTTAAATTCTAAAGTTACTCCAGTCTTCTTACTTAAAATATCAATTTAAAGTTGACAAATGGCTTCAAATGGATTAAGCTTAATTTAATCTTATGAATGGTTGCAGTAGCGACCTACCAAAAGGAGCCTCTAACGAAGCTCCTTTTGTGCTTTGTTTCGAGCTGTAATCAATGAGCCTTTTTACAAATATTAAAAATTAATAAATACTTTGATTAGGATTTTTCACTAATTAAGTTTAACGCCTCTACAAGCTCTATATAACCTTGTTTCCTATTCTGGTATATTTTACTATCCGTCCTCTTAAAATCGAAAATAGAGGGGTTCTCGTAGCTCCTCGCATGGCATAAACTCAAAACCTTTTCTAATTGCTTGCCTGCTGATGGAAAAGGAGTTAAACCCATGAAAATTACACAACACACGAAAAAAGACGGATCAACAGTCTACCGCTCTAGTATCTATCTTGGCATTGATTCTGTGACTGGTAAGAAGGTCAAGACGACCATATCAGCCCGAACGAAGAAGGAAATAAAAGCAAAGACTATACAAGCCAAAGTAGAGTTTGAAAAAAACGGTTCAACTGTCACAAAAGTAGTTAAAGTTACCACATATCAAGAATTGACGGATCTTTGGCTAGAAAATTACTCCCATACCGTAAAGCAGAGCACCCTAGTAGGAACAAAAACCAATATAAGAAAGTACCTACTACCAGCTTTTGGAGATTATAAACTTGACAGAATAACCCCTGCCATCATTCAACACCAGGTCAACCAATGGGCTAAAGAATACAACCAACTTGGAAAAGGGTATCAACAATACCACCACTTACACGCTTTAAATAAGCGTATCATGTCTTATGCCGTCTCATTACAAGTTATTTCTACAAATCCAGCTAGTGATATCATTGTTCCACGGTGCAAGCCAAAAGAAGAAAAGACATTGAAATATCTTGATGATGAGAATTTAAAAAAATTCTTAGCTTATCTAGATCAGTTACCTAATACTTACAAAAATTTCTATGACACGGTGCTTTATAAGACGCTTTTAGCTACTGGTTTGCGTATCCGTGAATGTCTAGCCCTGGAATGGTCTGATATTGACTTAAAAAACGGGTCATTAGAAGTTACTAAAACTCTAACCATGACAAAAGAAATTACAAGCCCTAAGACTAAATCAAGCATAAGAGTAATTGACTTGGATAATAAAACAATGCTTATGCTTCGCCTATATAAAAACAGGCAAGCACAATTAGGGAAAGAAATAGGTATGACTTTTGAAAAAGTATTCCCTAATACTTTTGATAATTACAGAGAAGCTGGAGGACTCCGTTTTAGACTTGAGAAACATTTACAAAGCGCTGGTTGTCCTCGTCTAAGTTTTCATGCTTTTCGCCATACACATGCTAGTATCTTACTAAATGCTGGTATAGGGTATAAAGAAATTCAAACAAGACTAGGCCATTCTAAAATTTCAATGACTATGGACACATACAGTCATTTATCAAAAGATAGCAAAAAAAGGACTGTTTCCATTTTTGAAAAAGTCCTCGAAAATTTAAAAAGTTCCTAAAAAAGTCCACAAATTATAATCCCTACTATCCAAGAAATAGCTATATCAGGGACTTTAAGCATTTTATCACAATTTGGTAGAAAATATGATAGAATAAAATGATAGAAATGAATTAAGGAGAAACCATGTCTGAACTATATGATATCACCATTGTAGGAGGTGGACCTGTCGGTCTTTTCGCTGCCTTTTATGCTCACCTTCGTCAAGCCAAAGTACAAATCATCGATTCTCTTCCTCAACTAGGTGGTCAACCTGCCATCCTATATCCTGAAAAACAAATTCTCGATGTTCCAGGTTTTCCAAACCTCACAGGGGAAGAATTGACTAACCGCCTTTTGGAACAACTTGAAGGGTTTGAGACGCCTGTTCACCTCAATGAAACTGTTCTTGAGATTGAAAAAGAGAATGATGTTTTTAAGATTACAACTAATAAGGGAAATCATACTTCTAAAACCGTTATTATTGCTATGGGAGGAGGTGCTTTCAAACCACGTCCACTCGAATTAGAAGGTGTTGAAGGCTATGACAATATCCACTACCACGTTTCTAATATTCAACAATACGCTGGTCAGAAGATAACCATCCTAGGTGGTGGTGACTCAGCCGTTGACTGGGCTTTAGCTTTTGAAAAGATTGCTCCAACTACACTTGTGCATCGTCGCGATAACTTCCGTGCTCTTGAGCATAGCGTCCAAGCCTTGCAAGAGTCTTCTGTGACTGTCAAAACACCATTTGTGCCAAGTCAGCTTCTTGGAGATGGAAAAACTTTAGACAAGCTTGAAATCACAAAAGTTAAATCCGAGGAGGCAGAAAGCATTGAACTCGATCATCTCTTTGTCAACTATGGCTTCAAATCTTCTGTAGGTAATCTTAAAAAATGGGGACTTGACCTTAACCGTCACAAGATTATCGTCAATAGTAAGCAGGAGTCAAGCCAAGCTGGAATTTACGCTATTGGTGACTGCTGCTACTACGAAGGTAAGATTGACTTAATTGCGACAGGTCTTGGGGAAGCACCAACTGCTGTCAACAATGCCATTAACTACATTGACCCAGAACAAAAAGTTCAACCAAAACACTCTACAAGTCTATAAGAAAAGAACCACGAATCATACGATTCGTGGTTTTTACAGTTCCTCTGCGATTTTGTTAATCTTTCTCAGTCGATGATTGACACCACTTTTGGTGAGTGGATTTGTCAGACTATCTGCCAGCTTCTGGATAGAATAGTCTGGATGCTGAATACGCAGACGGGCAACTTCCTGCAAGTCTGCTGGAAGATTATCCAAGCCAATTCTATCTTTGATTTTACTGATATTGTTAATGGTTTTCATACTCGCTGAAACCGTACGAGCAATATTAGCCGTCTCTGCATTATTGGCACGATTGAGATCATTTCGAGTTTCTCGGAGAATCTTGACACCTTCAAAAGTATCTCGCGCCTGCATAGCTCCTACTAAAATCAGGAAATCCATAATATCTTCTGCTCGCTGGAGATAGGTCACTGCACCTTTTTTTCGTTCAATCACCTTGGCATCTAACAAGAACTGCTGCAAGAGCGAAGCGATCCCTTGGGCATGGTCCAGATAAACTGAACTAATTTCCAGCTGATACTTGCCTGACTCGGGATCTCGAATGCTCCCATTTGCTAAAAATGCACCACAAAGATAGGCACGACCTGCTTCTTCATCTTCTAAAATATCCGGATCAATTCCCGTCTCCAGACCAAAGAAAGAATCAGCCAAACGCAAATCCGCTAAAAGTTCTTGGACTTGTTCATCTGTAAACACAGTATAGACCCGATTTTTACGAAGATTGCTTCTCTGATGATGACGAATCTCCGACTTGATACCATAAAAGTGCAAGAACGATTCATAGAGATGGCGGGCAAGCTTGGCACTCTCTGTAACAACGGATAAGGTCAAGCCAGAACTAGACAAACCTACGCTTCCAGACATCTTGATAATGGCTGATAACTCATAGCGACTCAGGTGGTGTTGACCTAGGATTTCTTCTTTTACTGCTACTGT
Source organism: Streptococcus pseudopneumoniae (assembly GCF_001072375.1). Taxonomy (GTDB): domain Bacteria; phylum Bacillota; class Bacilli; order Lactobacillales; family Streptococcaceae; genus Streptococcus; species Streptococcus pseudopneumoniae_L. Next base: position 12,070 of record NZ_JVKV01000107.1, read on the forward strand.
GAAACTCATTTTCTCACCTGTATGATGCGCATTAATTCATCAACGATTAAATCCCCATCATGGAAGGCACCACCATTTTCCAAACGTAGGAAGTTGGATGAAATGACACGGGGAACTTGTTGATACAAACCATCGAAATCATGCTCAACCTGAACTAGATACTCATCAAAACGGTTGGTGTCCATATAGTCTCTTGGAACCTTCTCGATATTAACAAGCACAGTATCAATAAATGGTCTACCCAAATGACGATGCAAGACTTCTACGTGATCACTATCTGTAAAATGCTCAGTCTCACCACGTTGGGTCATGATATTGCAAACATAAGCCACCTCTGCTTTGGTTTCAAGAAGGGCTTTTCCAATCTCTTCAATGACGATATTCGGCAAAATGGAGGTAAAGAGTGAGCCAGGCCCTAAGACAATCATATCACTCTCAAGAATTGTATTGACAACTCGACGGCTAGCCTGCGGTTTTTCATCATTCAGGGTATTGGTAACATAAACATGGTCAATCATGCCTGGATGGTCTGCAATGTGACTTTCCCCAGCTACTTCTGAACCATCTTTAAAGACTGCATGCAGGGTCAAGGGATGATCACTAGATGGATAAATCTTTCCAGTCGTATGGAAAAACTTACTCAGTAATTGCATGGCGTTATAGGTCGAGCCCTGCATTTCAGAAAGCCCTGCTATGAGAATATTCCCCAGTGGATGTCCAGCAAAGGCACCTGCATCTTCAGAGAAGCGGTATTGAAAAACCTTCTCATAGAACTTTGGCATATCTGACATGGCAACAAGCACATTGCGTAAATCCCCAGGTGGTGTCAACTGCTGCATATTTTTACGCAGTTCACCTGAAGAACCTCCGTCATCAGCAACAGTTACAATGGCTGCAATGTCAACATCTCTTTCCCGTAAACTTTTTAAAATAACAGGGATACCGGTTCCACCACCAATCACCGTAATTTTTGGTTTTCTCATGAACGGTTTACCGTTTCCTTTCTTCGGTCTTTATCACGATGACTTTCATTTACAGGCCAATTTTTAGACAAATCAGTGGCTAGTCGTTTGGCAAATGCAACACTCCGGTGTTGTCCACCTGTACAACCTACTGCAATGGTTAAAACAGATTTTCCTTCTTTCTTATAGCCAGGTAGGATTGGTTCAATCAAGGCCAACAAATGGCGGTAGAAATCCTCAGATTCCTCATGATTCATAACATAGTCATAAACGGCCTGATCTTCACCTGTCTGATTGCGAAGTTCTGGTAGATAATAGGGATTTGGGAGGAAACGAACATCAAATACCAAGTCAGCATCAATAGGAATGCCATATTTAAACCCGAAAGACATAACCTCAATACGGAAGGACTGAGCCTGTTCTTGATCTGAAAACTGCTCTGCAATGGTCTTACGTAGTTCACGAGGAGTTAATTCTGTTGTGTCTACCACGTTTTGGCTCATATTTTTCAAGGGTGCCAAGAGTTCGCGTTCCAGCTTAATCCCGTCCAAGATACGACCATCTGCTGCCAGAGGGTGACTTCTTCTAGTCTCCTTATAGCGTGCCACCAATTCCTTATCTGCTGCATCCAAAAAGAGGATTTTAAAGTCCAAATCATCTTGATTTTCCAATTCATCTAAGACAGTCTGAATCTCTGAGAAGAAAGAACGACTACGCATATCCACCACTAGGGCCAACTTGTGGTCATCATCCTTGGTCTCAACCAACTGTAAAAATTTTGGTAAGAGGGCAGGTGGCATATTATCAATGGTAAAATATCCTAAATCTTCAAAGGATTGAATAGCTACAGTTTTTCCTGCACCACTCATCCCTGTAACAATCACCAGGTGAAGTTGTTTTTTTGTCATCTTTGTCTCCTTATATCAAAAGAAGTTTGGAAGAACCAAACTTCAACTCGCTTATCCAATCTCTGCGATGACTTCAATTTCGACTTTTACATCGCGAGGAAGACGAGCTACTTCTACAGCTGAACGAGCTGGAAATTCCTTGTTAAAGGCTGTTTGGTAAACCTCGTTAAAAGGTACAAAGTCGTTCATATCACTCAAGAAGCAAGTTGTTTTAACAACATGGTCAAAATCTGTCCCTGCTTCTGCTAAAATAGCTCCAATGTTTTTCAAAACTTGTTCAGTCTGTTCTTGAATCGTTTCTCCTACGATTTCTCCAGTTTCAGGAGATAGTGGAACTTGACCGCTAGCAAACAAAAGGTTGCCAACGATTTTTCCTTGAACGTAAGGTCCGATTGCCTTTGGAGCTTTATCTGTATGAATTGTTTTTGCCATTTGTATTCCTCACAATTTTTCTAAAATAGCATCCCAAGCTTGATCCATTCCTGCTTTTGTTACGGATGAAAAGAGGATAAAATCATCGCTTGGATCAAAATTTAATTTCTTTTTAATAGCTGATTCGTGCTTATTCCATTTTCCACGCGGAATCTTGTCTGCCTTTGTCGCTACAATGATGACAGGAATCTCATAATACTTAAGAAATTCGTACATCTGCACATCATCTGCTGACGGATCATGACGAAGGTCAACGAGACTAACAACCGCCCGTAGATTTTCTCGAGTAGTTAAATATTCCTCAATCATACGACCCCATTTTTCGCGTTCCTTTTTGGAAACACGGGCGTAACCATAACCAGGAACGTCTACAAAGCGCATCTTATCATCAATATTAAAGAAATTGAGTAGTTGTGTTTTTCCTGGTTTTCCTGAAGTACGAGCTAGATTCTTACGATTAAGCATGGTGTTGATAAAGCTTGATTTTCCAACATTTGAGCGACCTGCAAGAGCAATCTCAGGAAGTTCATCCTCCGGATAATGGGACTTGTTGGCTGCACTCAGCAAAATCTCAGCATTGTGTGTATTGATTTCCATAGTCACCTCTAGGCTGTCTCTAGAATTGGCTTAGCCGTTCCGTCAACTGCTTCTTTTGTGATACGAACTGTTTTCACATTCTCTTGACTTGGAACTTCAAACATAACGTCTAGCATGGTTTCTTCGATGATTGAGCGAAGACCACGCGCACCCGTTTTACGTTCGATGGCTTTGTTTGCAATTTCCTGGAGAGCTTCGTCGTCAAATTCAAGCTCTACATCATCATAAGAAAGCAAGGTCTGGTATTGTTTGACCAAGGCATTTCTTGGCTCCTTCAAGATGCGAACCAAGTCATCCACAGTCAACTGCTCCAAGGCTGCAAAGACAGGCAAGCGTCCAATTAACTCAGGAATAATTCCGAATTTTTGAATATCTTCTGCGATGATTTCTTGCATATAAGAGCTGTTTTCGTCAATAGCCTTGTTGTTTTGTCCAAAGCCGATAACTTTTTCACCAAGACGCTGTTTGACAATCTCTTCGATGCCATCGAAGGCACCACCCACGATAAAGAGGATATTCTTAGTGTCCACTTGAATCATTTCTTGTTGAGGATGTTTACGTCCTCCTTGAGGTGGTACGCTAGCTACAGTTCCTTCGATAATCTTGAGGAGGGCTTGTTGCACACCTTCACCAGAAACATCACGTGTGATAGACACATTCTCGCTCTTCTTAGCAATCTTGTCGATTTCGTCTACGTAAATAATTCCACGTTCTGCACGTTCGATGTTAAAGTCAGCTGCTTGCAAGAGTTTGAGGAGGATATTTTCCACGTCCTCACCGACATAACCAGCTTCAGTAAGAGCTGTTGCATCAGCAATGGCAAAAGGAACATTCAAACTTCTAGCAAGGGTTTGAGCAAGGAAAGTCTTCCCTGAACCAGTTGGACCAATCATCAAAATGTTTGATTTCTGCAAATCCACATCTTCTGTCTCTTCACGAGTGTCATGGAAATTGATGCGTTTGTAGTGGTTATATACAGCCACTGCCAAGGCACGTTTGGCACGATCTTGACCGATTACATAGTGGTTCAAGATGTTTAAGAGTTCGATTGGTTTTGGTACTTCAGACAAGTCTGCCAAGACTTCCTCAGCCAACTCCTCACGAATAATTTCCTGGGCCAACTCCACACATTCATTACAGATAAAGGCGTTGTTCCCAGCGATTATTTTTTTAACTTCTTCTTGGCTTTTGCCACAAAATGAGCAATAAACCATCATATCATTTTTCCTATTAGTAGGCATGATTCCCTTCCGTTCTAAATGATTTTTCTATCTAAAATAAGGTCATATAAAAAGCATGAATGCTATTCACCAAGTTTGTAAAGGCATTTAGCCAAAGTAGAGTAGCAAGTCCAAAGCGCTTTTTACGAAAAGCGTGTGTTCCAGCTACAAGACAGACAGCACACAAAAGAGCTGTAAAAAATCCAAAAATACTGCGCTCCATTAGACTTCCTTTCTCTTTCTATATTCGATGGTGAAATCATAGGCATTTTTATCATCTTTAGCATAAGATTTGCTTGCAAGAGTCTCAAAAACAGTCAAATCAAAATCTTCCGGGAAATAAGTATCCCCTTCAACTTGAGCGTGGATTTGTGTCACAATAATCTCATCGAGATATGGTTCAAAAAGCTGAAAAATCTGCTTGCCTCCAATAATATAGAGATTTTTATCCTGGTTCTGATACCAGTCTAAAACGTCCTCAACATTTTGGAAAACCAGAGCACCCTCAATTGACTCTTCAGGATTGCGCGTCAAAATCAGAGTCTCACGTCCTGGAAGCAAACGTCGTCCCATCCCATCAAAGGTGACACGTCCCATCAAGATGGCATGATTCAAGGTTGTTTCTTTAAAATGTTTTAACTCTGCTGGCAAATGCCATGGTAAGCGATCCTCTTTTCCGATTACACCCTTTTCATCTTGGGCCCAGATGGCTACGATTTTCTTAGTCATGCTTTCATCCTTTTTATTGATAGTTCTATTTTATCAAAAATCTTGAAAAAAGACTGTTTTGGAACGCCCTCCGAAATAGAAAAAATCCGTAGAAACTTTCTACGGATTTTTGACAAAATAGAGTATCTTACAAACCAGGTGCTTGTCCCAATTCTGCTGCAATCATCCAGACAGTTTTTTCAAGGTCTGCCTTAGCACCAACGAAAATATCATTGGTTACATCATCACCTTCTTCATCTGTTACATCCAAAGCTTTTTGGAAAAGAGTGATGAGGTAACGATAAATTTCAAGAACACGTTCCAAACTTTCTTCTACATTACGGAATTCTCCAACTTCTTCCTCGATTTCACTGTGTTGAAGGAATTCTGTCAAAGTAGAGTATGGTTTGCCACCAAGTGTAATCAAGCGTTCGCTGATTTCATCAAGGTAACCATCTAGGCTATCCATGTATTCATCCATCTTAGGATGCCATACTTGGAAACCACGACCACGCATGTACCAGTGTACTTGGTGAAGGGCAATGTGAGCCACATACAAGTCTGCTACTGCTTGGTTAAGCACTTCCTTTGTTTTTGCTAGCGCTTCAGGCGCTGATTTAGATAATGTTGTTACGTCTTTTAATGCATCTTTTTTCAATTCTACCATTTTTCTCACCTCATAATATTATTTTTGCAACCATATTTATTGATTACTACCTCAGTATACTACACCTAGTAGACAAAAGCAAGAAAATTAACCCATATTAAAAAAGTTGTAATTGACTGATAATTTAAGAAAATGAGTGGCTATTTATCCTAGCTATTTTCTCTGTTTTTACTAGAAAATTGACTTTGATAAAGGTCATAATAGAAACCTTTTGCAGCTAAGAGACTTTCATGATTTCCTTGTTCGATAATCTGTCCATCTTTCAGCACCAAAATCTTGTCCGCTTCCTGAATAGTAGAAAGTCTATGGGCGATAACAAAGCTTGTTCTTCCCTTCATCAAACGCTTCATGGCCTTTTGAATCAAGAGCTCCAAGCGGGTATCGACTGATGATGTCGCTTCATCAAGGATTAGAATTTTGGGATCTGCTAAGAGTGCACGCGCGATAGTTAACAACTGTTTTTGCCCAAGAGAAATATTACTTGACTCTTGGTTCATTTCCATGTTATAGCCACCAGGAAGGGTACGAATAAAGTGGTCAACATTGGCAGCCTTAGCAGCTTCAACGATTTCCTCATCTGTTGCCTCAAGATTTCCAAAGCGAAGATTTTCCTTGATACTGCCTTCATAGAGCCAGGCGTCCTGTAGGACCATCCCAAACTGACGACGGTAGTCCTGACGAGACAGGTCACGAATATCTTGCCCATCCACTAAAATTGCACCAGCTGTCACATCGTAAAAACGCATAAGAAGGTTAATCAAGGTTGTTTTACCTGCTCCAGTAGGTCCCACGATAGCTACCATCTCTCCAGGTTCAACATCTAAGTTGAAATTGCGAATCAATGGTTTATTTTCCACATATTGGAAATCGACATTCTTGAAGCTAACTTGACCTGTCAATAGTGCTAGTTCTTTTACTTCAGCAGCTTGAACTTCTTCCTGTTCATCCAAAACTTCAAAGACACGGTCAAGTGAAGACTTGGCACTTTGCATTTGTCCTGCTAATTGAGTGATATTTTGGATCGGTTGACTGACCTGCCACACATACTGAACGAAAGCCTGCATATTACCGATGGTTAAGCGGCCTGCAATAACCTGCAAACCACCTAATACTGCAACAATTAAGTAAGTTAAATCAGACACGATATGAAGGACAGGCATCATCAAACCTGAAATAAAGCTAGCCTTGAATCCAACTTGTTGCAATTCATCCGTAATCTTTTCAAACCTCTCTTGAGATTTTTCTTCGCGTCCAAAAAGTTTGAGGACATTGAAACCTGTCAAGTTTTCCTGCACAAATCCATTCATACGACCTAGAATGGCTGCCTGCTGTTTAAAGTATGGTTGCGAGCGATTTAGAATCGTTTTAGCTCCAAAATAAGTCACTGGAATCGACAAGATAACAATGATAGCCAACTGAAGATTTAGATAGAGGACCATTCCCATAACAAAAAGAATGGTAAAGACTGCATTGACAATCTGTAGGAAAGATTGTTGAAGGGCATTTGAAACAGTTTCAACGTCACTGGTAAAACGACCTAATAAATCTCCAAACTGGTGCTTGTCAAAGTAGGACACAGGAATGCGATTGATTTTTTCGCTCATTTCATTTCGCAAATCCTGTATCATAGACTGCACCGCATTGGTCATAAAGTAGTTTGAATAATATGACCCCAACTCATAGAGAAGCCCACGCAAGAGATAAATCACTAGAATTACTGCGATATAGCTGGTATTGATAGCCGCTCCTGCAACACCATTTGCCATAGCAAGAAGATTGCTGGTTAATTCTGTGATAGCAAGCCCTAATACAAAAGGCTCGATAACACTCATAATGACGCTGACTATTTTCAAGAAGACTGCAAAGAAAACAGAGAAACGGTAGGCTTTTAAATAGCTCCATAGACGAGCTAGACTAGATTGTTGTTTCATCCTTTACCTCCTATTCTTCTGTCAGAGACGCATTTTTCAGCTGCGACTCAGCAATTTCTCGATAGATGTCATTGGTTTCCATCAATTCTTCATGACGGCCACGACCAACGATTTCACCCTTATCAAGGACAATGATCTGGTCAGCATCCATAATAGTTCCAACACGTTGCGCAACAATCAATACCGTAGCATCTTGCGTCACTTCCTTGAGACGACGTCGCAAGATTGCATCTGTACGGTAATCCAAGGCCGAGAAGGAATCATCAAAGATGTAGATGTCTGGACCCTTGATGACTGCGCGGGCAATCGACAAGCGTTGCTTCTGACCACCTGATAGATTGCTTCCGCCTTCAGCCAGATGCGTTGCGAAACCTTCTTCTCGACTTTCGATAAAGTCTTTGGCTTGGGCTACATCAGCTGCTTGGTGCAAGTCCTCATGACTGGCATCCTCTTTCCCGTAACGGAGATTGTCTGCGATAGTTCCAGTAAAAAGCAAGGCCTTTTGTGGAATAAATCCAATCTTCTGACGGAGAGATTTGAGTCGATAATCTCTGACATCAACACCATCGACCTTAATTTTCCCTAGCGTAACATCGTAAAAACGAGGAATCAATTGAACCAGAGTAGACTTACCTGAACCAGTTGAACCGATAAAAGCAACGGTTTCTCCCGGTTTAGCAGTAAAGGAAATGTTGTGTAAGACAGGACTTTCTGTTTCACCAGGATAGGCAAAGGTTACATTATCAAATTCTAGATATCCATGAGTTTCTGTCTCTTGAACTCCATCCTCATTTGGATCAATGGAAATCGGCATATCCATGATTTCCTTCAAGCGCTCGCTAGATACGGCAGTACGTGGATACATGGTAAAGAGGTTTGACAAAAAAAGGAAGGACAAGAGAGCATGGAAACTATACTCGATAAAGGCCACCAAATCCCCAATCTGCAAATTTCCATGCTTCAGTGGATCAAGGGAAAACCAAACGATAGCCACAATCATAGCGATAATGATTTGCACAAATAGCGGTTCTGTCAAACCAGTTAATTTGAACAAACGATTGGAATTATCCGCATAGATTGCATTTTTCTCTTCAAAACGGTTTTCTTGGAAGTCTTCACGAGCAAAGGCTCGAATCACTCGTAGCCCCATCAAATTTTCACGGACATACTGGTTTATCTTGTCCAAAGTTTTCTGTTGCTTTTCAGATAAGGGACGCGTTTTGACCGCCACATAAAGGACTACTACAGCTAGAAATGGAACAGAAAAAGCGACAATCCAGGCTAGTGAAGGACTCGTCAAGAAAATCATGAGAATACTCGACAGCATCATCATGGGAGTGATAACACCCAACTTAAGCGTTTGTTCCGCAAACTGCATGAGGACAAAGGCATCACTGGTAATACGAGTAACTAGTGAAGACACACCAATTTGTTCATATTCGTGATGAGAATACTCTTGTAACTTAGCATAGACATCATTGCGCATGTCCTTAACCATATTCGTGGTCAATTTACTAGCAGCATAAGCCAGAACAACCCGTCCAAATGTTCCCAAGACGATAATAACCAACATGATTACGGCCCAAAAATAGAGTTTATCCTGGTCACCTTGGTTGATTCCCTGGTCAATCATGCGGGCCAAAACTGTTGGTAAACCTAGATTGACAATGACAAAGAAAATTGCCCCGAGAAAGTCTAACACTAACCACTTGGGATAGCGTTTGAGATAAGACCAAATATAAAGCATAATTCTCCTTTCTTTTTCTTCTAAAATGCAGAAAAGAGCGTGCTTTCGCACGCCATTTTACTAAAAAGAAGACAGGCAGCCAAAACCTCGAGAGAGGGAACTGTCTGTCTCAGATATTTAAGGCTTATTTTACAAAGTCAAGCAATGCCAAGAAGCTTTCTGGGTCAAGTGATGCACCACCAACTAGAGCTCCGTCAACGTCTGGACAAGCCATGTATTCAGCAACGTTTTCAGGTTTAACTGAACCACCGTATTGAACACGTACTTTGTCAGCTACTTCTTGACCGAAGTCAGCAGCAACAACGTCACGAACAACTTTACACATTTTTTGTGCGTCGTCTTGTGAAGCAGATTTACCAGTACCGATAGCCCAGATTGGCTCATAAGCGATAACTGATGAAGCTACTTGTTCTGCAGTCAATCCAGCAAGAGCAGCTGAAACTTGAGCACCTACGAATTCTGCTGCTTTACCAGCTTCGTAAGTTTCAAGTGACTCACCACAACAGATGATTGGAAGCATGCCGTTAGCAAAGATTGCTTTTGCTTTTTTGTTGATGTCTTCGTCTGTTTCGTGGAAGTAGTCACGACGTTCTGAGTGACCGATAACAACGTAGTCAGTACCGATTTCTTTCAAAACTTGTGGGCTAGTTTCACCAGTGAAAGCACCAGCATTTTCAAAGTAGCAGTTTTGAGCAGCAACTTTAAGGTTTGAACCTTTAGCAGTAGCAAGAACAGTTGTCAAGTCAAGAGCAGGAGCTGCGATACCTGCTTCAACAAGATCAGCTGAAGGAAGTTTTGATGCTACAGCTTCAACGAATGCTTTTGCTTCTTCTGGGTTTTTGTTCATTTTCCAGTTACCAGCGATAAATGGTTTACGTGACATTTCACATACCTCTTTTTTCATTTTATTTTCTACTTATTTTATCATATTTATAGATAGCTTGCAAATCTTACTCTGTAACTAGAAGTCTTCTTTTCAAAAACTTTCCAGTTGCCATTTCTATTTGAAAGCTGGCTTGCGCCTCGTTAATTTGACCACTGCTTCTGTTCTAGCCGTGTGTGGAAACATGTCAACGGACTGGATATAATGCAGGTCATAGACCTCTACCAAACGGACTAAATCACGCGCCAAGGTAGACACATTACAAGATACATAAACCATCTTTTCAGGAGCGTATTTGACAATGGTATCCAAGAGCTTATCATCTAAACCTGTACGTGGCGGATCCACAATCAAGGCATCTGCACGATAGCCTTCCTTGTACCAACGAGGGATAATTTCTTCTGCAGTCCCTGCTTCATAATGAGTATTGGTATAACCCATACGCTTAGCATTTTCTTTGGCGTCCTCAATGGCTTCTGGAATAATATCCATCCCTCTCAAACTTTTGACTTTTTTAGCAAAAGCGAAACCAATGGTCCCAACACCACAATAGGCATCGATCAGATGGTCGTCCTCAGTCACGTCCAAGGCCTTAACGGCTTCACTATAGAGAATTTCAGTCTGTTCAGGATTAAGCTGATAGAAAGCTCGAGGCGAAAGAGAGAACTCATAGTCTAAAACACCCTCACGTATACTATCCTGCCCCCAAATAATCTCTGTCTTGTCCCCATAAATCTCAGAAGTTTTAGCAGTATTGGTATTGACTGCGACAGTCACTACTTCAGGATAATCCTTGACTAGGTCTTTCACAAATTGAGTCAAATTCAATTGGCGATTGGTCACAATGATAATCTGAACTTGCCCAGTTTTCCGTGCTCGACGAACCATGATGGTCCGAACTCCAAGAATTTTCCGTTCATCTGTAATCGGAATTTGATGGTAAGTCAAGAGTTCAGCAATGCGATTAGCAATTGTTTGTGTCTCCTTGTCTTGAACAAGACAGTCCTTTAACTCGACCAAATAATGCGAATTTTGAGCATATAATCCCGCCTTAACTTGGCCTTTAAACTTTCGAGTTTGGAATTGCAGTTTAGCCCGATAATACTTGGGTTCCTGCATACCAATAGTTGGTCTAATCTCAAAGTTTTCATAGCCAGCAGGGGCAAATTTCTTCAGAGCTTGATGGAGAAGATCTGTCTTGAACTCCAGCTGCTTATCATAATGAAGGTGCATGATCTGACAACCACCACACTCATTATAAATAGTACAGTCTGGAACCACTCGAAACTTAGATTTTTTATTAACCTCAAGCAGTTTAGCCTCAACGTAGTTACGCTTAACCGAAGTCACCTGACAATAGATATCTTCTCCCTTGAGGGCTCCTGGAACAAAAACGAGGGTTTTCTGGAAAAAACCAATTCCTTCCCCGTTAATCCCCATACGCTTGATTTTTAATGGAATTTTTTGTTTGACTTTTAGATTCATAAGTCTATTATACCACGTAGTTTCTCAATGGTTAAGAATATGTTACAATAAAACCATGAATACAAAGATATCTTTTTCCTCATTGGATTTTCCTGAGCAATTACGAACTTATATAGAGGGGGCAAACCTATCTGACAGCTCTTCTCATTCAGGCGCAAGAGTTCTCTATCTTGATTCAGGTTACTATTTAAAAATTGATCAAAAGGGAAGATTAGAGCGAGAAGCGAGCATTGCGAGTTGGTTTGAACAAGAGGGAATAGGAACTCCAGTCATCCACTATCTATCAACAGATAAAGACTACCTCCTGACTAAAGAGGCTATTGGTCATGATGCTCTCGCTTTTTTAGACCAGCCAGAAAAAATCTGCCGAACCATGGCAGAGGCTCTTAAAAAGCTTCACAACTTAAACCCACAAAATTTTCCATCAGAAAATCATTTAAAAGCCTATAAAGAAAGAGCCTTTAAAAACTATGAAAAAGGGGAGTTCTATGCCAAGGCGCTCCTACCCCAATTCCAGATTAACAGTCGCGAAGAGGCCTTCCAACTCATCCAAGAACAAGGGCACCTTTTAGAAACAGATGCCTTTATTCACGGTGATGCCTGTCTACCAAACTTTATTCTAAAAGATGCTGACCACTTCTCTTGTTTTATTGATCTTGGTTTGGCTGATTTTAGTGACCGGCATATCGATCTCTTTTGGGCAGTTTGGTCCCTCAACTACAACTTAAAAGATCCCAAATATGCTGAACTATTTCTCGACTATTACGGGAGGGAGCTGGTTGATAGCAACAAACTTCGACTCGTTGCTGCCTTCGAAGCGTTTGGATAAGAGGTAAACCATGAAAATCACAAAACTTGAAAAGAAAAAAAGACTCTATCTGCTCGAACTTGATAAGGACCAAACCTGCTACATTACAGAGGATACCATTGTTCGCTTTATGTTGACTAAAGGGAAAGAGATCTCAGCTGAAGAACTAACTGAGATTAAATCCTTTGCGCAATTTTCCTACAGTAAAAATCTAGCTCTCTACCACTTATCCTTCAAGGCTCGCACTGAAAAAGAAGTTAAAGATTATCTTGCCAAACATGAAGTTAATGAGAACATCATCCCCAAAGTTATCCAGTCTTTAAAAGATGATAATTGGATCAATGATCGCCAATATGCTTATGCCATCATCAATTCCAATCAGCTTTCAGGAGATAAGGGAAGCTATATGCTGATGCAGAAGATTTCTCAAAAAGGCGTTGCTAAATCCATTATCCAAGAAGTCTTACAAGAATTTGATATGACGGAAGTCGCAGAGCGCACAGCTGAAAAACTACTGAAAAAATACCAGGGTAAATTACCTACCCGTGCTCTACAGGATAAGATTATCCAAAGCCTGACCAATAAAGGATTTTCCTACACAGAAGCCAAAACAGCCTTTGACCAATTGGACAGCCAGGTCGAAGAAGAAACCGTTCAGGAACTTATTTTTAAAGAGTTAGACAAGCAGTATCGGAAATATTCACGAAAGTATGAAGGATACGAACTGAAACAACGTTTGACCCAAGTTTTAGCTAGAAAAGGTTATGATTTTTCGGATATAGCCAGCGCTCTCAGAGAATATCTTTAATTTTTTCATGAAAAAACTAAGAACTTTAAACAAAAATGTGATACAATAGTAAACGATAAACTTATAAATTGTAGAAAGTTGGTTAGTTATGAAACTTCCAAAAGAAGGCGACTTTATTACAATTCAAAGTTATAAGCATGATGGGAGTCTCCACCGTACTTGGCGAGACACCATGGTACTAAAAACAACAGAGAACGCTATTATCGGCGTCAACGACCACACACTTGTTACCGAAAGTGACGGTCGTCGTTGGGTGACTCGAGAACCGGCTATTGTTTACTTTCACAAGAAATATTGGTTTAATATTATCGCTATGATTCGTGAAAATGGTATCTCCTACTACTGCAATATGGCAAGTCCTTACTATCTGGATGAAGAAGCTTTAAAATACATTGACTATGATTTGGATGTTAAAGTTTTTACAGATGGTGAAAAACGCCTCTTGGACGTTGAGGAGTATGAACGACACAAGCGAAAAATGAAGTATTCTTCTGACTTAGACTATATTTTGAAAGAGCATGTCAAGATTCTTGTTGATTGGATCAACAATGAACGTGGCCCCTTCTCAGAAGCCTATGTCAACATTTGGTACAAACGCTACGTAGAACTAAAGAATCGGTAAAGTTGTCAAACCCAGCTGAAAAGCTGGTTTTTTTATTTGAAAAACCCAGCTTTTCAGCTGGGTTGATTTCTATATATCTAACTTCGTAACAGTGAACTTGATATGCGAATAGTCTTTTTCGATATCCTTATCTACCATAAAGGCTGTTGCGTCCTTCTTGACCTGTACCAAGTCAATATTTTGAGCTTGAGCGGCATAGACACAGCCACAATAACATTGGCGATAAATATCGTACTCTTCACACATTTCTACAGAGCGTTTGTAACCTTGATTTTTCTTAAAGTCACTTGGAAGATAATGAGTGGTGTAGATTTTCTGTACATCAATCCCAATACTATTGATGGTTTGTGAATTTTTATGGGGACTGATGGTTAGGGCTGAGCCAAAGTAGTCAAAGCCCAAGTCCATAGCCACTTGCGCTGTCTTGTCCAAACGATAGTCAAAACAAACCTTGCAGCGATCGCCACCTTCAGGTTCTTCTTCCAAACCTCTGACCAGCTGACGGTATTCGTTGGGCTCATAGGGTGCTTCTAGGTATTGGACATGATTGCCAGTTCGTTCATTGAAATCACTGACAAACTTTTTTGTCACATAGGCACGCTTGTGATACTCAGCTTTAGGATGGATATTTGAATTAGCAAAATAAATGGTTACATCTGCATACTTGGTCAAATACTCTAAAGTATAGGTGCTACAAGGAGCACAACAGACGTGCATGAGAATGGTTGGTCTCTCTTCATTTTTTTCCCAAACTTGAACCATCTTTTGCATGACACGGTCATAGTTGATCTTTTGATTGGGATTCATCTTACTTAGAATTTCTTCTACATCGATCATACTCTTCTCCTTTTCCTCTTGCTATTGTACCACAGGATGATCCTTTGGGCAAATAGGTTTTCGTGCTTTACTCAGTTTTTAAGTCCTTCTCTAATAGCTTGCCCATCCTTGTCAAACTGATTATTAGGATAGGACAGGTTAAAAGCAAGATAAGACCTAGAACTAAAAAGACAGCTATAAGACCCCAACGATCGATTAACCAACCTGTCAACGGGAAAATGACAATCATAGAAAGACTAAAGAGCATGGAATTGATACTAAGCATAGTTGCTCTAACACTGGACGGTAAATAGCCTTGTAAGTCATTGAAATAGATCGGCTGATAAACTGCATAGAGTGTATCAGTTAAAAGATAGACGAGAAGAAAAGCAAAGGGAGTTCCAGAAAATACCAATAGTAAGGCCAAGCCCGTTAGTGCAACAAGAGTCGGAAAAACTCGATTGCTATTCCATTTTTTTCCAATTTGACTAGCTACATAAACTGCTATAAGATTTAAGCCACTACCAATCAGCATGACCAGCGAAACCTGCCATCCTGCTAAGTCACTTATTTTCTGCTGATAGTAAAAGTAAAACATGCACATGAGTGTTCCGACTAGCTGATAAGTCATCATCCAGTAAAAGAGGACAGGTTTTTCCTGCCATTCTTTTCGAACTTGCAAGACAATCGTTTTAAAGGTTAAGCCTTCATTTTTTTCTCTCTTAGCCATTGGTTCTTTCATAAAATAAATCAAGATTATAGAAAGAAATGAAAATCCTATAGCAATCAGATAGGTCCAAGCCAATGCTCCGTGAATAAAGAAGCCTGCCACAACTGTACCTAAGGTTCGGGTGACTTCTGCCACACCAGACAAAAAACTAGAAATCTGAAGATATCGGTCCTTTTGACCCGCTTCTACCGCAGAATCATATAAGAAAGCGGTACTGGTCCCCGAATCAAAATTATAAGACCAAGCATTGACCATCATAGCAAAAGCATAAATCCAAAAATTCCCCTGACCAAACAAAATCAAGATAGAGGACACAATACTGGCCAAGCGAGCCAAATAGAGATTGGTCTTGTAGCTAAATCGATCGGCCAACATACCAGACGGGATTTCACACAAGAGACTAGTACCGTGAAAGATACTTTCTAGTAGACCGATTTGAAGTAAGGAAAGACCATTTTGAATGAAAAATAAAATCCAAAAACTGGTGATTCCAAAATAAGAAGTGAATTCCAGACCTGCTAGGAGTGGAATATTGCGTTTGTAAGTTCTTTTAAACATCGTTTTCTCTCTTTCAATATGTAATATGAGTTTTTCTAAAAGACTTACTTAGAGTTGCCTACATTTTCTCCACCTCTTTCATTTAAAGTAAAAACGCCAGACGGCGTTTTTATAGTTATTTTTTATAGTTATTAAGGTTTAATACGGTGCAACATACGTGGGAATGGAATAGCTTCACGGATGTGTTTTGTACCAGCTGCGAAGGTCACCATACGCTCGATACCAATACCAAATCCACCGTGTGGGACTGTACCGTATTTACGAAGATCAAGGTAGAATTCATACTCTGTACGATCCATACCTAGTGATTCCATCTTAGCTACAAGGGCGTCGTAGTCTTCCTCACGCATTGAACCACCGATGATTTCTCCGTAACCTTCTGGTGCGAGCAAGTCTGCACAAAGTACGCGATCTGGGTTACCAGGAACTGGTTTCATGTAGAAGGCCTTGATGTCTGCTGGGTAGTTAATCACGAAGGTTGGTACACCAAAGTGGTTTGAAATCCATGTTTCGTGTGGTGAACCAAAGTCATCACCATGCTCGAGATGTTCGTAGTCTGCATCTTCATCATTTTCATGCTCTTGCAAGAGGTCAATGGCTTGATCGTAAGTGATGCGTTTGAATGGCTCTGCAATATAGCGTTTCAAGAGTTCTGTATCACGCTCCAATGTTTCCAAGGCTTGAGGCGCACGGTCAAGAACACCTTGAAGCAAAGCTTTAACATAAGCTTCTTGCAAGTCAAGTGACTCATCATGTGTCAAGTATGAATACTCTGCATCCATCATCCAGAATTCAGTCAAGTGACGGCGAGTTTTTGATTTTTCAGCACGGAATACTGGACCAAAGTCAAAGACACGACCAAGAGCCATAGCACCAGCTTCAAGGTAAAGTTGACCAGATTGACTCAAGTATGCTGGTGTTCCGAAGTAGTCTGTTTCAAAAAGTTCTGTAGAATCTTCTGCAGCATTTCCTGAAAGAATTGGGCTATCAAACTTCATGAAGCCATTTTTATCAAAGAACTCATAAGTCGCATAGATGATAGCATTACGGATTTGCATGACAGCTACTTGTTTGCGTGAACGAAGCCACAAGTGACGGTTGTCCATCAAGAAGTCTGTTCCATGTTCTTTTGGAGTGATTGGGTAATCTTGAGATTCACCGATAACTTCGATGTCTGTAATATCCAACTCGTAACCAAATTTAGAACGCTCGTCTTCTTTAACAATCCCTGTCACGAAAACAGATGTTTCTTGACTTAGACGTTTGATGGTGTCAAATTTTTCAAGACCTACTTCTTCTCCAAATTTTTCGATAAAGTTTGGTTTAAAAGCTACACCTTGGAAAAAGGCTGTTCCATCACGCAATTGCAAGAAAGCAATTTTCCCTTTTCCTGATTTGTTGGCAACCCAAGCACCGATAGTGACTTCTTGACCAACGTAATCTTTTACTTCGATAATTGTTACACGTTTTGTCATCATTTATCTTCCTTTTTTCGTTTAACTTGTCCAAAGACATTATTACTCATTATTGTACCACAAATAATGGCTGATAGCTAGCTAGTTTGACAGAAATTCATAAGTTTTTAGCTACAAAAACCTCCGCCAAAAGGACGGAGGTTTAACTTCTTATTTTTCCATAAATTGGTGCAAACGACGAATGGCTTCTTTTAGAGTTTCCAAGTCTGTTGCGTAGCTGAGACGAACATTTTCTGGTGCTCCAAATCCGGCTCCTGTAATCAAGGCCAGACCAACTTCCTCAAGGATAGCCGTTGTAAATGCTGTTACATCGCTATAACCTTTCATCTCCATAGCTTTTTTGACATTAGGAAAGAGATAGAAAGCTCCTTGTGGTTTGACTACTTCAAAGCCAGGGACTTGGCACAAGAGAGGATAAATGGTATTGAGACGTTCCTCGAAAGCCTGACGCATGGTTTCTACGGAGTCTTGTGGACCAGTTAAGGCTTCGATTGTTGCGTATTGAGATACCGCAGTCAGGTTTGAAGTCGTTTGACCTGTTAGTTTACTCATAGCAGCAATGATTTCTGGATCACCCACTGCATAACCTACACGCCAACCTGTCATTGCGTAGGCTTTTGATACCCCGTTAATGACAATGGTTTGGTTGCGAATGGCTTCTGATAGACTAGAGATTGGGACGAGTTCATTTCCGTTATAGACCAAACGACCATAAATATCATCTGCTAGGATGAGAATATCGTGTTCAACAGCCCAATTTCCAATGGCCAAGAGTTCCTCACGAGAATAAATCATCCCAGTCGGATTAGATGGTGAGTTAAGAACCAAAACCTTGGTCTTATCTGTGCGAGCTGCTTCTAATTGCTCCACAGTTACTTTAAAGTGATTGTCTTCTTTGGCTTGGACAAATACTGGAACACCTTCTGCCATCTTAACCTGATCCCCATAACTAACCCAGTAAGGTGTTGGAATAATAACCTCATCTCCAGGATTAACCACAGCCATAAAGAAAGTATAAAGGGAAAACTTGGCACCTGTAGCAAAAGTGACTTCGTTAGCCGCTACGGAATAACCATAATAACGCTCAAAATAGGTATTGACCGCTGCTTTTAACTCAGGCAAACCTGAAGCTACCGTATAGAAAGAAGCACGTCCATCTCGAATGGCTGCAACAGCAGCATCTTGAATATTTTCAGGAGTATGAAAATCGGGCTGACCTAAAGTTAAGAAAAGAACATCTTTTCCTTCAGCCTTTAATTTCTTTGCTCTTGCATCACTAGCCAGAGTGACGCTTTCTTCCATTTCTAAGACACGTTTAGATAATTTCATAGCTTCTCCTTTTCGATTAGGGCACCAGTTTCAAAATCCACTAGATAGTAGTCTCCACCAGACTTGATTTCCCAGACGGGTTTATCAGCATACCGTCCAAAGGTAATCGTGTCAATCTCAGTTGCTCCTTTTTCTCTGACAACTGCTTCTGCTTTTTCTTGTGAAGTGCCACTTTCTAGTTGATACACATAGATTTTTTGACTATTTTTCTCAATTAAAACAGCTACTGGCTTTTGATTCTTGTCTTGGCCAAGGACACTATAATAGCTCTCTAAACCATTGAAGAAATCAACCTGACTGACCGTTTCTAGATTCGCATACTGCTTGGTAAGTTTTTCCCCTTCTACCTTCGCTGTCTGATAAGGCTTCATGCTAAGCCACACCAAATAGAGAAAGGAAGAGGTCACAACTAGAGCCAGCAGGGTCATACCAATACCGTACTGAAATAATAAGAAATTTTTTTCTTTTTTCTGTCTCATTTTCACTCGTCTATTTTACCATCTATCCAAGTGAATTACAAGTGAATAAAGGAGGGGGATTTGTCTCGGAACTTCTCTTATGACAGGAATATATGACGCTTGAATCATTGATTTCACAGACTTTTCCTAATCTCTACTCCTAAAAATAATCTTGACTATCATCGATTTTATTTTCTGGGCAAATTTCTTGCAAATAATTTCGTTTTGTTGTAACATTGCTTGCAACAACAGAGAAAGCTCTGATTAAAATATAAAGGAGACTCCCTATGTCTAAAAAAGTATTATTTATCGTTGGTTCACTTCGTGAAGGTTCCTTCAACCACCAAATGGCGCTAGAAGCCGAAAAAGCTCTTGCAGGTAAAGCTGAGGTTAGCTACCTTGACTACTCAGCAATCCCACTTTTTAACCAAGAACTTGAAGTTCCAACTCTTCCAGCTGTAGTAGCAGCTCGTGAAGCTGTTCTGGCTGCTGATGCTATCTGGATTTTCTCTCCAGTCTACAACTTCTCAATTCCTGGAACAGTTAAAAACTTGCTTGACTGGCTTTCACGCGCTCTTGACTTATCTGAAACTCGTGGTCCATCTGCCCTTCAAGATAAAATCGTTACTGTGTCTTCAGTAGCAAATGCAGGTCATGAACAACTCTTTGCAATCTACAAAGACCTCTTGCCATTCATCCGTACACAAGTTGTAGGTGAATTCACTGCAGCTCGTATCAATGATTCTGCTTGGGGAGATGGTAAATTAGTTCTTGAAGACAGTGTTGCTACTTCACTAAAACAACAAGCTGAAGACTTGGTTCAAGCTATTCAATAATTGAATTGAAAAAAAGAGAGTGGGACAGAAATCGGTAATTCGTTAGAATTCG
>NZ_JVKV01000108.1 GCF_001072375.1 Streptococcus pseudopneumoniae
GTTGTGGATAGAACTGACGAAGTCAGTAACAAATATACGGCAAGACGAAGCTGACGTGGTTTGAATTTGATTTTCGAAGAGTATTAATCTTTCTTACCTTTTAGTAAGAAGGTAGCCGATAAGGCTAGGCTGAGACTTGCCATAAAGAGGAGAGGGCTAGCTTGTTCACCTGTGGCTGGGAGTTGTTTATCATTCGTAGAGATCTGATCATTGGCATCATTACTTTCAACCAATGGTTTTGTAGTTTCTAGATTTCTTTTTTCCGTATGAGCTGGGACAGGTTTAACAGTTGAGCCTTCTGTCTTGTAAACAATAGCGTAAGTGCTCACGTCAAAAGTAATAAACTCAATCATACCGTCTCGAATGGTGAATTCTTGTGGTTTTAATTCATTTGTTGAAGTTAATTGATAGAGTTCTTGAATATCACCGGATACTGGTAGTCGAACGAGTACAGCACCTTTTGGTTGAACTGGCTGTCCATCTTTATCCTTGAGTTGAAGAGTGTAAGCATCGTATTTCTTGCTCAAGAGTTCTTTGTTTTCAACTTTTTGACTATCGAGGTAGCTTGCGCCTCCTAGTTCAGTTGTTCCACTAATAACTTGAACTCTTGTAGTCTTGTCTTTCAATACTTTGAGTTTAAACTCAGGAACTGTGTTACTTGGCGCGGATTGACCACTACCTGTCCCGATAGGGCCAGTGTATTCAGGCCTTTCCACAGTAGGTGCTTTCTGGTCCCCAGTTGTTCCGATAGGTTTGGTATATTCAGGTCTTTCCGCAGTAGGTGCCTCTTGATCCCCAACTGTTCCGATAGGACCAGTGTATTCAGGAATTTCCACAGTAGGTGCCTCCTGCTCACCAGCAGTTCCGATAGGACCAGTGTATTCAGGTCTTTCCGCAGTAGGCGCTTCCTGTTCCCCAGTTGTTCCAATAGGTTTGGTGTATTCAGGTCTTTCCGCAGTAGGAGCCTCTTGATCCCCAACTGTTCCGATAGGTTTGGTATATTCAGGTCTCTCCACAGTAGGCGCTTCCTGCTCACCAGCAGTTCCGATAGGACCAGTGTATTCAGGAATTTCCACAGTAGGTGCCTCCTGCTCACCAGCAGTACCAATAGGATCTGTGTACTCAGGAATGGTTACTACTGGAGCAGGCTCATCCCCTTTACTTGTTTGGATTTTTTCTTCCACTGGACTAGTTTCATCCTTAGGAAATACTGTTACAACAGAGCTGCTTATTGTTTTTCCTTGGATAGCATAAGCTTCTATCGGATTGCCAGCTTTACGATCTGTAGTTTCAGGAATGTCTAGTTGGACCTTGTTATCCTTAATGGTTAGAACAGTTTGTTCACCTGATGTGACAAGATGGTCATCATCGACTTTTCTGAGTAGAAGAGGATCTTTGATACCAGGGAAGGTGACAGCGACTCCATCCCAATTGCCAGTTGGTAGGGTTAAGGTAACAGTCTTATCTTTGGACTTAATAGGATCAAGGCTTGGACTATCGAGAGACACAGATGGTGCCTTTAAGATATCAAAGGAATCGAGAGAGATTTTCTTTCGCCCTTCTGGAGAATCAGGATCTACTTTCAAAGTTAGGATGTGATCACCATCAGCTAGATTGGTGAATTCGCCAATCAAAGCACCTTTTTCAGTCGCTCCTGGAGTGTAGAAGTCAAGGGCTGGCATCTCTTTTCCATCCAGTGTGACAAGTGCCTTGCCTAGTGATGCCGTTTTTAATCCATAGATTCGGATACCTGTTCCAGAGAATGGGATTCTTGCAGTGGCTTCAGAAGCAAGGCTATCATCAGCGTTGATGTCAGCGTATTTTTCTGTAGAAGCATAGAGTTCTGCATCGCTCCAATCTTTAAACATGGAACCATACTGGATACGAGGGTCACGGTCGTCGATTTTCTCAACAGTTGCTCCTTGGCCTGGGAAGACTTTGAAGTAATCGAGAGAAATTTTTGCACGCTCGTTTGTACGTCCTTTGTGCTCGGGCTTAACAGTGATGGTCATGAGGTGAGGGCCTGAAGAAAGATTTGTGTAACGTCCTATTAATACACCTTTTTCAGTTGCTCCTGCTGTATAGAAGTCAAGTTCTCCAACAGATTTGCCATCGATTGTAACGTCAGCAAGTCCCAATTGAGATGACTTGAGTCCGTAAATTTCAATACCTGGTCCATTGAATGGAATAGTTGCAGTCGCATCCTTATCGGAATAATTCCCATTTGAGATATCGGCGTATTTCTCTGTTCCACCAAAGAGTTCTGAGTCAGCCCAGTTTCCATAAGCAGAGCCGTACTGGATGCGTTTGTCACGGTCATCCATCAACTCACTGAAGGCATCGATGGAGGCAACGTCTGAAACTGGTGTTGCACGGTCCCCTAGCATAGCCTTAACACTATAAGTATAGGCATGACTAGAATCAATTGAGCGATCGATAAAGTGAGTTTGGTTGGTGATAAACTCACGAACGCTAGGAGTTTGGCTGTTTTCATCCTTGCTTTCTCGTCGGATGACATAATGAGTTGCTCCCTCAACTGTGTTAAAGTCGAGTTCAGCTGTGACGGAATCCTTTCGAAGGGCTGATAAGCGAGTCACTCGTCCAGGGAAGTTTTCAAAGGTAATGACATCACCCTTTTGAGTCGCAAGTTGGATACGGTTATCTTTGAGGCGACTAGCTTGAACTTCCTTGCCATTAATCTTGATAATACTAGATTCGATATTTGGATAGTCTACGACTAAGTCTCCACCAACATTAGAAAGGAAGGACAGCGTTTCAAGATTTTTCTCTTTCCATTTCATGCTGACTTCAAAGTTACCACGAGCGACTAAGCCTGAGACTTGACCGTCTTTCCAAGCATCTGGAAGGGCTGGTAATGGGGCAATGTAGCCTGTGTGAGACTGAAGGAGCATTTCTGCCATACCGCTGGTTGCACCAAAGTTTCCATCGATTTGGAAAGGTGCGTGGGTATCCCAGAGGTTTTCTAGGGTTGAAGATCTAAGCTGTTCTGCCAACAAACGGTGGGCACGATTTCCATCTAAGAGACGAGCCCAGAGGTTGATTTTATTGGCCTTAGACCAACCAGTTCCACCATCTCCACGGTGGTTTAGGGTTGCGCGTGCAGCTTCTAGATATTCAGGTTGATCCTTGCCAAATAGAGTACCTGGGAAGAGTCCAACCAAATGAGAAACGTGGCGGTGATGGTTTTCAATACCTTCGTTAGTGAATTGCGGGCTGTCTTCTTCGTACCATTCCTTGATACGGCCGTCTTGGTTGATGTGAAGAGGTTTTAACTTGTCAAATTTAGCCTTCACTTCTGTCACCAAATCTTGGTCGACCTTCAGATGATTGGCTGCTTCCATATAGTCGTGGAAGAGCTGCCAAACTAGAGATTGGTCAAAGGTATTCCCAATCGTGATAGTTCCATGTTCTGGCGAGTAAGATGGAGAAGAAACCCAACGGTCACTAGCCTTGTCGTAGTGCAAGAAGGAATTCCAGAACTTAGCAGTTTCCTTGAGCATTGGATAAATCTTCTCTTTAAGATAAGTTTCATCCTTGGTGAATTTGTAGTAGTCATAGACGTTCTGCATCATCCAAGCATTGGCAGCAGGAGACCAACCCCAATAGTAGTTCCAACCAGGAGTAGTCCAGCCAAATGGTGTTGCTTGGGTATGAACCAGCCAACCATTTTCTTGACCTTCTTTGGACTCGATACCTGCGTATTCTTTAGCAGCGATACGACCATAATAGCGCATGTCATCGATATAATTGATCATTGGCTTAGCCGTTTCTGCGAGATTGCTCATGTAGGCAGGCCAATAGTTCATCTGTAGGTTGACATTAAGGTGGTAGTCTGAGTTCCAAGGTGGATTATCTACAGCATTCCAGACTCCTTGCAAGTTGGCAGGGAGGGCATCTGTCCGATTACGAGAAGAACTGATCAGTAGGTAACGTCCGTATTGGAAGAAGAGTTCTTCTAGCTTTTGACCTTTTGTTGGATTATAGGTTTGGAGAGCTTCTTTTGTAGTTTGGTTAGACTTGCTACCGCCGAGGTTTAGTTGAACACGATTGAAAAGGCTTTGGTAATCCTTGATGTGATCATTTTTCAGAGTCTCGTAGTCTTTGGCTTTAGCAGCTTCAACGATAGATTTGACAGTTTTTTCTACATCAATATCCTTACGATAATTGGTTTTCGGATTTTGAGCAAAATTAGTCTTGGCACTGAGTAACAGTGTTGCATAACTGGCTCCAGTGACAGTCAAATAACCATCTTGAGCAGTGACTTTTCCGTCCGTCTTGATACCAAGATAGGAAGCAAATTTCAGACCGTTATCTTTAACAGTACCCTTGAGTAAAATACCATTAGAATCAACGCTAACAGTTCCTTGTTTGTATTTAGAATTCTCCCAAGAATAATCTCCATTAGCAATCAAATCTTCAGTCAAGCTGTTCCAAAGGGTAAAATCAAGCGTCTTATCTCCCTTTTTAGTCAAATGGGTAACAGTGACGTCATCTGGATAACTAGAGAAGGTCTCACGTTTGAAGCTTGTCCCGTCTTGGGTATAGGAGGTAGTTGTGATAGCTTCTGAAATGTCTAAGCCACGATGATAGTCAGTAACATTTTCCAAGCCCTTCTTCTGGTTATTAAAGACCATAAAGACATCGCCGAAGGCTAGGTAGCGACCGTATTGGGCATTGTTTGGCCCAACGAGATTTCTTTCAGCTAGGCGTTTTGCTTTTTGACGGTCTCCGTCTTCTAAGGCCTTACGGATTTCTGCTAAGACTTTGTAGCGATCTTTGTAGTTTCCGCCGTTGTAGTCTTGACTATCTGGCTGTGGGCCTCCAGACCAAAGGGTTTTTTCATTGTACTGGATTCTTTCTTCACCAATCAAGCCAAAGACTTTGGCACCCATTTCTCCATTTCCGACTGGAAGGGCTTGTTTTTCCCATCCGTCATAGGAAGGAGCAGTTGGTTGGTTGTAATGTAGTTCGTAATGTTCTTGTTTGTTCACAGGAAGTTCTGGTTTCTCGCTCTCCTTATTGGCAGCAGGGGCGGTAGTAGTACTTGTCTCTGACTGACTACTAGTTTGAGGTAGTTCTGTCCCTGGGTTTGTTTGCTTTTCAGCTGATTCAGCTACAGGCTGAGTCTCTGTGTTAGAAACAAGAACTTCCTCTACCTTCGTATCCGGTTTAGCAGAGGTTTCAGTAATTGTTGCCTCACTTTCCGTAATCTCGACACCATCAGCAGCAACACCCTGTGCTGCTAAAAAAACAGCACCAAGTAAAACAGAGGCAGCTCCGACACTTAATTTGCGGATGCTATACTTACAGGATTTTTCCCAATATCTCTTATCCACAAAATTCTCCTTTCTTAAATCTGTAAGCGCATACATTCTCTTTTAAAAAAATAAGTCTTGCAGAAATATGTGTGATTTTTTCAGATAATCTTAATATAACAAATAAACAAAACTATTGCAAGGGCTTTCAAAGGAAATGGAATTGTTTTACTAAGTTTTACTAAGTATGAAGTATTTGCTAATTACTTAGGAAATCACAGTGGGTGAAAGCGTAACTCAAACTAGTCAGGCGTGGGACTTTATGGTATAATATAGAAGATTCAAAAAGAAACAGGAGAAATGTTATGAACCTTATTTTAGCAATTGTATTGATTCTTTTAGCTTTTCTAGGAGGAGCTCTTGGAGGTATGTACTTGGTGCGCAAGCAAATCGAAAAAGAATTTGCGGATAACCCACGTTTGAATGCAGAAGCAGTTCGTACTCTGTTGAGTGCAAATGGTCAAAAGCCAAGCGAAGCTAAAGTACAACAAGTTTACCACCAAATCATTCGCCAACAAAAAGCAGCCCTTGCTAACAATAAAAAGAAATAAATAGGAAAAGTCTGGGATGAAAGTTCCAGACTTCTCACTATGTTTGACTGATATTTAGAGACAAGACTTTTTCCTTGCATTCTATTGATATTTGATTATGATTAAGAGGGAGACAGTCGGGAGCTACCCAGTCTGTCAGAAATTTCAGGAAGAAATGTAATGATAATGAACTATCAATCAGAAAAAATACTAGAAAGAAGACTGTATGGATAATCGACCAATTGGTTTTTTGGATTCGGGTGTCGGGGGCTTGACGGTTGTGCGTGAACTCATGCGCCAGCTTCCCCATGAAGAAATCGTCTATATTGGAGATTCGGCACGGGCTCCCTATGGTCCCCGGCCTGCTGAGCAGATTCGTGAATATACTTGGCAGCTGGTCAACTTTCTTTTGACCAAAGATGTTAAGATGATTGTCATTGCTTGTAATACAGCAACGGCAGTCGTTTGGGAAGAGATTAAAGCTAAGTTGGATATTCCGGTGCTGGGTGTGATTTTGCCTGGTGCATCAGCAGCTATCAAAGCGAGTCAGGGTGGGAAAATCGGTGTGATTGGAACCCCAATGACGGTAAAATCAGATATTTATCGACAAAAGATTCATGACCTAGACCCAGATTTACAAGTGGAAAGCTTGGCCTGCCCTAAGTTTGCTCCCTTGGTCGAGTCAGGTGCTCTATCGACCAGTGTGACCAAGAAAGTTGTCTATGAAACCTTGCGCCCCTTAGTCGGAAAAGTAGATAGCTTGATTTTAGGCTGTACTCATTATCCGCTCCTTAGACCTATCATCCAAAATGTCATGGGGCCTAAGGTTCAGCTGATCGATAGTGGAGCTGAGTGTGTACGTGATATCTCAGTCTTGCTCAATTACTTTGAGATTAACCGTAGCCGAGATGCGGCGCCCCTTCAACACCGTTTTTATACAACTGCAAATAGCCAAAGTTTTGCCCAGATAGGAGCAGAATGGCTGGAAAAAGAGATTCATGTGGAGCATGTAACATTATGACAAACAAAATTTATGAATACAAGGACGACCAGGACTGGTATGTCGGGTCCTACAGTGTTTTTGGTGGCATTCGGACTTTGACGGATGATGACTTAGAGTTTCCTTTGTTTGATTTAGCCAAAATCTTTCGAGATGAGGAGCGAGGATTTCCGCTTTCAGTCACTGTTTTACGATATGGTTCAGCCTATCGACTACTCTCCTTTGTGGTAGATATTCTCAACCAAGAAGCGGACCGAAACTTAGAAGTCATTCAACGTCAGGGTGCCTTGCTCTTAGTTGAAAATGGTCAACTTCTGCATGTCGAATTGCCTAAAGAAGGAGTCAACGTTCAAGATTTCTTTGAGACAAATAAGGTCAGAGAAACCTTGTTGATCGCGACTCGTAACGAGGGCAAGACCAAGGAATTTCGTGCTATCTTTGATAAGCTAGGTTATGATGTAGAAAATCTCAATGACTATCCTGATCTGCCTGAAGTAGCTGAAACAGGTATGACCTTTGAAGAAAATGCCCGCCTTAAGGCAGAAACTATTTCTAAATTAACAGGCAAGATGGTTTTAGCTGATGACTCTGGTCTTAAGGTTGATGTCCTCGGTGGATTACCAGGTGTCTGGTCAGCTCGTTTCGCAGGAGTAGGGGCTACTGACCAAGAAAATAATGCTAAACTCTTGCACGAGTTGGCTATGGTCTTTGAACTCAAGGACCGTTCGGCACAATTCCATACAACCCTGGTCGTAGCTAGCCCAGATAAGGAAAGCTTGGTTGTCGAAGCTGACTGGCCAGGCTACATTAACTTTGAACCTAAGGGTGAAAATGGCTTTGGTTATGATCCGCTCTTCTTAGTAGGAGAAACTGGCAAATCATCAGCTGAATTAACCCTCGAAGAAAAAAATAGTCAATCCCACCGTGCCTTAGCCGTTAAGAAACTTTTGGAGGTATTTCCATCATGGCAAAGCAAACCATCATTGTAATGAGTGACTCCCACGGAGATAGCTTGATTGTAGAAGAAATCCGTAACCGCTATCTTGGGAAAGTTGATGCTATTTTTCACGATGGTGACTCTGAGCTTCGCCCAGATTCACCACTTTGGGAAGGAATCCAGGTCGTCAGAGGAAACATGGATTTTTATTCAGATTATCCAGAACG
Organism: Streptococcus pseudopneumoniae; assembly: GCF_001072375.1. Taxonomy (GTDB): domain Bacteria; phylum Bacillota; class Bacilli; order Lactobacillales; family Streptococcaceae; genus Streptococcus; species Streptococcus pseudopneumoniae_L. The sequence goes on from NZ_JVKV01000108.1 coordinate 8,031, forward strand.
CTTGGTGACTCAACTAGGCCCTACCAAGATTATCCAGACTCATGGACATTTGTTTGATATTAACTTCAATTTCCAAAAGCTTGATTTTTGGGCTCAAGAGGAAGATGCAGATATCTGTCTTTATGGGCACTTGCATGTTCCAAATGCTTGGATGGAAGGGAAGACCCTCTTTTTAAATCCTGGTTCTATTAGTCAACCACGTGGGACCATCAGAGAATGTCTCTATGCCCGTGTGGAGATTGATGATAGCTACTTTAAAGTGGACTTTTTGACACGGAACCATGAGGTCTATCCAGGCTTATCTAAGGAGTTCGCTCGATGATTGCCAAAGAGTTTGAACAGTTTTTACTGGAGCAAGAGGAAACCTTTTTAACTCCTGCTGAAAATTTGGCTGTACTCATTGATACCCACAATGCAGATCATGCAACTCTCCTCCTTAGCCAGATGACCTATACCAGAGTGCCAGTAGTGACTGATGAGAAAGAATTTGTCGGAACCATTGGACTTAGAGACATTCTGGCCTACCAGATGGAGCAGGGCTTGAGTCAGGAAGCCATGTCAGATACGGATATCGTACACATGACCAAGAAGGACGTAGCAGTTGTCAGTCCAGACTATACACTGACGGATGTTTTACATAAGTTAGTGGATGAGTCTTTCCTACCAGTCGTTGACAAGGATGGTATCTTCCAAGGTATTATCACACGGAAGTCTATCCTTAAGGCTGTCAATGCTCTCTTGCATGATTTTAGTAAGGAATATGAGATTCGAAGCAAATGAGAGAAGGAATTTCAGCATTTTTAGAAGAAAAACAAGGTTTGTCTGTAAATTCTAAGCAATCCTATAAGTATGACTTGGAGCAATTTTTAGATCTTGTAGGAGAACGAATCTCTGAGACAAGTTTAAAAATCTACCAAGCTCAACTATCTCAGTTTAAAATCAGTGCCCAAAAGCGTAAGGTTTCTGCTTGCAATCAATTTCTTTACTTTTTATACCAGAAGGGGAAAATTGACACCTTTTATCGTTTAGAATTGCCCAAACAGGCTGAGAAAAAGCAAGTTCAGTCAGAACTTTTAGACCTCAGTTCTTTCTGGCAAGAAAGTGCCTATCCAGAGGGACGCTTGTTGGCCTTACTGATAGTTGAATTGGGCCTCTTACCAAGTGAAATTCTAGCCTTAAAAACAAGTGATGTGAACCTAGATTTTCAAGTGTTGAGAGTCAATAAAGCTTCTCAACAAAGAATCTTGAGCCTTCCCACAAACCTGCTTGCGGAGTTAGAACCCTTGATGGGACAGAGCTACATCTTTGAAAAATCTGGGAAGCCCTATTCTCGTCAATGGGCCTTTCGTCAGTTAGAAGCCTTTCTAAAGGAAAAAGGTTTTTCAGACTTATCTGCCCAAGGATTGAGAGAACAGTTTATATTAAGACAAATCGAAGAAAAGGTTGACTTGTACGAAATCGCTAAAAAATTAGGATTAAAGACAGTCATGACCTTGGAAAAATATAGATAATGGATATTAAATTAAAAGATTTTGAAGGGCCTTTGGATCTTCTTTTGCACTTGGTTTCAAAGTACCAGATGGATATCTATGATGTGCCGATTACAGAGGTTATCGAGCAATATCTAACCTATATCTCGACCTTACAAGCTATGCGTTTAGAAGTGGCAGGCGAATACATGGTCATGGCTAGCCAACTTATGCTGATCAAAAGTCGCAAGCTCTTGCCGAAGGTTGCAGAAGTGACAGACCTAGAGGATGATCTGGAGCAGGACCTCCTTTCTCAAATCGAAGAATACCGTAAGTTTAAACTTTTGGGAGAGCAGTTGGAAGTGAAGCATCAAGAACGAGCTCGATATTACTCAAAAGCGCCGACAGAGTTGATTTATGAGGATGCAGAACTTGTGCATGATAAGACGACGATTGATCTTTTCTTAGCCTTTTCAACCTTACTGACCAAGAAAAAGGAAGAATTCTCGAAAAGTCACACAACAATCTTACGAGATGAGTATAAGATTGAAGATATGATGGTCATCGTCCGAGAAGCCTTGGTTGAAGGTGAGCAATTATGCTTGCAAGATTTGTTTAAAGAAACCAAGGATTTACAAGAGGTCATCACACTCTTTTTAGCAACCTTGGAGTTGATTAAAACCCAAGAAATTCTCTTAATTCAAAAAGAGAGCTTTGGAGATATCTATCTCCTGAAAAAGAATGAGGAAAATCAAGTAGAGCAGAGTCGATCTTGATAGAGAGGAAATATGAGTACTTTAGCAGAAATAGAAGCACTCCTGTTTGTAGCGGGTGAAGAGGGGATTAGGATTCGCCAATTGGCTGAGCTCCTATCGCTTCCACCGACTGGTATCCAGCAAAGCTTAGAAAAATTAGCCAAAAAGTATGAAAAAGACCAGAATTCTAGTCTAGCCCTAATTGAGACAGGAGGTGCCTACAAATTGGTAACCAAGCCTCAATTTGCTGATATTTTAAAAGAATATTCTAAGGCGCCAATCAACCAGAGTCTATCTCGGGCTGCGCTTGAAACATTGTCCATTATTGCTTATAAGCAACCTATCACACGTATAGAAATCGATGCTATTCGTGGGGTTAATTCGAGTGGAGCTTTGGCAAAGTTACAGGCCTTTGACTTGATACGAGAAGACGGGAAAAAAGAGGTGCTTGGACGCCCTAACCTCTATGTAACGACGGATTATTTTCTGGATTACATGGGTATTAACCATTTGGAAGAATTGCCTGTGATTGACGAGCTTGAAATTCAAGCACAAGAAAGCCAATTATTTGGTGAAAGGATAGAAGAAGATGAGAATCAATAAATATATTGCCCACGCAGGTGTGGCCAGTAGGAGAAAAGCAGAAGAGTTGATCAAGCAAGGCTTGGTAACTGTCAATGGCCAAGTGGTTCGTGAACTAGCAACGACTATCAAGTCAGGCGACAAGGTCGAAGTTGAAGGCCAACCCATCTATAACGAAGAAAAGGTCTACTATCTGCTCAATAAACCACGCGGAGTGATTTCCAGTGTGACAGATGACAAGGGGCGTAAGACTGTTGTCGACCTTTTGCCCAATGTGAAAGAACGTATTTATCCTGTGGGACGTTTGGACTGGGATACGTCTGGAGTTTTGATTTTGACCAATGATGGGGACTTTACAGATGAGATGATTCACCCTCGTAATGAGATTGACAAGGTCTATGTTGCGCGTGTGAAAGGAATTGCCAACAAAGAAAATCTTCGTCCCTTGACTCGTGGAGTTGAGATTGATGGCAAGAAAACCAAGCCAGCTGTTTACGAAATTCTAAAAGTAGATCCTGTAAAAAACCGTTCGGTTGTCCAGCTAACCATTCATGAAGGACGCAATCACCAGGTCAAAAAAATGTTTGAAGCTGTTGGTCTCCAAGTAGATAAACTTTCTCGAACTCGTTTTGGTCATCTAGACTTGACAGGACTTCGTCCAGGAGAATCACGCCGTCTCAATAAAAAAGAAATCAGCCAACTACACACCATGGCTGTAACCAATAATAAATAATGAAAAAAATCTTAATTGCGCCAGTGCGCTTTTACCAACGCTTTATCTCGCCAGCCTTTCCACCTTCTTGCAGATTTGAGCCCAGCTGTTCAAACTATATGATTCAGGCTATTGATAAGCATGGATTCAAGGGAGTTTTGATGGGCTTGGCTAGGATATTACGTTGCCATCCTTGGTCTGAAACGGGTAAAGATCCAGTACCAGACTACTTTTCATTAAAGCGAAATACAAGAGAAGAAGGATCACATTTGTGATTCTTTTATTGTTATAAGAGTAAGTTACTTGGTAAAATGTTGATTTCCACTACCTTTCTCCTATAAAAAGTGGTAAAATGGTTGAAAGAAAGAAGGGATAGAAATGACAACATTATTTTCTAAAATCAAAGAAGTAACAGAACTTTCCGCTATCTCAGGTCATGAAGCACCTGTTCGCGCTTATCTTCGTGAAAAATTAACACCTCACGTGGATGAAGTTGTGACTGATGGCTTGGGTGGTATTTTTGGGGTGAAGCACTCAGAAGTTGAAAATGCACCTCGTGTTTTGGTAGCCTCTCACATGGATGAAGTTGGTTTTATGGTTAGTGAAATCAAGCCAGACGGGACTTTCCGAGTAGTCAGCATTGGTGGTTGGAACCCTATGGTTGTCAGCAGCCAACGCTTTAAACTCTTTACACGTGAAGGACGTGAGATTCCAGTAATTTCAGGTTCAGTTCCTCCACATTTGACTCGTGGCACAGGTGGGCCAACTATGCCAGCTATTTCAGATATCGTTTTTGATGGTGGTTTTGCAGATAAGGCTGAGGCTGAAAGTTTCGGTATCCGTCCAGGAGACACAATCGTTCCAGATAGTAGCGCAATCCTAACTGCTAATGAAAAAAATATCATCTCAAAAGCTTGGGATAACCGTTATGGTGTTCTCATGGTTAGCGAGTTGGCTGAAAACTTGTCAGGTCAAAAACTAGGAAATGAACTTTACCTTGGTGCTAACGTCCAAGAAGAAGTTGGACTTCGTGGTGCCCATGCATCTACAACAAAATTTGATCCAGAAGTATTTCTTGCAGTGGATTGCTCACCAGCAGGTGATGTTTATGGTGGTCAAGGGAAGATTGGTGATGGAACCTTGATTCGTTTCTACGATCCAGGTCACTTGCTTCTCCCAGGCATGAAAGATTTTCTTTTGACAACTGCTGAAGAAGCTGGAATCAAATACCAATACTATTGTGGAAAAGGTGGTACAGATGCAGGAGCAGCTCATTTGAAAAATGGTGGTGTTCCATCTACAACAATCGGTGTCTGCGCTCGTTATATCCACTCACACCAAACACTTTATGCCATGGATGACTTCTTAGAAGCTCAAGCTTTCTTACAAGCCTTGGTGAAAAAATTAGATCGCTCTACTGTAGATTTGATCAAAAATTATTAAACTGAAAAGATGGAGGTGATAGGTATGGAAGAACCAAACCTAGAAACCTTGATACGGGACCTTTACAATCATGCCCGTCAAAACTTGAGTGAAGATTTAGTGGCTGCACTCTTAGAAACTGCTAAGCAGTTGCCCAGCACCAATGAGCGCTTGCTAGCAGTCCGACTTTCAGGGCTAGTCACACTTGAACTACTCAAGAATCCCAAGACTCCAGCACCAGAGTTAGTCAATCTGGCCCGCTATATCAAAAAGGAAGAAGCTAGGTACAAGGGTGCAGCTGCCTCTTCCTTTATGATTGGAGAACTATTTAAAATGCTTTGATTCGTTCGAATCAAAGCATTTTTTATCTTAAATTTGTTCAGCCAAAACTTTTTCAGCAAGGTTCATAGCATGATCTGACACACGAGTGTAGTGTGAAATAATATCAATAAAGTTGACACCAGCTTGGGTAGAACATTCGCCGTTGTTGAGGCGTTTGATGTGTGTCTTACGAAGGACGCGTTCCATCTTGTTGATGGCTTCATGGCGTTCAATAAGAGATTGAGCTTTTTCAAGGTCATTGTTTTCAACACTCTCAAGAGCATCTTTAACGAAATCACTTGTTTGACGATAAATTTCTTCCAACTCTTCTAGAGCTGAGTTAGAGAATTGAACATTCTTGCGTTGCAAGTAGTCGTTAAGATTAATCAAAGCTTCAGCGTGGTCTCCGATACGTTCCAAGTCACGAGAAGAGTCAAGGATATTTGTTAAGACTTCACTCTCTTTTTGACTCAATGCTTCACTAGATAGACTAATGAGGTAACGTGTTAATTTCTCGTCGATTGTGTTGATAGCTTCTTCAGTTTTGTGCCCTTTTTCAGCTACTTTTTCATTAGAATTGATAATGTAGTCGTAAGAAAGGTCAAATGCTTTAACCGCATAGTTTCCTAGGTGCAAGAGTTCTTTCTTGGCATTTCCTAAGGCGATAGAAGGAGCTTGTTTGATGAGTTGTTCATCCAAGTAAAGAGGTTCGTATTTTACAACTTCGTCTTCACCAGGGATTAGCTTAGTAACAAAGTAAGCCAGAGCACCGATGAATGGGAATTGTACAATGGTGTTACTTACGTTAAAGGCACCGTGTGAGAAGGCAATCGTCATCTCAGGTGAGAGGTGAAGTAAAGCTTGGAAGTACTCAATCATCGAAGTGAATGGGCCTAACAAGATTAAGCAGAGGATAGTTCCTAAAACGTTAAAGGTAACGTGTGTTGCTGCAACTCGTTTAGCAGATATGTTTGCTCCGGCTGCTGCGATAATAACCGTTAAGGTTGTACCGATATTATCTCCGAATAGGACTGGTAGTGCCCCTTTGAGGTCGAGGAATCCACCTGCATAGAGACCTTGTAGAATCCCGATGGTTGCAGAAGATGCCTGAATCAGAACGGTAATGACAGCACCAGCCACAACTCCCAAGATAGGATTTTGCCCCAAGGTAACCATGTATTCCTTAAACTGAGGCAAGTCTTTAAGAGGGCTCATCCCAGCACTAATGAGGTTGAGGGCGTAGAAGATACCACCCACACCAAAAAGGATACGTCCAATATTATTTGCAGTACGGTTTTTTGTAAAGAATAAGAACATGGTTCCAAGGAAAATCAAGGGTAGGGCATACTCGCCAAGTTTGAAACCGATGATGAAGGACGTTACGGTCGTTCCAATATTGGCTCCCATGATAATCCCGATGGCCTGTCTAAGGGTGAGGAGACTAGCACTAACCAGTCCAACCGTAATAACCGTTACACCTGTACTCGACTGGATGAGGGCAGTGACGACAATCCCCACTAAGACCCCTAAGAAGGGATTACTTGTGTACTTATCAATGTAATAACGAAGGCGGTCTCCAGCAGCTTGTTGCAAACCGTCTCCCATGGTCTTGATACTATATAAAAATAGTCCCAGACCACCTAAAAAGTGAAAAATAATTTCCTGCCAATTAATGGACATTTTCTTTTTCCTCCGAAAAATAATCGCGGAATTTCTCCCATTCTATTTTAAAGGATAAAAGTAAATCTAACAAGTAGTAAATGCTCTTTTTTGAGAAAAATGTTGTTTTAATTCGAAAAATGGCAGATGATTGTCTAATTTATATTAATTCTTCACTTCTTTATAGTTCTTGAAGGGCTAGTGTTGACTCTTTTTCTAAATATCGTAAAATAAAAATGACCTGTTCTGTTTATTTTTGGAACAGCTACTTTTTTAATTCAAAAATAAAGCGCTTACTTTCAAGAGAAAGTCAAAGGAGAAAAAGATGAAGAATCCATTTTTTGAAAAACATTGTCGCTATAGTATTCGAAAATTGTCAGTGGGTGCCTGCTCATTGATGATAGGTTCAGTTCTATTTGCAGGCCCAGCTTTGGCAGAAGAGTCTGTCGTTCCAGAAAATGGAACAACTACAGCAGTAGCTTCAGAGCAACCGTCAACCACTACTCCAGCAGAAGCAACTACACCAGCACCAGAAGTATTGAAAGAGCTAGAAGCAAGAGAAGACAAGGTAAGTGAGCAACCAGTTTCAGAAGAAAAGCCAACCTTGGATCAATTGACTGCAGGTGATAAGGAAGCCACTAGTCCAGCTGCTGAAACTCCTAAGGCTGAAGAAGCGCCTGCTACTACAGAAAATAAGCCAGAAGAAAAAGCAACAGTCTCTGACGTTCCTAAAAAAGAAGAAAAAAGTCTTCGACCAAAAGAAATTAAGTTTGACACTTGGGAAGATTTGTTGAAATGGGAACCAGGTGCCCGTGAAGATGACGCTATTAACCGCGCCTCAGTAGACTTAGCCAAACGATATCGTGGACATGTTGTTAATGAAAAAGCTAATAAGGATGCTAAGGTTGAAGCCCTTGCCAATACTAACTCTAAGGCTAAAGATCATGCTTCTGTAGGTGGTGAAGAGTTTAAGGCCTATGCTTTTGACTACTGGCAATACTTGAATTCCATGGTCTTCTGGGAAGGGCTTGTTCCAACTCCAGACGTGATTGATGCTGGTCACCGTAATGGTGTCCCAGTATTGGGGACTCTATTCTTCAACTGGTCTAACAGTATTGCAGACCAAGAAAAATTCGCTGCAGCCCTTCAACAAGACGAAGACGGAACATTCCCTATCGCTCGCAAGTTGGTTGATTTGGCTAAATACTACGGCTTTGATGGTTACTTTATCAACCAAGAAACAACAGGTGATATCGTAACGCCCCTTGGTAAGAAAATGCGTGACTTCATGCTTTATACCAAGGAGTATGCTGCCAAAGTCAACCATCCTGTCAAGTATTCTTGGTACGATGCTATGACCTATGAATATGGTCGTTATCACGAAGACGGACTAGGCGAGTACAACTATCCATTCATGCAAAAAGAAGGAGACAAAGTTCCTGCAGATCACTTCTTTGCCAACTTTAACTGGACTAAAGAGAAAAATGACTATTCTGTAGCTATGGCAAAATGGCTAGAACGCAGTCAGTATGATGTTTTTGCAGGTTTGGAATTGCAACAAGGTGGTTCTTACAAGACAAAAGTGAAATGGGATGCCCTTTTTGATGAGAATGGCAAACTTCGCTTATCACTTGGACTTTTTGCCCCAGATACTATCACGAGTCTTGGGAAAACAGGTGAAGACTATCATAAGAATGAAAATATCTTCTTCACAGGTTACCAAGGAGATCCAACTGGTCAAAAACCAGATGACAAGGACTGGTACGGGATTGCCAACCTCGTAGCTGACCGTACACCAGCAGTAGGCCGTAGCTTTACAACATCCTTTAACACAGGACATGGGAAAAAATGGTTTGTGGACGGTAAAGTTTCCAAGGATTCTGAATGGAACTATCGTTCTGTATCAGGTATCTTGCCTACATGGCGTTGGTGGCAAACATCTTCAGCTGCTAAACTCCAAGCTGACTATGACTTTGAAGATGCCTACAATGGCGGAAATTCACTCAAATTTGCGGGTGATTTATCCGAAAATACCAACCAAGATGTTCGCCTCTACTCTACAAAACTCGAAGTAACAGATAAAACAAAACTTCGGGTTGCCCATAAGGGTGGTAAGGGAAGCAAGGTTTATGTAGAGTTTGCGACTCAGAAAAACTATACTTATGGTGGCGAGAATGCTCGTAAAGAACTGACTCTATCTGACGATTGGACAAAAGATGAATTTGACTTGAGTGCCTTGGCAGGTAAGACCATTTACGGTATCAAACTTACTTTCGAAAATACTGCTGCCCTTAAAGATTACCAATTCAATTTGGGTGAGTTGACCGTGTCAGATAATCAAGAGGCTCCTCAGGCTCCAACTGCTCTTAAAGTAGCCAAACAATCTCTCAAAAATGCCCAAGAAGCAGAAGCCATTGTTCAATTTACAGGTAACAAAGATGCTGACTTCTATGAAGTTTATGAGAAGGATGGCGATGCTTGGCGTCTATTGACAGGATCATCAGCAACTACTATTTACCTACCAAAAGTCAGTCGTTCAGCTAGTGCGACTGGAAGCAGTCAAGAGTTGAAGGTTGTCGCAGTTGGGAAGAATGGCCTTCGTTCTGAAGCAGCAACCACAAACTTTGACTGGGGAATGACTGTCCAAGATACCAGTCTTCCAAGACCTCTAGCAGAAAACATCGTTCCAGGAGCTACTGTTATCGGAAGTACCTTCCCAAATACAGAAGGTGGAGAAGGTATCGAAGGTATGTTGAATGGTACGATCACCAGCCTATCTGACAAATGGTCTTCTGCTCAGTTGAGTGGTAGCGTTGATATCCGTTTGACACAACCACGCCGTGTCGTTAGATGGGTCATGGACCATGCCGGTGCTGGTGGAGAATCTGTCAATGACGGCTTGATGAATACTAAGGACTTCGACCTCTACTACAAGGATGAAGCTGGAGAATGGAAACTGGCTAAAGCTGTTCGTGGAAATAAAGCCCATGTTTCAGATATTACCCTTGATAGCCCAATCACTGCGCAAGACTGGCGCTTGAACGTCATCACGTCTGACAATGGAACGCCATGGAAAGCCATCCGTATCTACAACTGGAAGATGTATGAAGCTCTTGATACGGAGAGTCAAAACATTCCAATGGCGAAAGTGGCGGCGCGTGTTCTAACGGACAATAAGATTCAGCTTGGCTTCTCAGAAGTTCCTGCTGGAGCAACCATCACAGTCTATGACAAGGCAGATTCACAAACTCCAATCGCTACCTTAAATACAGCAGTTGGAGGAGATTTGGCGACAGATCCATTAAGCTTTGAAAAACGTCCAAGTCTTCTTTACTACCGAACACAATTACCAGGTAAAGAAATCAGTAATACCCTTGCTGTAACGATTCCTCAGGATGAAAGAAAGATTAAGTCTGTCAGTCTAGAAGCGACACCTAAAAAGACAACTTACCAAGATGGCGAGGAATTGAATCTCAAAGGTGGTCTTCTCCGTGTCAAATACGAAGGTGAAGAAGCAGATGAAGTCATTAACCTCAGTCATGCAGGTGTTTTAGTCAACGGCTACGATGCTCATCACCATGGTGAACAAGAGTTGACAGTGAGCTATCTTGGTCTTCCAGTTGCAGGAAGCTTCAAGGTTCAAGTGACTGGTGAAGAAGCTGGTCCAAAAGAAGTCGCAGCCTTGTATATTAGCAAACAACCGAAAATTGATTACTTTGTAGGCGATACTCTTGACTTATCAGAGGGACGCTTCAAGGTCTTGTATGATGATGAAACGGAGACAGAACATAGCTTTACAGACCAAGGAGTCGAAATTACAGGCTATGATTCTCAAAAAGCAGGCCGTCAAAAACTCCAATTGCACTATCAAGGACAAACTGTCGAATTTGATGTTCTAGTATCACCTAAGGCAGCCATTAACGACGAATATCTGAAACAAGAAATCACATCTGCCCAAGGACGCAAAGAAACAATAGCTTATACATTTGCGGATGCTGAAAAACAAGCAGCTCTCGTTGAGAAGATTGAAGCAGCAAAAGCTGTCCTAGAAAACCACGACGCTAGTCAAGAAGCAGTCAACCAAGCCTTGAATGACTTGAAACAAGCAGGTTCTGACTTGAATGGTGTACAGCTTTATCAAACAGCTAAGGAAGAGCTTGAAACTCTTCTAGGAAAAGTTCGTGAGAAAAATGCAGACGATCCAATCATCGCTCAAGCAGAAACTCTTATTGGCTCAACAAATCCAAGTCCAGAAGCATTTGCCAACCTCAAGGAAGAACTCAACAAAAAACTCCTTGTTAAAGAAAGCCATCATGTGGGTAGCTTAGAAGAAGGTGAAACTGCTCCAACAGTTGAAGCTCTACCTGAGCTAGTGGTTGAAACAGAAACTCAAGCCTTCGAGAGTCAAGAACGTCCGTCAGGAGACCTCTTGTTGGGTGAACGTCGAGTCGTTCAGGCTGGTGCAGAAGGACAAATCCGTCATTTGATCGAAGTAGATGCCAAAGGCAACCGTACTCTTCTTAAGACAGAAGTCGTCAAAGAAGCAGTGGCAGAGATTACTGAAGTTGGTACCAAGGTAGAAAGCCGTGTTCAACCGCTAGACGGTCCAAAAGCCTTAGAAGTTAAGAAACCAAGCTTGGTTGTGGAAGAAGAAGTTCTTGCCTATGGACATGAAGAACGAGTAAATCCTAGCCTCCAAGTAGGAGAACGTCGCTTGGTTCAAGTAGGAGTCGCAGGTCTTCGTAGAAACCTTGTAGAGATTGATTCTGAAGGACATCGCAGTCTTAAGGGGACAGAAGTTCTCAAGGAAGCCGTAAATGAAATTGTTGAAGTCGGTACAAAAGTAGTTAAAGTACCAGGTGACAGACCAGTTACACCTGCTCCAGTGACTCAAGATACTAAGCAGGAAACTTCAAAAACAGAACCTAAGACTGAAACATCCGTTGCGCCAGTTCAAGTAAGCCAAGCAGCGAAGCAAGAACCAGCAAAAGCAGAAGCACAAGCACAAGCTGAAAAGACTGAAGGAAAACAACTTCCAAATACAAGTGCAGAAGTAGATGCAAACCTCCTAGCCCTTGGCTTGGTCGGAGTTTTAGGTGGCTTTGGCTTGCTAGCTCAAAAGAAAAAAGAAGATTAAGATAGAGAGTGTACCTAACACTGACTTCATATAATAAAAAGATTTGACTTTTAAGGGTCAAATCTTTTTGTATAGGGGAGGAGAATAAAAATGGTAGAGTATTCTGACGTAGTTATAAGCACTGTCCTTAATTAATCGAGAAAAATTGTTGTGGATAAAAGTTTAAGGTTTTGCTATCTCTTTTATTGATTTTGTGATATAATTAACACGTAAAAAAAATTAAGGAGTCTTTCCAAATGGCAAAATTGACTGTTAAAGACGTTGAGTTGAAAGGGAAAAAAGTTCTCGTTCGTGTTGACTTCAACGTTCCTGTAAAAGATGGCGTGATTACTAATGACAACCGTATCACTGCAGCTCTTCCAACTATCAAGTACATCCTTGAACAAGGTGGACGTGCGATTCTTTTCTCTCACCTTGGACGTGTAAAAGAAGAAGCAGACAAAGCTGGTAAATCACTTGCTCCTGTAGCTGCTGACTTGGCTGCTAAATTGGGTCAAGAAGTTACATTCCTTCCAGGTGTAACTCGTGGTGCTGAATTGGAAGCAGCTATCAACGCTCTTGAAGATGGACAAGTTCTTTTGGTTGAAAACACTCGTTTTGAAGATGTTGACGGTAAGAAAGAATCTAAAAACGATCCTGAACTTGGTAAATACTGGGCATCACTTGGAGATGGTATCTTCGTAAACGATGCATTCGGTACTGCTCACCGTGCACACGCATCTAACGTTGGTATCTCAGCAAACGTTGAAAAAGCAGTTGCTGGATTCCTTCTTGAAAACGAAATTGCTTACATCCAAGAAGCTGTTGAAGCTCCAGAACGTCCATTCGTGGCTATCCTTGGTGGTTCAAAAGTTTCAGATAAGATCGGTGTTATCGAAAACTTGCTTGAAAAAGCTGATAAAGTTCTTATCGGTGGTGGTATGACATACACCTTCTACAAAGCACAAGGTCTCGAAATCGGTAACTCACTTGTAGAAGAAGACAAATTGGATGTTGCAAAAGCTCTTCTTGAAAAAGCAAACGGCAAATTGATTTTGCCAGTTGACTCAAAAGAAGCAAATGCATTTGCTGACTACACTGAAGTGAAAGATACTGAAGGTGAAGCAGTAGACCCAGGATTCCTTGGTTTGGATATTGGTCCTAAATCTATCGCTAAATTCGATGAAGCTTTGACTGGTGCGAAAACAGTTGTATGGAACGGACCTATGGGTGTATTTGAAAACCCTGACTTCCAAGCTGGTACAATCGGAGTAATGGACGCTATCGTGAAACAACCAGGCGTTAAATCAATCATCGGTGGTGGTGACTCAGCTGCCGCAGCGATCAACCTTGGACGTGCAGACAAGTTCTCATGGATCTCTACTGGTGGTGGAGCATCAATGGAACTTCTTGAAGGTAAAGTTCTTCCAGGACTTGCAGCTTTGACTGAAAAATAAGAATATAGAAAAAGGAGGACTCAGGTTCTCCTTTTTTTGCGCTCTTTTGTAGTCTTAATGATGTCAAGGAACCGAGGGATAATTGGACAGAATCCAAAAAAAACAGTAAAATAGAGGAATACCAATCTAAATGAAATTTGAGTGATGAACGTGGAAAAAAGAGAGAATCCTACAAAAACAGCTATTTGCGGTATTATCAATGTCACCCCAGATTCTTTTTCTGACGGGGGTCAATTTTTTGCTATTGAAGAAGCCTTAAAACAGGCTCGAAAATTGATAGCTGAAGGTGCCACTATCTTAGATATCGGTGGAGAATCTACTCGACCTGGAAGTAGCTATGTAGAGATTGAAGAGGAAATCCAGCGTGTGGTTCCAGTCATTCAGGCTATTCGTCAAGAAAGTGATGTTCTGATTTCGGTCGATACTTGGAAAAGCCAAGTGGCAGAAGCAGCTTTAAATGCTGGTGCCAATATAGTCAATGACATTACGGGTCTCATGGGTGATGAGAAGATGGCAGAGGTGGTTGCTAAGGCTGGAGCTCAGGTAGTCATCATGTTTAATCCAGTCATGGCACGCCCTCAGCACCCTAGTTCACTTATCTTCCCTCATTTTGGATTTGGAGAGACTTTTACAAAGAAAGACTTAGCAGACTTTGAACAACTATCAGTAGAAGAATTGATGACAGCTTTCTTTGATCGTGCTCTAGTAAGAGCGAAAAAAGCAGGGATTTCGAAAGAAAACATTATGCTGGATCCAGGAATTGGCTTTGGTTTGACCAAAAAGGAAAATCTCATCCTCCTACGTGACCTTGATAAGCTTCACGAAATGGGCTATCCTATCTTTTTAGGAGTCTCTCGAAAGCGCTTTGTCATTAATATCCTTGAAGAAAATGGATTTGAAGTCAATCCAGATACTGAAGCTGGTTTCCGAAATCGTGATACGGCTTCGGCTCATGTGACTAGTATCGCTGCTAGACAAGGTGTGGAAGTGGTGCGCGTGCACGATGTAGCCAGCCACAAGATGGCAGTTGAAATTGCGTCTGCTATCCGTCTGGCAGACCATGCGGAAAATTTAGATTTGAAACAATATAAGTAAGATGAATAAAAACGAAACGAATCAGTGGATTGCCCACTACCGGACAGACCAACCGCACTTTGGTTTGGAAAGAATGGTAGAGCTTTTAGCTTTACGAGGCAATCCCCATCTTAAGCTTAAGGTTATCCACATCGGAGGAACCAATGGCAAGGGCTCTACTATAGCCTTTTTGAAAAATATGCTGGAAAAGATGGGGCTAAGAGTTGGAGTCTTTAGCTCACCCTATCTGATTCATTATACCGACCAGATTGCTATTAATGGGGAATCTATCCCAGAAGCAAGATTAGAGTCCTTGATGGCGGATTATCGTTTACTACTTGAAGGGGAGTATTCTCAAGCCTTACAAGGAACGACAGAATTCGAGATTATCACTGCCATAGCCTATGACTATTTTGCATTTGAACAAGTCGATGTGGCGATTATGGAAGTTGGTATGGGCGGACTTTTGGATAGCACTAATGTCTGTCAACCCATCCTAACAGGTATCACGACCATTGGGCTGGATCACGTAGCTTTACTTGGTGATACTTTGGAAGCCATAGCAGAGCAGAAAGCAGGGATTATCAAACAAGGAATTCCTCTAGTGACTGGTCACATTGTCCCAGAAGCCTTGGCTGTGATAGACCAAATTGCAGAGGGAAAACAGGCTACTAGAATTGTTTATGGAAGAGATTATCAGGTAAGCCATCATGAGAGTATTGTGACTGGAGAGGTCTTTGACTATACAAGTGCTGTTAGACAAGGTCGTTTCCAAACAGGATTGCTTGGTTTGCACCAGATTGAGAACGCTGGGATGGCGCTGGCCTTGTTAGATAGCTATTGCCAAGCGACTGGTCGAGAATTGCCAGATAATGCTTTAGTGGCTCAAGCTTTAGAAGAAACAAGCTGGCCTGGACGCTTGGAAGTTGTTTCTAGAGAACCCTTGATGATTTTGGATGGAGCACACAATCCTCATGCCATCAAGGCCTTGTTGGCTACCTTGAAAGAACACTTTACGGACTATCAGAAGGAAATCCTCTTTACTTGTATCAAAACCAAGGCCTTGGAGGATATGTTGGACTTGCTAGAAACCTTGCCCGATAATAAGATTACGCTAACTCATTTTGAGGATAGTCGGGCGACGGATGAAAAAGTCTTGAAAGAGCTGGCTGATTCTAGGAATCTCAACTTCCAAGATTGGCAAGAATTTCTAGACCAAAAATTATCAGAAAATGAAGAGAAAAAAACAGTTAGGATTATCACGGGCTCATTATACTTTTTAGCCCAAGTGAGAGCCTACCTAATGGAGAGGAAAAATTAGAATGGATACACAAAAGATTGAAGAAGCTGTAAAAATGATTATCGAGGCAGTTGGTGAGGATGCAAATCGCGAGGGCTTGCAGGAAACACCAGCCCGTGTCGCTCGTATGTACCAAGAGATTTTTTCAGGTCTTGGGCAAACTGCAGAAGAGCACCTGTCAAAATCCTTTGAGATTATCGATGACAATATGGTAGTGGAAAAGGATATCTTTTTCCATACCATGTGTGAACACCACTTCTTGCCCTTTTATGGGAAGGCTCATATTGCCTACATTCCAGATGGGCGTGTAGCAGGCTTATCAAAGTTAGCTCGTACGGTGGAAGTTTACTCTAAAAAGCCACAGATTCAAGAGCGTTTGAATATCGAAGTTGCTGATGCCTTGATGGAGTATTTGGGTGCTAAGGGAGCTTTTGTTGTCATTGAAGCAGAGCATATGTGTATGAGTATGCGTGGTGTTCGAAAACCAGGAACTGCGACCTTGACTACAGTGGCTCGTGGTCTATTTGAGACAGATAAGGATCTTCGGGATCAGGCTTATCGTTTGATGGGACTATAAAAAATCCGCGTCAAGCGGATTTTTCTAGAAAGGACTAGTTATGGATCAACTGCGAATTAAAGACCTAGAAATTTTCGCCTTTCATGGACTCTTTCCTAGTGAGAAGGAACTGGGGCAGAAGTTTGTCGTTTCAGCCACCCTATCCTATGATATGACCAAGGCTGCGACAGACTTGGATTTAACTGCTTCTGTCCATTACGGAGAACTTTGCCAGCAATGGACGACATGGTTTCAGGAAACGAGTGAGGATTTGATTGAAACAGTAGCCTACAAACTAGTAGAGCGTACTTTTGAGACCTACCCTCTCGTTCAAGAGATTGAGCTGGAACTAAAAAAACCTTGGGCACCTATCCATCTACCACTGGATACTTGTTCAGTAACCATCCACCGTCGCAAACAGCGTGCCTTTATCGCTTTAGGAGGCAATATGGGGGATAAGACGGCTAATCTCCAGCAAGCGATTGACAAAATGCGAGCTCGTGGCATCCATGTTCTCAAGGAGTCTAGCGTAATTACGACTGAGCCTTGGGGTGGTGTAGAGCAGGATAGCTTTGCCAATCAAGTCATTGAAGTGGAAACCTGGTTGCCAGCTCCAGTCTTGTTAGAAACCTTGTTGGCTATTGAGGCAGAAATGGGACGGGTCAGAGAGGTTCATTGGGGACCTCGCTTGATTGACCTGGATTTGCTTTTTGTAGAGGACCAAGTCATCTATACAGACGACCTCATTTTGCCTCATCCTTATATTGCTGAGCGCCTCTTTGTTTTAGAGTCTTTACAGGAAATAGCTCCGCATTTTATTCATCCAACGCTGAAACAACCGATTCGGCACTTGTATCGTCAATTGGAGAAAGAAAATGCCTAAGTTTTCCGAAACTTATAGTAAATGGAGAAGTCTAGGGGAGGGAGTGCTAGCCATTGTCCTAGGTCTTCTCTTGATTTGTTTTGGGCAGATTGTACCGAGACTTGGTTATCAACTCTTGATGGGGTACTTTTCCTTGTCTGCTATTTGGCATTTATTGACACGATGGTTCCAGGAAAAGTCCCGTAGAGAAAATATTTTTGTAACCATAGCTAAGCTCTTTCTTGCAGTCATCCTATTTGATTCAGTCATCCTGCAAGGGATAGCCCTCTATCTCCTTGTGATGATTATCGGAGGTTATCAACTGTTTACAGGTCTGATCAGTCTGATTACCTGGTTGATTTACCGAAATAATCATATCCATCCGAGGCTCAATTACTTATTTGATGCTTCGTGGATGATGGGTTTTGGTCTCTATAGTATCTCTCCTTTTCATGATGCGACAAATTTTGAGTTGCTCCTGTTAGGTTTTTACTTAATCATGTTGGGAGCGAGTAGTGTCAGGGATGGTTTCTATTTCGAAAAAGGGAGAAGTAATCCCAAGCTGAAGCGCAGAATGAGAATGACACTGCCTATTTTTGTAACAGCTTTAATTCCTATTAGTACCTTACGTCGATTGAACAAATGGTTTTCTAATCATGGTTCTGAAGACGGAAAAGTACATTCAGAGAGAAAAAATGACCAGACAGTTGATTTGGAAATTTTTATCCATGCTTCAGAATCCTCTTTCTTTTTAGCCATGGGGCATGTGGATATCTGCTATCAAGGTCAGGTTATTTCCTATGGTTCTTATGATCCTCACTCGGAGCGTTTATTTGGGATGATTGGGGATGGGGTTCTATTTAAGGCTAATCGAGAAAAGTATATCGAACTCTGTAAGAGAGAAAGTCAGAAAACTCTATTTGCCTATGGCTTAAGCTTGTCTGAGCAACAGAAAAAAGCTATAGAAGAACAACTGAGAGAAATTGAAGGACTCTTAATTCCTTGGGAACCAAGTTCTCAACTCATGAAAAGAAGAGAAGGGGAAATCAAGCATACCTACTCTTATCAGCTGAAACACGAGGCTGATGCCACTCTTTATAAGTTCAGTTCGTCCAAGTTTAAGACCTATTTTGTTCTCAGCACAAATTGTGTCTTATTGGCTGACTCTATCGTGGGTAAAGCTGGAACAGACATTCTCAGCCCCCAAGGATTTATTGTCCCAGGAACTTATCAGGATTATCTTGACTTAGAATACACCAAACCAAGTGGTATAGTAGTCAGTCGTTCCATTTATTAGCAAAAAGAAAACTCTAGTTTCCTAAGTAGATAGAGGAGACTAGAGTTTTTAAAATAGGTCATTTTCTTCTGGTAGGAGAATGGTTTCCTTCCCATCCATATCCATGACCAGAACTTTAGGTGGATAGAGTGGGTCAAAGGGATGATTGAAGTCGAAATCAATCGTAGTTGGTAGATGTTGACTAGAAAAACGAAAAGTGATGGAGCCTTCATGATTCAAAAGTCGAAATTCCAATTCATCTTCTAGCTCAAAAACATGCTTTAAAAAATGATCGATTATATACCAGATTGAGTCGATAACATCGTCGGGTAAATTGGTCACTACACCGAAACTGGCACATCGTCTATGAGAATCTGTAAAAGCCATCCCTATCTCCTAATTGATTTTTTTATTATCATACTGCAAACTGCTAGAAAAATCAAGAAAAGTCAACTACCTTTAAAAAGATGAGAATGATTTTGAAATTTTTTCAACGAATCTTCATCAAATGCTTGAAAATGCTTACAATTAGTGGTAAAATGAGAACAGTGGAATCATGAAAACAAAATTTTCAAAGTAGAAAGGAAACGGAATGAACACAGATGATACAGTAACAATTTATGACGTTGCCCGAGAAGCGGGAGTATCAATGGCGACTGTCAGTCGTGTTGTCAATGGCAATAAGAATGTCAAGGAAAACACCCGTAAGAAAGTTCTAGAGGTCATCGACCGTCTTGATTATCGTCCAAATGCGGTGGCACGTGGCCTAGCAAGCAAGAAAACGACAACAGT
This sequence comes from Streptococcus pseudopneumoniae, assembly GCF_001072375.1. Classification (GTDB taxonomy): domain Bacteria; phylum Bacillota; class Bacilli; order Lactobacillales; family Streptococcaceae; genus Streptococcus; species Streptococcus pseudopneumoniae_L. The sequence goes on from NZ_JVKV01000108.1 coordinate 27,384, forward strand.
TGGAGTCGTCATTCCAGATATCACAAATACTTATTTCTCTACCCTTGCTAAAGGGATTGATGATATCGCGGAAATGTACAAATACAATATCGTCCTTGCCAATAGCGACGAGGATGATGAAAAGGAAGTATCTGTGGTCAATACTCTCTTTTCTAAACAGGTGGATGGCGTTATCTTCATGGGGTATCATTTAACTGAGAAGATTCGCTCAGAGTTTTCACGCTCACGCACACCTGTGGTTCTTGCAGGAACAGTGGATGTGGAGCACCAACTTCCAAGTGTTAATATTGACTATAAACATGCTACTGTTGATGCAGTCCGCCATCTTTTGAAGCGAAACAAAAAAATTGCCTTCGTTAGTGGACCATTAGTGGATGATATTAATGGTAAGATTCGCTTGGCTGGTTACAAAGATGCTTTGAAAGAAGCGGGAATCAACTACAGTGAAGGTCTTGTTTTCGAATCAAAATACCGTTATGATGATGGTTATGCCTTGGCAGAACGTTTGATTTCTTCTAAAGCAACCGCAGCGATCGTAACAGGAGATGAACTGGCAGCAGGTGTGTTGAACGGACTTGCTGACAAGGGAGTTTCTGTACCAGATGACTTTGAAATTATCACCAGTGATGATTCGCAAATCGCGCGTTATACTCGTCCAAACCTAACCACCATTGCGCAACCTTTGTATGACCTTGGTGCTATTAGTATGCGTATGTTGACGAAGATTATGCATAAGGAAGAGTTAGAAGAGCGTGAAGTTCTTTTGCCACATGGTTTGGTAGAACGTCATTCAACTCGTAAAGATTAACAAGAAGAGGTCGGGATAAAAATCCCGACCTCGCTTTTTAGTAGAAAAAACTTTTTGGTCAATAGTTCAAGCATCAAGTTGATGGTAGAAGGCTTGCGGGGTGATTAGAAAACAAGACTTGATCTAGTAATTTCTATCTCACCGACTTTTTTATACTCAATGAAAATCAAAGAGCAAACTAGGAAACTAGCCGCAGGTTGCTCAAAGCACTGCTTTGAGGTTGTAGATGAAACTGACGAAGTCAGTAACCATACCTACGGCAAGGCGACGTTGACGAGGTTTTCGAAGAGTATTATCCTTCCATATAGGCTCGTAATTCATCCCCTCTAAGGCCAGCATTGATAGCGATGAGGAGTTTGAGACGAGCTTTTTGAGCATTGAGCTCTTTGACAAAGAAGACACCAGCATTTTGTAGACAAACGCCACCACCTTCATAGGCATAAACAGGTTCGGCAATCCCGTTAAAACAACGAGAGACCAAGGCGATTGGGAGTCCTTCTTGGATAAGGGCGTTCAATTTTTGTGCTGTTTCCTTGGGAACATTTCCAGCACCAAAAGCCTGAATAATAAGTCCATCCAGTTGATCAACGGGAAGTAAATCAAGGAGTTCTTCTGTCATACCGGCATAGACAGGGATAATAGGGACCAAGCCTTGAATCTTATCTAGGTCAAAACGAACCCGGGGTTCAGCTGTTTTAAAGTAGAGAATCTCGTGTTTCATGATGAGCCCAAGAGGGCCGTGGGTCGGCGTTTGAAAGGTACTAACATTTGTCGTGTGCGTCTTAGTCACATACTTAGCAGCGTGAATTTCGTCATTCATCACGACCAAGACACCCTTGTCAGCAGCCTTATCGTCACTCGCTACGCGAAGGGCACTGAGATAATTGTAGACGCCGTCGCTTCCAAGTTCGTTGGAACTACGCATGGCCCCTGTTAGCACGATCGGTTTGCGAGGAACCTCCATAGTGTCAAGGAAATAGGCAGTTTCTTCCAAGGTATCTGTCCCATGTGTAATCACGAAACCGTCATAATGATCAGCCTCCTCTTTAATTTTTTGATAGAGGGCCAGCATATGCTTTGGTTTAATATGGGGACTTGGCAGATTAAAAAAGTCGAGAGCGTGGACTTCAACTCCCTCAAGTGGATTGGATACATGATTCATAGGGTTGTCTTGACTAGTCACAACAGCGCCAGAGTCATCGGCTTGCATGGAAATAGTACCACCCGTATGTAAAACAAGGATTTTCTTAGGCATGATTTACTCACTCTTTCTGAAATGTGGTATAATCATTGTATCACAAAAGGGGAGATTGAGGTAGGATGGAAGTCAAAGCTGTTTTTTTTGATATCGATGGAACACTGGTCAACGATCGCAAGAGTGTTTTGAAATCCACTAAGGATGCGATTAAGATTGTGAAGGAACAGGGAGTGCTTGTTGGAGTAGCGACAGGGCGAGGACCTTTTTTTGTTAAGGATTTAATGGAAGATTTAGATCTGGATTTTGCTGTAACCTATAACGGCCAATATATCTTTAATAAAGACAGAGTCTTGTTTACAAGTCCTCTTTCCAAATCTCATTTACGGCAGTTGATAGCCTATGCTAAAAAAGAGGGCAAGGAAATTGCTTTGGGGACTAAGGATGCCATGCTGGGTTCAAAAATCATGTCTTTTGGTCTAGGTTCTTTTTCTCAAAGAGTGAGTCGTTTTGTCCCTTCTATGTTGACTCGTACAGTTAGTCATTCCTTTAATCGAATGGTGAGTAAGGTCGTTCCTCAAAAGGAAGAAGATCTGCTCCAGTTGATGAATCAGCCCATTTATCAAGTTTTGATGCTAATGACGCCAGAAGAATCTGAGAAAGCAGCAGCTGACTTTCACGACTTGAAATTGACTCGTAGTAATCCTTTTGCGGTCGATGTCATCAACCAAGGAAATTCCAAGCTAGAAGGCATTCGCCGAGTCGGAAAAGAGTATGGTTTTGATCTCAATCAAGTCATGGCCTTTGGTGACTCGGACAACGACCTAGAGATGCTGGCGGGTGTTGGGATGTCAGTCGCTATGGGCAATGGTAGTAGCAGTGTCAAGGAAGTTGCTAAGCATATCACAACCAGCAACCAACAAGATGGGATTCACAAAGCTTTAGAGCATTTTGGTGTTCTGGCTTCAGAAAAAGTCTTTGTCAGCCGTGATTACCATTTTAATAAGGTCAAGACCTTCCACCACATGATGGATGAACGAACTCAAGAGGAGCCCCAAGCTTGGGACTTAGAAGGTGCCACCCATAGAGCGGGATTTAAGATAGAAGAATTGGTGGAATTTGTCCGAGCTGCTAGCTCTTCTGAAGAAGATTTCGAACAGGCAGTAGGACAGTTACACCAAGCGCTGGATAAAGCAGCAGAGAAAGTTGCTAAGAAAACGCCTGCTAAACAAGATTTGGTGGGGCAAGTAGATGCCTTGATTGACACCCTATACTTTACCTATGGTAGTTTTGTTTTGATGGGGGTGGATCCAGAACGGATTTTTGACATTGTCCATCAAGCAAATATGGGTAAAATGTTCCCTGATGGAAAAGCTCATTTTGATCCAGTGACCCACAAAATCTTAAAACCAGATGATTGGGAAGAAAAATACGCTCCAGAACCAGCCATTAAAAAGGAGATTGAGCGCCAGATAAAGGCCTATGAGCGCCATAAGGAAAGAGAAGATAAAAAATAGGCGATAGCAGAGGAAGCCTGGAATGATGTTTTGATACTCAATGAAAATCAAAGAGCAAACTAGGAAGCTAGCCGC
>NZ_JVKV01000109.1:0-527 GCF_001072375.1 Streptococcus pseudopneumoniae
CTAGGTGATGATAAGGAAGCTAAGAAGAAACTAGTCGAGTTATCTGAGCAAGCTCTTACTGCTATCGAAGCAGCTAAGACTCAGGATGCAGTAGATCAAGCCTTGCGAGCAGCTTTAACTTCTATCAATCAACTCCAAGCGACTCCGAAAGAGGAAGCAAAACATTCAAATCTTCCGACTGAAGGTGTTAAAGAATTGAGCTTTACTCAACCAAGCCTTGAGGTAGTAGAAGAAGCTATAAACTTCAAGACTGTTAAACGAGAAGATCCAACTCTGCCAGAAGGTGAAACTCGCGTAACTCAGGTAGGTCGCGCAGGCAAGGAACGTATCTTAACAGAAGTAGCACCAGATGGAAGCCGTATTGAAAAACTGCGTGAAGTTGTTGAAGTGGCGCAAGATGAGATTGTGCTAGTCGGAACTAAGAAAGAAGAATCAGGTAAAACAGAGGCAGCTATCCATGAAGTACCAGAGTTCACAGGTGGCGTAAATGGTTTGGAAGCAGCTATCCATGAAGTACCAGAGTTTAC
>NZ_JVKV01000109.1:534-65543 GCF_001072375.1 Streptococcus pseudopneumoniae
GTAAATGGTTTGGAAGCAGCTATCCATGAAGTACCAGAGTTTACCGGTAGTGTGACTGGTTCTGGAGCAGCTATCCATGAAGTACCAGAGTTTACTGGTAGTGTGAATGGCTCTGAAGTAGCTGTCCACAGAGTTCCAAACTTTGAAGGAGGAGTTCCTGGTGGAGTCGCAGCTATCCATGAAGTACCAGGATTTACTGGTGGTGTAAATGGTTCTGAAGCAACTGTTCAGGAGATTGCCGAACACAAGGAAGAACAGTCGCGTGTAGCTCAGGCTATGTCACTAGATAAGACTTATCAAGCACCTGCAAATCGTCAAAATATTCTCCCTGAAACAGGCGCTAAAGAAACGGCTACTCTCGCAAGCTTGGGAGCTGTAGGAGCACTTCTTGGTCTAGCTGCAATGGGAAAGAAAAAAGAAGACGAATAGAATCTGTCAAACTCAAGAAATACTATTGAGGAAGTATAGATTTTGTGGAAATTATTGCAGAATATTAAAGAAACTGCTGTAATAACTGTCCAAACTTTAGAGATTGAAACCAATAACTAATCTCAATTATAAAAAGCGAACAAAATGAGTTTTCTGAGAGTCAGAATTCCGTCTTGTTCGCTTTTTTATATCAAGAATCAGGTGTAGAGTTCTATGTGTATAAGTCATCAGTTATAGGACTTGAGCAAACTAATACTCAATGAAAATCAAAGAGCAAACTAGGAAGCTAGCCGTAGGTTGCTCAAAGCATAGCTTTGAGGTTGTAGATAAGACTGACGAAGTCAGTCACATATATAATCCAAGGTGAAGCTGACGTGGTTTGAAGAGACTTTCGAAGAGTATAAAAACCAGCGACTTTAATCGCTGGTTGCCTATATGATTATTCGCTTGAAAGGGATGAGGGCTTATCTAGACCTTCTATGTCTACGATAGCCATTTAGTTTTTTATTTTCCCAATAACTGTTAAAGATTTTTTCTTTACTTTCACGATCAATTTCTAGGAAATAAGCATAGAGTAGATCGATTAAGATCAACATAGGAAGTTGGGCAGAAATGCGTTGGATATAGGAAGCCTGACTCTGGCTTGCTACCAATACAGTTTCTGTGAATTCCTGAGTTTCCTTGCTAGGCGTACTAGTAAAAAGAACAGTTCTAGCCCCCATGTCTTTAGCGTCTAGTAGACTGTCAATGATGGATGGAGTTGTTCCTGAAAGGGAGAAACCAAAGACCAAACATTTTTCATCGATGATACTAGTTGTCCAGGCGAAACCATCTGGATCTGTTAAAGCTTCACAAACGACTCCAAGTCTCATGAAACGCAATTTCATCTCACGCGCAACTAGGCCAGAACTTCCAGTCCCAAAAAAATAGACGCGTTCTGATTGATCAATCATTTGGGCAATACGCTCCAGTTGGTCATCATCAATCAATTCTTGTGTCATTTCTCGGATATTTGTATAGCTTCTCAAGACTCTTTGTGTCAAAGGATTCATATCTTGTTGAGGAACGGAAAGGGTATCCTTTTGTTGTTGGTATTTGAAAATAAATTCCCGATAACCCGTAAAGCCACATTTTTTGGCAAAGCGAGTGAGAGCGGCCTGAGAAATATGAAGTTTTTGAGTGACCTGCTGAGAAGACAAGTCATCATGAATGGTATCTGCCTGCAAAAAATAGCGGGCAATCTCTTGCTCTAAATCGGTCATTTCTTCAAAGTGAAGATCAATAATCGTAGAGATGTCTTGCTTGTTCATGGGACTCCTTTGTAGCTATTTGTCAAATTTTATTGATAAAAAATCCAGCAAATACTATAGCGCTTACTTCTATTATACCATAGATGCTTTGTTTTTTGGATAAAAAGGAAAAGTCTTTTCTTTTTCCATAATTTTCTCATCAAATTATGGTACAATGAAGAGTGAGATTTTGATTAGAAACGAGACTGATTTGTATGAGAAAATTCAATAGCCATTCGATACCGACTCGGCTTAATTTATTGTTTGCAATCGTTATTTTGCTCTTCATGACCATCATTGGTCGCTTGCTCTATATGCAATTCGTAAATAAGGATTTCTATGAAGCCAAGTTAGCGTCTGCTAGCCAAACTAGGGTAACAACGGGTTCTGCTCGTGGAGAAATCTATGACGCGGCTGGAAAACCTTTGGTAGAGAATACGGTTAAACAAGTAGTTGCTTTCACAAGAAGCAATAAGATGACAGCGACTGATTTAAAGGATATTTCTACTAAACTATTAACTTATGTGACGGTATCCTCTCCAGATTTGACAGAACGTCAAATTGCTGACTATTATCTAGCTGATCCAGCAGTTTATAAAAAAACGGTAGAGGCCCTACCCAAAGATAAGCGTTTTGATTCTGATGGTAATCAACTTTCCGAATCTGAACTCTATAACAATGCTGTTGAGAGTGTTAGCTCTAGCCAAACTAATTATACAGAGGATGAAAAGAAGGCTATTTATCTCTTTAGTCAGCTCAATGCAGTTGGAAATTTTGCAACAGGCAATATCCAAACAGATCCTTTAAGTGATACTCAAGTCGCTCTAATCGCCTCTGCATCTAAAGAGTTGCCTGGGATTAGCATCTCTACCTCGTGGGATCGCAAGGTCCTTGAAACCTCTCTTGCTTCTATAGTGGGAAGTGTTTCAAGTGAAAAGTCAGGTCTTCCAGCTGAGGAAGTAGATGCCTATCTAAAAAAAGGTTATTCTCTCAATGACCGTGTTGGAACCTCTTACCTTGAGAAACAATATGAGGAAGTCCTACAAGGGAAACGGACCGTCAAGGAAATCCATTTGGACAAGCATGGAGACATGGAGAGCGTAGAGAATATAGAAGAAGGTAGCAAGGGAAAAAACATCAAATTAACCATTGATTTGGCCTTCCAAGATAGCGTAGACAGCCTCTTAAAGAGTTATTTTAATTCTGAACTTGCAAATGGTGGTGCTAAATACTCAGAAGGTGTTTATGCAGTAGCCCTTAATCCTAAGACAGGTGCTGTATTGGCAATGTCAGGAATTAAACACAATCTAGAAACAGGAGACTTGACACCAGACTCACTAGGAACAGTGACCAATGTTTTTGTACCAGGGTCTGTCGTTAAGGCGGCAACCATCAGTTCTGGTTGGGAAAATGGAGTCTTGTCAGGCAACCAAACCTTGACAGACCAACCAATCGTCTTCCAAGGTTCTGCCCCTATCAATTCCTGGTATACCCCTTATTATTACGGTTCCTTTCCGGTTACAGCCGTTGAGGCTCTAGAATATTCATCTAATGCCTACATGGTTCAAACTGCGCTAGGAATGATGGGTCAGACCTATCAACCAAATATGACAGTCAAAACCAACCAACTTGAGTCTGCCATGGGAAAACTACGCGCGACTTTTAGTGAGTATGGTTTGGGTGCTTCTACAGGTATTGACTTGCCCGAGGAATCAACAGGATTTATCCCCCAAAAATTTGACTTGGCTAATTATTTAACTAATGCTTTTGGCCAGTTTGATAACTACACACCGATGCAATTAGCCCAGTACGTTGCAACTATTGCTAACAATGGTGTTCGTCTAGCTCCACATATTGTCGAGGGAATATACGACAACAATGATAAGGGTGGCCTTGGGGAATTAATCCAAGCAATAGATACCAAGGAAATCAACAAGGTCAATATTTCTGAATCAGATATGGCAATCTTGCACCAAGGATTTTACCAAGTATCGCATGGAACTAGTCCCCTTACGACAGGACGGGCGTTTTCAGATGGCGCCACTGTTTCTATCAGTGGTAAGACCGGTACAGCTGAAAGCTATGTAGCTGGTGGTCAAGAAGCTAATAATACCAATGCCGTGGCCTATGCTCCAACAGAAAATCCTCAAATTGCAGTTGCAGTAGTCTTTCCTCATAATACCAATTTAACCAAAAATGTTGGGCCAGCAATTGCTCGCGACATTATCAATTTATATAACCAACACCATCCAATGAATTAGAAAGGAAGCCATGCTTTATCCAACACCTATTGCTAAGTTGATTGACAGTTATTCCAAACTTCCTGGTATTGGGATTAAGACAGCAACCCGTCTAGCCTTTTATACTATTGGAATGCCGGATGATGACGTCAACGAATTTGCTAAAAATCTCCTTTCAGCTAAAAGAGAGTTGACCTATTGTTCTATCTGTGGACGTTTAACCGATGAAGATCCCTGTTCTATCTGCACAGATCCAAGTCGGGACCAAACAACTATCCTCGTCCTAGAGGATAGTCGAGATGTAGCTGCTATGGAAAATATCCAGGAATACCACGGACTTTACCATGTTTTACATGGCCTCATTTCCCCTATGAATGGAATTAGCCCAGATGACATCAACCTCAAAAGTCTCATGACTCGCCTCATGGATAGCGAAGTTTCAGAGGTTATCGTGGCCACCAATGCAACAGCAGATGGTGAGGCGACTTCCATGTATATCTCTCGGCTTCTCAAACCCGCGGGGATTAAGGTTACTCGTCTAGCACGAGGTCTAGCAGTAGGAGCAGATATCGAATATGCGGACGAAGTAACGCTCCTAAGAGCCATTGAAAATCGTACAGAACTTTAGTCTGTAAGGATATAGAACAGGCAATTAGTTAGCAGATAAGACTTTAAGAAATCAAGAGACTAGATTTATTTTTAATCCAGTCTCTTTTGTGCTATTCAAGTTTAAAAAAATAAACAAATGTGATATACTAAAAAGCGAGTATTCTAGTAGAAATAGGACAATCATATGAAACAAACAATTATTCTATTATATGGTGGGCGCAGTGCAGAGCGTGAAGTGTCTGTATTGTCAGCTGAGAGTGTCATGCGTGCGGTTAACTATGACCGTTTTGAAGTCCAAACTTTCTTTATCAGCCAGTCTGGTGATTTCATCAAAACCCAAGAATTTACCCAAACTCCTGGCCAAGATGAACGTCTCATGACCAATGAAACGATTGATTGGGACAAGAAAATTGCTCCAAGTGCCATCTACGAAGAAGGCGCAGTTGTTTTTCCAGTTCTTCATGGACCTATGGGAGAAGACGGTTCCGTTCAAGGTTTCCTAGAAGTCTTGAAAATGCCTTATGTCGGTTGCAACATCTTGTCTTCAAGCCTGGCTATGGACAAAATCACGACTAAACGTGTCTTGGAATCTGCTGGGATTGCCCAAGTCCCTTACGTAGCCATTGTTGAAGGGGACGACTTAGCTTCTAAGATCGCAGAAGTTGAAGAAAAATTAAGGTATCCAGTCTTTACCAAACCATCCAATATGGGTTCTAGTGTCGGTATTTCTAAGTCTGAAACTAAAGAAGAACTCCATCAAGCTCTAGAGCTTGCCTTCAAGTACGATAGTCGTGTCTTGGTAGAACAAGGAGTTAACGCGCGTGAAATCGAAGTTGGCCTCTTAGGAAACTACGATGCTAAGAGCACGCTTCCTGGTGAAGTTGTCAAAGACGTAGCCTTCTATGACTATGAAGCCAAATATATCGATAACAAGATTACCATGGATATCCCAGCCAAGATTAGTGAGGATGTAGTAGCAGTCATGCGTAAAAATGCAGAAGCTGCCTTCCGTGCGATTGGTGGACTTGGCTTATCACGTTGCGACTTCTTCTATACAGATAAGGGAGAAGTTTTCCTAAATGAGCTTAACACCATGCCAGGATTTACCCAATGGTCTATGTATCCTTTGCTTTGGGACAATATGGGGATTAGCTATCCAGAACTAATTGAGCGTTTGGTGGACCTTGCTAAAGAAAGTTTTAATAAACGTGAAGCGCACCTATTGTAAAGATAGCTATAAGGGCGGGGAAGGACTCCTTGCCCCTTTTTAAAGGAGTAAATATGAAACTTACGATTCACGAAGTTGCGCGTGTCGTCGGTGCAAAAAATGATGTGACTAGCTATGTGGATAGCCCACTGGTCAAGGCAGAATTTGATAGCCGATTGATTTCTGAGGGGGATTTGTTTATTCCACTCAAGGGAGCGCGTGATGGTCATGACTTTATCGAGACAGCTTTTGAAAATGGCGCTGCTCTAACTTTATCAGAAAAGGAAGTAGCAAACCATCCTTATCTTTTGGTAGAAGATGTCTTGACTGCCTTTCAAGCTCTTGCAGCCTATTACCTTCAAAAGATTGGTGTCGATGTCTTTGCTGTCACAGGTTCAAATGGGAAGACTACTACCAAAGATATGTTAGCCCATTTGCTTTCTACAAGCTACAAAACCTACAAAACGCAAGGAAACTACAACAATGAGATTGGCCTTCCCTACACGGTTCTCCATATGTCAGATGATACCGAAAAACTGGTCTTGGAAATGGGACAGGATCATCTAGGAGATATCCATCTTTTGTCTGAATTGGCTCATCCAAAAACAGCAATTGTGACCTTGGTTGGAGAAGCTCATTTGGCTTTCTTTAAGGACCGTTCTGAAATTGCAAAAGGGAAATTACAAATCGCTGATGGGATGGAAAAGGGTTCCTTACTTTTGGCACCGGCTGATCCCATTGTAGAGGATTATCTACCTGCTGAGCAAAAAGTGGTTCGTTTTGGTCCAGGTGCAGAACTCGAAATTACAGAATTGATTGAGCGTAAGGATAGTTTAACCTTCAAGGCTAATTTCTTGGAGCAAGCCCTTGATTTGCCAGTAACTGGTAAGTATAATGCGACCAATGCCATGATTGCATCTTATGTAGCTCTTCAAGAAGGAGTGACTGAGGAGCAAATCCATCAAGCCTTCCAAAATCTTGAATTGACCCGCAATCGTACTGAGTGGAAAAAAGCTGCCAATGGAGCAGATATCCTGTCAGATGTTTACAATGCTAATCCAACAGCTATGAAGTTGATTTTAGAAACTTTCTCTGCTATCCCAGCTAATGAAGGTGGCAAAAAAATAGCAGTTCTGGCGGATATGAAAGAACTTGGAGACCAGTCTGTTCAACTCCATAATCAAATGATTTTGAGCCTGTCACCTGATGTACTTGATACCGTTATTTTCTACGGTGAAGACATTGCGGAATTGGCTCAACTAGCCAGTCAAATGTTCCCAATTGGTCATGTTTATTACTTTAAGAAAACAGCTGAGGAAGACCAGTTTGAAGCCATGGTCAAACAAGTCAAGGAAAGTCTTGGAGCTAAAGACCAGATTCTGCTTAAAGGTTCGAACTCTATGAATCTAGCTAAGCTAGTAGAAAGTTTAGAAAATGAGCGCAACTGATTTTGCCAAGGCTATACAGAGAATGTTGGCCATCACTGATACTGGGTTGACCTATTCAAAGGATCCTTTTGACCGTGAACGTTATGAGGATTTACGTCAGATTTTATCGAACGTATTGCAGGAGACCACGGATATTAATCAAGAGGAATTGACTGCGATCTTAAAACCAACAGCTAGCTATGCAACTCCCCTGATGGATGTGAGGGCTTGGATTGTTCAAGACCAGAAGATTTGCCTGGTTAGAGGACAAGGAGAGGATACTTGGGCTTTGCCAGGAGGATTTGGTGAAGTTGGCTATTCTCCTAAGGAGAATATTCGGAAAGAAATCCAGGAAGAAACAGGATTTTTTGCAGAAGTAGGTTCTTTATTGGCAGTTTTTGATACCAATCGCTTTCAAATGCAGAGTAAGCAGTATGCCAAGTTTGTATTTGATTGTCGACTATTGGATGGGGACTTTCAAGAAAATCAAGAAGTTGCTGAATTAGGATTTTTCGACATTTCGGCTCTCCCTCCCTTATCTGAAAAAAGAATAACTAAGGAACAAATGGATATTCTATGGCAGGTTTATCAGGGTGAGCGGAAACAATATGTTGATTAGAAGCTTTGTTTTATCTTAAGGCCACTAGCTTCTTTGGAACACAAAAATATTAGAAATAAATATAAGCTAGGCTCTATAAAAATCAGTAAGAGATTGGCTTATATGAAAATGAGGAAAGTTACATGAATTTTTGGGATGCTTTATTTAGCACGCAGCCGACGGAGCCACCCCAATTTGACCTTCTTTGGTATGGAAGTCTATTTACCTTATTAGCATTGACTGTATTTCTTGCCTACCGTTATGGTGAGAAAAAAGTCTGTCAACGATTTTTCCAGATTTTACAGGCGGTACAGCTAATCCTGCTCTACGGATGGTATTTGGTTAATCAGATGCCTTTAACAGAAAGTCTACCCTTTTATCATTGCCGTTTGGCTATGTTTGTAGTGCTTTTGACTCCGGGTGTCTCTAGAGTCAAACAGTATTTTGCTGTATTGGGAACCTTTGGAACTTTGGCAGCTTTTATTTATCCAGTGCCAGATCCCTATCCCTTCCCCCACATTGCCATCCTGTCCTTTATTTTCGGACACTTAGCTCTCCTTGGAAATTCCTTGATTTATCTCCTGAAGGACTACGATGCTAGTTTACTGGATTTCAAACGAATCCTAATTATCACGTCTTCGCTCAATGCCTTGATTTTCGTGGTTAATTTAGTAACAGGTGGAGATTATGGATTTTTGACAAGACCACCATTGGTTGGAGACCACGGTCGTTTGATCAATTATCTAGTGGTAACGCTATTCTTGACTTGCGCTATTTACTTAGTCTCTAAAATTTTTCAGACAATCCTTCAGGAGCAGGCAGAAAAAAGGTTGAGAATCTGGCAGAAATAAAAAAATATTTTTCCAATCTCTTGACTTTTATCTGAGAATTTTGATACAATAGTAGACGGTATTGTTTACCCCATTTGTAAGGCCCCGGAACCTTTCAAATAACTTGCGGACCGGAACATCCGCCCTGTAAACAAAAACGATATTCATATAGGAGAAATCATGAACAAAACTACATTCATGGCTAAACCAGGCCAAGTAGAACGCAAATGGTACGTTGTTGACGCAACTGATGTACCTCTTGGACGCCTTTCAGCAGTTGTTGCTAGCGTACTTCGCGGAAAAAACAAACCAACATTCACACCACACACTGATACAGGTGACTTCGTAATCGTTATCAATGCTGAAAAAGTTAAATTGACTGGTAAAAAAGCATCTGATAAGATCTACTACACTCACTCAAACCACCCAGGTGGATTGAAATCAATCTCTGCTGGTGAACTTCGTTCTAAAAATGCAGTTCGTTTGATCGAGAAATCAGTTAAAGGTATGCTTCCACACAATACTCTTGGTCGCGCTCAAGGTATGAAATTGAAAGTATTCGTTGGAGCTGAGCACACTCACGCTGCACAACAACCAGAAGTTCTTGATATTTCAGGACTTATCTAAGGAAAGGAACAATAAAGTATGTCACAAGCACAATATGCAGGTACTGGACGTCGTAAAAACGCTGTTGCACGCGTTCGCCTTGTTCCAGGAACTGGTAAAATCACTGTTAACAAAAAAGATGTTGAAGAGTACATCCCACACGCTGACCTTCGTCTTGTCATCAACCAACCATTCGCAGTTACTTCAACTGTAGGTTCATACGACGTTTTCGTTAACGTTGTAGGTGGTGGATACGCTGGTCAAGCAGGAGCTATCCGTCACGGTATCGCTCGTGCCCTTCTTCAAGTAGACCCAGACTTCCGCGATTCATTGAAACGCGCAGGACTTCTTACACGTGACTCACGTAAAGTTGAACGTAAGAAACCAGGCTTGAAAAAGGCCCGTAAAGCGTCACAATTTAGTAAACGTTAAAACTTATTTACATTTATTAAAAGCATTTCGTATCAAAAATACGAGATGCTTTTTTCTAGCTTAATTTTACAAATTGGATTTTGAAGGACACCATGGACCTATTTTCAAGTTGATAACGACTAGAAATTTGTTCTGGAGACCATGAAGATTGTAATCGCTCTTTAATTTCCTACTTCAATTCACAGGAGTCTAACTCGATTTTCTTCCCTTCTGCTTCGCCAATTGTTCATTGTGTGTTTGTGCTGCTTGTGCAGAGTAAGTGTCATTACCACACTTAATTCTCTTGAGAAGGTTGATTTGTGAACGCCTAATTTTCTAGCTATTTGGCAGGGTTTGAGACCTAATTCTAGGTAAGTCTCTATCTTAATTCGCTCAATTATGGTAATATGATGGTAGCTTATAGATTTCTCCCGTGTTCTGTTTAGTGTGGTTACTTACAGTTTACACGAGATTGGGCTCTATGAGTTTTTTGTTGCACTATATTTTACCATTTATCAAATATAAAAAAGTAAGCTCAGAAAATCTCTGAGCTTATTCTCATATCTCTCCAAACAACTTCCGTAAAATTTTCGGTGTGATACGTTGTCCTGGCCCTACGTAAGTATAGGCGTGCAGGTACATGGCAGGATTGAAGTTGAGTTCGATACAGGTGCAATTTGGTAGCTCCTTACTAGCAGGCTTGGTGTAGTCTGGGATAATCAAATCGACTCCACAGGCCCAAGCCCCCATAGCAGTCGCCATATCGGCAGCTAGTTGTTTGTAACTCTCGCCCATCTGGTCAGTCATGTCAATGGAGTCGCCTCCAGTTGAGATATTAGAATTACCACGCAGAAAGGTTTGTCTACCTTTAGGCAAGACTGTATCAGGTGTGTAACCCTGCTGTTCCAACATGAGTAATTCAATATCACCCAGATTGATGATTTCAAGAGGTGAGCGATGGTCGCGACCACGCAGAGGGTCTTGGTTTTTCTTTTCGACTAATTCTCGGATGCTTGAGCTTCCGTCGCCTACGACATTGGCCGCGACGCGGAGCAGGACAGCCTCGCATTTTCCATCCAAGATAAAGAAACGGTACTCGGTCCCTGCCACAAACTCCTCGACTAGCACATGGCTATCTTCCGAAAAGGCGATGTCTAGGGCTTTTTCATAGCCAGAAAGGCTTGTTGGCTCTTGGAAGATGGAAATGCCCAGACCGAAGTTGGTGGATTTGGGTTTGACAACAATAGCAGAGTTGGCTATTTGTCCGTAGTACCGCAAGGCATCGTCCTTGTTAGCAAATTCTGCTCCCGCAGGTACTGGAAAACCAGCCTTGTCCAAAATCTTTTTGGTCACAACCTTATTAGCCATGGCCAGTGGAATTACGTAGTTATCTTTGGATGTCATGTTGCCATTTTTGATGTACTCCACATGGTCACCATGCCAGAGTTTGAGAAATTGGTCTTCCTCATCTAAAATTTCTACGTTCAAGCCCAGCTGAATGGCGTCAAAGAGAATCATTTGGGTGGAGAGTTCCATGTTTTCATAGCCTTTGAGGGCATAAGGTGCTGTCCAAGCATAGTCATGAAAGGCTTGTCCTTGTTGTTGGCCAAATTTTTCAAGGGACCCTTCTTCAACCTGCTCTGCTATTTTTCCAGAAAGGGTCAAACGTGGATCAAGAAGAGAGGCCTCCACCTTAGTGATAAGCTGGCTATAATAGTCATCCAGTCCAAAGTGAGCGACGATGTCCTTCATGGCTGTCACGATAGGTTTAGGGTCAGCCTCTTTAGGAAGTGGTGTGTGGGGATGGCTGAGAGCGATTTGGTTGTTGAGAGTAGCAGCTACTGCCAATTCTTCGTCGACTTGCTCCATGTCGTCTAGCCACAAGAGTGCGAGTGCAAAGAGGTGGGTGGTGTCTAGTGTTTCTTGGCTGATTGCCAGTGGCTCAAAGGGGTTGAGGTCAAAGTTGCGGAACTCTAGATAGGAGATGCCCTTAGTCAAAAAGTCCCGGCTAGTCTTAGCACCGCGTAAACGGATGGCAGAGTAAAATTCTTTTTCAGAGGACAGTTGCCCAGTTCCAACAGCGTTTTCGATGTCGGTCACGTATTGCTCCAGTGAAGAGAAGGAAATGTGAACATCGGGGGCATTGACATAGCCGTAGTTGGAGTTACGAATCGACCGCACGCAACCAATTTCATCTGTCAAAAACCCTTTTTCTGCTAGCGGGCTTGCTCCGTAAAGGTAGGTCAAGAGCCAGCGATAACACAAGAAGTTCTGAGCTAACTTGAGATAGAGGGCATTCTTGAAGGTCAGTAAATCGTCATAGTCACTGACTTCAAAGAGCTGCTGGGTCAGATCTTTGCCGAGTTCAAAATTATAGTGAATTCCAGATATGGACTGGAGCAATTTGCCGTAGCGTTCTGCCAAACCAACTCGGTATTGATACTCGTAGTCACTTTCCAACTGGGCAATCTGAATCTCTTCTTCTACAATCACAGGTGGCATGGATAAAGGCCAAAGATATTCTGACTTATCCATTGAGCGAATAGCCACATCGGTGATGGCCCCGAGGAAGCGACGAGCTTCCGTGGTCGACTGTGCTACCGGTGTAATGAGCTCTAGTTGAGGTTCGCTATAATCTGTCTGGATATAGGGATGGAAACTGCGAGAACCCAATTTTTCAGGGTGTGGCGTTTGAGCGACACGGCCTTCAGTATTGATTCGTAGAGATTCGCGCTCCAGACCAAAGGTAGCTTGTAAGATGGGAGTATTTGGGGATAATTTTTGAAATACGTTTGATAGGTTCATGATTTGGCCTCGAAATAATTAGTTTCTCTATTATTTTATCAGTTTGTTAAATAAACTCAACTTTCTGCTACGGAGATGGAGAAGGAAATGCTCGGACGAATTGACTATTTACTTGCATTAAATATAAGCAAAAGCATTAGTAGAAGTATTGAAACTACACCTAATAGTTTTTTCCCCACACTCAATCTCTCATTTCTGTCTTTTTTTCGTAGACAGTTATAAAGTCGATCAGAATAAACCTTGTAAGTGTATAAGTTAATTCTTACAGACCTAAACTATTCCCCTATTTAAAAAATAATGATTCATATTTTATGAAATTAATTAGTAGATATAGTTCTGAAAAGCCGTTATATTACGCTGTTTTTAGTCCAACTGAAATCCATATTTTCCAAACCAGGTCTTAAGAAAGCTCGTAAAGCATCACAATTTAGTAAACGTTCTTCGAGAGAATTACAATACTTACAAAGAGCACCTTTCGAGGTGTTCTTTTTTGTACTTTCTTACTAAATTGGTGCAATTGACACAGTTGTTGCGACTTTAGTCGCTTACAAATGTGGCTGCAATCTGACAAAGTCAGTTGCCTCAAAACGTTAATCAACACGATTATGTCAACGTTTACAGACATTCAAGAATATACTCTTGGATGTCTTTTTTGTTTCAAAAAATCAAAGTTCACTCCAAATTAACCCCATCAATTTTTTAAACTACGAAACGCAATATCACCTACAGTTTGATTGACTTTATCTTTGGTATTAACGTAAGTTTTTGTAATTTCTTTATCACTATGAGTAAGAGCTTCTGAAATAGCCTCAAGAGAAATACCTGCTTGTTTAGCAAGATGTTGGAGTTTATGAGGACCTTGCTGGATATTATTTTTCTTCATAGTATGTTGTGTTATAATGTAGATACGATATGAAAAAATTAAGATAGCTCTGTAAATTCTGTAAATGTCACTTTGTGTGAACATGAGTAAATTTGAGTTTAGAGAATGATAGGAGATGGTTTACAATGATAAGGTTAGAGTTGATGTCTGAAGAAAATAGTATAGATATTTATTCTTTTGAAAAAGAAAATCGGGAGTATTTTGAGCGAAGTTTACCTCCTAGACCAGCTCACTATTTTGACTTAGAAGGTTTTAAAGAAATTACAAGGGAATTGTTAAGGGAACAAGAGAGCCATGATGTCTACATGCATCTTATTAGAGATGCACAAGGCATTATGGTCGGAAGAATCAATTTAAGTATTTTAGGGAAGGATAGAAAAACAGCAGAACTTGGATATAGGATTGGAGAAAATGTTACTAATTTAGGATATGCAAGCGAAGCAGTTAAACTCGTTTTAGAAAAGGCCTTTACTACTTATGGTTTACATAAGATTATCGCAGGGACAGCAACGGACAATCTGGCTTCTCAGAGAGTGCTTTTAAAAAATGGTTTCACCTTTAGTAAAAACATAGAAAATGACTTTCAAATGCATAACGAGTGGATTCATACGGCAGTATTTGAGATAAGGAATCTATAGCATTATCATTACCAGTCGTTTGCCAAAACTCAACATTCCCAGTAGACATTTGTCTACTTTTTTTATATAATAAAACTAAACCAAAACGGTTGAGTTTTAAAAATAGAGTCAACCTACGTTGAAACATCACACTAGGAGGGAAGTCATGTACCAACCAGAAAAACTCAAGATTCGGAGAAAAGAGTTAAAGCTAACACAGAAGGAAATTGCAGAGCAGCTTGACATTAGTTTTCAGGCTTATTCGGCTTGGGAACGTGGTGTCAAGGAGCCTTCTAAAGAGAAGGTTTCACAACTAGAAGAGATTTTAAAAGTACCAAAAGGTTATTTCACCCAAATTGAGATTGTTCGTATCTATAATAGCCTCTCTAGCCAAGGGAAAGAAAAGGTGGTAGTCTATGCTCGCAACCTGGTTCAAGAAGAACAAGCTAAGAAGGTGGTAACCATGCCAGAAAAACTTTTCGAGTATCATGTCTACGAACGCATGTCGGCTGGTATCGGAGCTTCGGTTTATGATGATCGGAATTTTGATACGGTTTACTTTAATGAGGAACTAGCTCACGATTTTGCTTCCTGGGTGTCTGGAGATTCCATGGAACCCAAATATCAAAATGGTTCCGTGGCTCTGATTCGAGAGACAGGATTTGATTATGATGGTGCTGTCTATGCAGTGGTTTGCAACAACCAGACCTATATCAAACGGGTCTATCGAGAGGCAGAAGGTTTACGTCTGGTCTCAATCAATCCTAAATACAAGGATATTTTTATCTCCTATGAGGAAGATCCGCGGATTGTAGGCATTATCGTGGGTAATTTTGTACCGATGGAGGGATAGGCTATGGGCTACTTTGATTATTCCAGAGAGCCCAAAAGTGATATTGCCTTTATCGATATGAAGTCCTTTTATGCCAGTGTTGAGTGTGTGGAAAGAGGGCTTCATCCTCTTAAAACTTCCCTTTGTGTTATGAGTCGGGCGGATAATTCTGTTGGGCTTATTCTTGCCTCCTCGCCTATGTTTAAAAAGGTCTTTGGAAAAGCAAATGTAGGCCGTGCTCATGACCTGCCTTTTGATATCAAGACGCGCAAATTTTCCTACTACAATGCTAAGAAACAAGGCCTACCTACGGGTTCAGCTTATGTGAAATTTATCGAGGATTGGGCTCGGGTGAGCGTCATTGTCCCTCCTCGGATGGACAAGTATATCGCAGTTAATATGGAAATCCAACGAATCTTTCAGAACTATGGCAGTCCAGATGATATTTATCCTTATTCAATTGATGAAGGCTTTATTGATCTAACCAGTTCGCTCAATTATTTTGTCCCAGATCAGCAGATTTCTCGTAAAGATAAGCTGGACATGCTTTCGGCTCGTATCCAGAGAGATATCTGGCGGCAGACCGGGATTTACTCGACAGTCGGCATGTCTAACGCTAATCCTCTGCTTGCTAAGTTGGCCTTGGATAATGAAGCCAAGCACACACCGACTATGCGAGCCAATTGGTCTTACCAAGATGTGGAGGATAAGGTCTGGTCCATTCCAAAGATGACCGACTTTTGGGGGATTGGGCATCGGATGGAGAAGCGCTTAAATAGCTTGGAAATCTATTCGATTAAGGAATTAGCCAATAGCAATCCTGATGTCCTGAAGAAGGAGCTTGGCCAAGCTGGACTACGCTTGTGGTTTCATGCCAATGGAATAGATGAGAGTAATGTTCATAAGCCTTATAAGCCAAAATCTCACGGCTTAGGCAATTCGCAAATTTTACCGAGAGACTATGTCAAGCAGCGAGATATCGAAGTTATCTTCCGAGAGATGGCTGAGCAGGTGGCTATCAGGCTTCGACGGGCCAGAAAGAAGACGACAGTTGTGTCTATTCATCTTGGATTTTCTAAGCAGGAACAAAAACGCTCCATCCATACCCAGATGAAGGTTGAGCCGACCAATAATACCAGTCTTTTAGTCAGTTATGTACTGAAATTATTCCATAGCAAATATACTTCTGGAGCTGTCAGGAGTGTAGCCGTTAGTTATTCAGGATTGATGGACGAGTCCTTTTCTTTAATTTCCCTTTTTGATGATGTTGACAAGCTAGAAAAAGAAGAAAGGCTCCAGACTGCCATTGATTCCATTCGAGAACAATTCGGCTTTACTTCCCTTTTGAAGGCAACTGCCTTAGAGGATGCATCGAGAAGTATTGCCAGAAGTAAGCTGATCGGAGGGCACTCTGCTGGAGGATTAGATGGACTAAAATGATTGATCGCTCTTATTTGCCCTTCCAATCCGCGAGGGATTATCAAGATCCAGGCATGCAGAAGTGGATGGGCTTTTTTCTATCGGAGCATACGAGTTCACTCAGTGCAGAAAAAAATCGTGTCGATTTATCAACAGATTTGAATCCAGTTGAGAAATTGTTGCTGCTTTCCCAGCTCTACGTTGGACGACAAAAAGGCTCTTTTGTTGTCAAGGAGAAAAATCATAAAGGCACGATATTGGGTGAAGTAAGAGCATTATCCCCCGAAGAAATCTCTGTTAGAACGGATGAAGGCTATCGATTAATAAGGGTAGATGATATTCTCACAATCCAACTTTGTCAGGAGGAAGTTGATGACTAGAAAAGAGTTATATGAAAACAAATTGCAGATGGATTACTTCTCAGATGACTACATTCGTTTTGAGGAAGATTTCCAAAAATACTCTGCCATGAATGTACCCTTGACTTTCTTGATTGATGATATTCTGCGAACCATGGCTATCAACCAAAAGGACTACTTTGTCTTGAACAAGGAAAATGCCAAGGACGGCAGAGATCATTATTATTATTTTGAGATAGATTATCGCGTAGGATGTAGAAGTTTTCACTATAAAAAGCATGTGAATAGATAATTTGAACGCTACGACAGATGAAGCCTATATTTATTTTGAAAATAAATTACCCAGTGAATTAGCCCCCCTAACAGAGAGTGCTAAAACATCATAAATTCATCAAGTGATTTCGAAAATTTTGAGAATAACGGAAAAAAGGTTAAAAATGTTTGATCAGTAGATAAATATATTGATGACTATATTTTTTATTATATTGTAAAATAAAAATTTCTCTCCACAAGAATACAAAGACTAGTAGATTTAAGAATGTATAGACCCCGAAAGTTAAATTTTTCGGGGGTGTAGTACAGAGGAATCCCTCCCTCTCAAAGCCTCTCTTTTGTCATGAGTTGTTGGATATCAAGAAATGCAAATCTTATGAACTATAATGCCAAGAAATAAGGCTTGTCAACAGATCCAAAATTTATCTAAGATTGGTTCCGAGTGCTTCTGATTATTCCTTCTAGAGATTGCAGTCAATATGGTGGGAATTTAGACCATTTAATGCAGAATAGAGAGTCCGATTTGTCATCAAAAAAACATCATTTTCTTAGTTTTTGTCATAGATTTGTAATGAAAATGTACTTTCTTTGTAAAAATCAAAATGCTATAATTCTCTAAACAATTTTCCTTACACAGGGAGGTTATTATGAAAAAATATAGATTGTTAAAGAAAAGTTTCTTGGCGCGTATCCTTGGATTGCTGATGGTATTTCTCTTCTTATCAGCATTCACAGCACCTGAAAAACCAGACTATGGTATCTACGATCCAAATCATTATTTGACAGAGGACACTATCACACAAATTCGTGATTTGAATGAAGCTAATAGTAAAAAGGCAGAAAAGCTTCAAGTGGGAGTTTATATCGTGGACAGTTTAGAAGGAGAAAACATTGAAACGGTCGCTAATGAGACGGCTAGAGCCTGGAAAATAGGTTATTCAGGAGATAATTTTGGAAGTTTGATTGTGGTAGCTGTTCAAGATCGTAAATCAAGGATTGAAACAAGTAATAATACCGCAATTAGAATAACAGACTACCAAACCAAGCAGATCCTGGCAGCCAGTCGTACAGATTTTAAAAATGGGGACTATAGTAAGGGGATTCTAGCGATTGCCAAAGCTTTGGATAATCAGTTTTATAAGGGAAGTGGAACCTTTTCATCTGATGAAACGTCGTTTGCAGATGCTTCCGCCAAAATCAGACGTTACTCTGATAGCATCAGTGGTAAAAAATCGAGTCGAAATAGTAGCTCGTCTAGTCATCGTAAGAACAGTGATCCTATGGACAATGTGTTCGGAGTCGGGATAATCATTTATTTCATTATCATATTTATAGCCATTATTAGAGGAGGCGGCGGTGGCCGAGGAGGAGATTCCTCTGACGGTGGCTGGTGGTTTAGTGACTCATCCGATTCGGATTCGTCTTGGTCAGACTCAGGTTCAGATTCTTCTGGTGGCTGGGACGGCGGAGGCTTTGATGGTGGAGGTTCATCTGATGATTGGTAATGTCAGTATAAAATTTAAAGAAATGAGTAGGTTTAGATATGAAAAATAAAGGAATCATTTATGTATTGAGCATTTTACTAGCCATTATCTTGCTGGGAGGTTGCTCGGTTGTAGGTACTTATAACGGTCTTGTCTCCGAACAGACCAAGGTAGAACAAGCTCAAGCAAATGTAGCGACAGCTCTTCAACGTCGTTCAGACTTGATTGGAAATTTGGTAGAGTCTGTAAAGGGACAAATGAACCATGAGACAGAGGTCTTCACCCAGATTGCAGAAGCACGTGCAAAAATTGGGAATGGCTCTGTTACTTCAAAGGAAAACCAAGAGGCTCAAGGTGAGTTGAGTTCAGCTATTTCACGCCTACTTGTGTTGACAGAGAACTATCCTGAGCTTAAGAGCAATCAAAATGTGGAACAACTCATGACGGAGTTGGCTGGAAGCGAAAATCGTATTTTTGTAGCCCGCAAGGATTACAACCAGGCAGCAACTGACTACAATCAAAAATTAAGAAGCTTCCCAACTGTTCTCTTTGCTAATATGATGAACTTTAAAGAAGCAGAAACCTTCAAAGAAAGCGAAGAAGCCAAGACAGCTCCAAAGGTTGACTTTAGTACTTCTACATCAAAACAGTAGACTGGCCGTTTATTTCTAAGAATTGCAAGATCTGGAAACTACTTTCCAGGTCTTTTTGCTATAATAAAAATAGGAAACAGTTCTGGAGGTGATGAGATGGAGAAGTTGCTACAATTGTTGATTTTAGTGCCCTATTTTTTCTTTTTTAGTTGGCAAAGGAAGGCACGACCAGGAAGAAAACACTTTTCACTCCTTTACTACTTTTACTGGATTTATTTACCTCTCATGGCCTTGTTTAGTCTAGCTTTCACTCTTTTTTCGCTAATCTTATTTAATTTTATTTTACTAGAACCCAAGGATTTAGCTAGGTGGTTGATATGGATAGTTTTAGTCCTTTTATCCTTACTCAATGACTGGATAGTTTATACTTGTCTAAAATTTATGAAAAAATTGAAGTTGGAAAAGAAGAAGGCTAATCTTCCTTGAGAGAACTGAGGAAATTAGTGCCTAATAACTGAAGGATGCTTCGTTTCTCAATGCTGAAGTTGAGTAGAAGTTCAAATTAGGAAAAATGAAGCTAAGAGGAGGAATTTTAAGGGAACTAATCTCGATGATTAGCCCTTTTTTGCCCTAAGGGAAAACGGAATATTTCTTGAAAAAATTGGGCAAATATGCTACAATAAAAAGAACATTCTAAAATATTCAGAATTTAAAGTAAGGAAAAAAATGGCAAATTTATTAAAAACAATCATCGAAAATGATAAAGGGGAACTCCGCCGCCTAGAAAAGATGGCTGATAAAGTCCTCAAATATGAAGATGAAATGGCTGCGTTAACAGACGAGCAATTGCAAGCAAAAACAGAAGAATTCAAACAACGCTATCAAAATGGTGAGACTCTTGACCAACTTTTGTATGAGGCGTTTGCTGTTGTACGCGAGGGAGCTAAGCGTGTTCTTGGTCTTTTCCCGTATAAGGTTCAGGTTATGGGGGGAATCGTTCTTCACCATGGTGACGTTCCTGAGATGCGTACTGGTGAGGGGAAAACCTTGACAGCGACTATGCCAGTATACCTTAACGCCCTTTCAGGTAAAGGTGTACACGTAGTTACGGTCAATGAGTATCTATCAGAACGTGATGCGACTGAGATGGGTGAGTTGTACTCATGGCTTGGTTTGTCAGTAGGGATTAACTTGGCAGCCAAATCTCCAATGGAGAAAAAAGAAGCTTATGAGTGTGATATCACTTATTCAACAAACTCAGAGATTGGTTTCGACTATCTTCGTGATAACATGGTCGTTCGTGCTGAAAATATGGTTCAACGTCCACTCAACTACGCCTTGGTCGATGAGGTTGACTCAATCTTGATCGACGAAGCTCGTACTCCTTTGATCGTTTCAGGAGCCAATGCAGTTGAAACCAGCCAACTCTACCATATGGCTGACCATTTTGTGAAGTCTTTGGATAAGGATGACTATATCATTGATAT
The DNA here is from genome assembly GCF_001072375.1 of Streptococcus pseudopneumoniae. GTDB lineage: Bacteria > Bacillota > Bacilli > Lactobacillales > Streptococcaceae > Streptococcus > Streptococcus pseudopneumoniae_L. The sequence goes on from NZ_JVKV01000109.1 coordinate 20,933, forward strand.
CCAGTCTAAGACAATTGGTCTATCTGATTCTGGTATTGACAAGGCTGAAAGCTACTTCAAACTAGAAAATCTCTACGATATCGAAAACGTAGCCTTGACTCACTTTATAGACAATGCCCTTCGTGCTAATTACATCATGATTCTTGATATTGACTATGTGGTCAGCGAAGAACAAGAAATCTTGATTGTCGACCAATTTACAGGTCGTACCATGGAAGGTCGTCGTTATTCTGATGGATTGCACCAAGCTATTGAAGCAAAAGAAGGTGTGCCAATCCAGGATGAAACCAAGACTTCAGCTTCTATTACCTACCAAAACCTCTTCCGTATGTATAAGAAATTGTCTGGTATGACGGGTACAGGTAAGACTGAGGAAGAAGAATTCCGTGAAATTTACAACATTCGTGTTATTCCGATTCCAACAAACCGTCCTGTTCAACGTATCGACCATCCAGACTTACTTTTTGCTAGTCTTGAAGCTAAATTTAAGGCTGTTGTCGAAGATGTAAAAGCTCGCTACCAAAAAGGTCAACCTGTCTTGGTTGGTACGGTTGCCGTTGAAACCAGTGATTATATTTCTAAAAAATTGGTAGCTGCAGGTGTTCCTCACGAAGTATTGAATGCCAAAAACCACTACAAAGAAGCTCAAATCATCATGAATGCTGGCCAACGTGGTGCAGTTACAATCGCGACCAACATGGCCGGTCGTGGTACTGACATTAAGCTTGGTGAAGGTGTTCGTGAACTTGGTGGACTTTGTGTCATTGGTACAGAACGCCATGAAAGTCGTCGTATCGATAACCAGCTTCGTGGACGTTCAGGACGTCAAGGGGACCCAGGGGAATCTCAATTCTACCTTTCTCTTGAAGATGATTTGATGAAACGTTTCGGTTCAGAGCGCTTGAAGGGTGTCTTTGAACGTCTCAATATGTCAGACGAAGCAATCAAATCTCGTATGTTGACACGTCAGGTTGAAGCAGCACAAAAACGTGTTGAAGGAAACAACTACGACACACGTAAACAAGTCCTTCAATACGATGATGTCATGCGTGAGCAACGTGAGATTATCTACTCACAACGTTACGATGTCATCACTGCTGATCGCGATTTGGCTCCTGAGATTCATGCAATGATTAAACGCACTATTAATCGTGTTGTTGATAATCATGCGCGTGCTAAACAAGATGAAAAACTAGAAGCTATCTTGAATTTTGCAAGATACAACTTGCTTCCAGAAGATTCAATTTCACTTTCAGACCTAGAAGGTTTGTCAGACCAAGCGATCAAAGATGAACTTTACCAACGTGCCTTGAAAGTCTACGATAGCCAAGTTGCTAAGCTTCGTGATGAGGAAGCTGTTAAAGAATTCCAAAAAGTCTTGATTCTACGTGTTGTAGATAACAAGTGGACAGACCATATCGATGCTCTTGATCAGTTGCGTAATGCTGTTGGTCTCCGTGGTTATGCTCAGAATAACCCAGTCGTTGAGTATCAAGCAGAAGGTTTCCGCATGTTTAATGATATGATTGGTTCCATTGAGTTTGATGTGACTCGTTTGATGATGAAAGCACAAATTCATGAACAAGAGCGTCCACAAGCAGAGCGCCATATCAGTACGACAGCAACTCGTAATATTGCTGCGCAACAGACTGAGCTTCCTGCAGATTTGGATCTTAGCCAAGTTAAGCGTAACGACTTGTGCCCATGTGGTTCTGGTAAGAAATTTAAAAACTGTCATGGTAAACGACATTAAGAATGACTAATTTTCAGGCGGATGCCTAGTGAAAAGTGAATTTTCGCTTGGCGTCCGTTTGCTTTATAAGGAGGATGAATCATGGTATTTACAGCCAAAAGCCCTAAAATTAATATTGAAGAAGTCCGTAGTTTGTCTAAATTAGAAGGACAAGCACTGGGCAATAAACAACAACGTGACCAAGAACTTGAAGCGATTATTCGTGGTGAAGATCAGCGTGTTTTGTTGGTGATTGGTCCTTGTTCATCTGACAATGAAGAAGCAGTTCTCGAATATGCCAAGCGTTTGTCAAAACTGCAAGAAGAAGTCAAAGACCGCGTCTTTATGGTCATGCGTGTTTACACTGCTAAACCACGTACTAATGGTGATGGCTATAAGGGCTTGATTCACCAACCAAATGCCAAAGAAGCACCTAGCCTCATCAATGGGATCAAGGCAGTTCGCCACCTGCACTACCGTGTTATTTCTGAAACAGGAATGACGACCGCGGATGAAATGTTGTACCCAGAAAACCTTCCTTTGGTAGATGACTTGATTTCTTACATGGCAGTTGGAGCTCGTTCGGTTGAAGACCAACAACACCGTTTTGTAGCTAGTGGAGCAGATTTTGCGACAGGTTTTAAAAATCCAACGTCTGGAAATCTCAATGTCATGTTCAACGGTATTTATGCGGCTCAAAACAAACAAAGTTTCCTTTTCCTAGGGAAAGAAGTTGAAACGACTGGAAATCCTCTATCGCATGCTATTCTCCGTGGTGCCCTCAATGAATACGGGAAAAACATTCCGAACTATTACTACGATAATTTGATGGATACCATTGCCCAGTATGAAAAAATGGGCCTCGAAAACCCATTTATCATCATTGATACCAACCATGATAACTCAGGCAAGCAGTATATGGATCAGATTCGCATTGTTCGTCAGACCTTGATTAACCGTGACTGGAATGAAAAGATTAAAAAATATGTACGTGGTTTCATGATTGAGTCTTATCTAGAAGATGGTCGTCAAAATGAACCAGAGGTCTTTGGAAAATCTATCACCGACCCATGTCTAGGATGGGAAAATACTGAAGCTCTTGTTCGCGAAATCTACCAAAGACTAGGAGAATAGTATGGCATTTATTGAAAAAGGTCAAGAAATCGACATTGAAGCGATTAAGGCGGAAACACAGCTGTCTGCAGAAGCCTTGCAACATAAGGAAAGCCGAGACCAAGAACTAGCTGATATTCTATCTGGTAAGGATGATCGTATCCTTTTAGTCATTGGTCCTTGTTCATCTGATAATGAAGAAGCAGTGCTTGAATATGCTCGCCGTTTAGCAGACTTGCAGAAAAAAGTGGCGGATAAGATTTTTATGGTCATGCGTGTTTACACAGCTAAGCCACGTACCAATGGAGATGGCTACAAGGGGTTGGTTCATCAGCCAGATACTTCTAAAGCACCAAGTTTGATTAATGGTTTGCAGGCTGTTTGTCAACTTCATTATCGAGTGATTACAGAAACTGGATTGACCACAGCAGATGAAATGCTTTATCCATCCAATCTAGTCTTGGTTGACGACTTGGTGAGCTACCATGCAGTGGGTGCGCGTTCAGTAGAAGATCAGGAACACCGTTTTGTAGCTTCAGGGATTGATGCACCAGTGGGTATGAAAAATCCAACCTCTGGAAATCTGTCTGTTATGTTTAATGCCATCTATGCTGCACAAAACAAGCAAACATTTCTTTACCATGGACAAGAAGTTGAGACTTCAGGTAATCCCCTAGCTCACGTTATCCTTCGTGGAGCAATGAATGAATATGGGAAAAATGAACCAAACTTCTACTATGAAACTCTCTTAAATGCTATCGGGCGTTACGAGTCTATGGGGCTTGAAAATCCCTTTATCATGATTGATACCAACCATGATAATTCAGGGAAGCAGTATATGGAGCAAGTTCGAATTGTTCGCCAGGCTCTGCTCAATCGTGACTGGAATGAAAAGATTAAGAAAACAGTTCGAGGTTTCATGATTGAATCCTACTTGGCAGATGGTCGACAAAATCAACCAGAACTTTTTGGTTGTTCGATTACAGACCCCTGTCTAGGATGGGAAAATACAGTAGCCTTGGTAGAAGAAATCTATACTACCTTAACAAAATAAGTGAAAAGGATGGAGTTGGGGGTATCTCAACTCCTTTTGATAAAAATGATAGTTGGACACGGAATTGATATTGAAGAATTAGCTTCCATACAAAATGCAGTTGAAAAAAGAAAAGGTTTTGCCCAGCGTGTCTTGACAGACAAGGAAATGGAGCGCTTTGCCAGTCTCAAAGGTCGTAGGCAGATCGAGTATTTGGCTGGGCGTTGGTCAGCAAAAGAGGCTTTCTCAAAGGCTATGGGAACGGGAGTTGGGAAATTAGGTTTTCAGGATTTGGAAGTTTTGAACAATGAAAGAGGAGCCCCCTACTTCAGTAAATCCCCGTTTTCAGGGAAAGTGTGGCTATCGATCAGCCATACAAATCAGTTTGTGACAGCTAGTGTTATTTTGGAGGAAGATTATGAAAACTAGTCCACATAGACCAACCAAGGCCCTCATCGATCTGGGTGCTATCCGCTACAATATCCAACAAATGGGAGAGCACATTCCTAAAGATACTCTTAAATGGGCGGTTGTGAAAGCCAATGCTTATGGACATGGAGCGATAGCTGTTGCGAAGGCTATCCAGGATGATGTCGATGGCTTTTGCGTTTCGAATATTGATGAAGCCATCGAGCTTCGTCAGGCAGGAATTTCTAAGAAGATTCTTATTCTAGGAGTATCTGAGGTTGAATCTCTTTCATTGGCTAAGGACTTTGATATTACCTTGACAGTGGCTGGGTTGGAATGGATCCAGAAACTCATAGCGACAGAGTCAGACTTACCAGGCTTAACCGTTCACCTTAAAATTGATTCAGGTATGGGGCGAATTGGTTTTAGAAGTGCAAGCGAGGCAGCACAAGCTCAAACTTTACTCAAGGAACATGGAGCAAATGTTGAGGGAATCTTTACGCACTTTGCAACTGCTGATGAAGAGTCGGATAGTTACTTTAAGCAACAGTTAGAATGCTTTAAGGGAATCCTAGCAGACTTGCAAGAAGTACCAGAACTAGTCCATGCGAGTAACTCAGCAACGACTCTATGGCATGCAGAAACTATTTTCAATGCGGTTCGCATGGGAGATTCCATGTATGGTCTCAATCCAAGTGGACAAGTTTTAGAATTGCCTTATGAACTAAAACCAGCCTTGACCTTAGAAACTGCTATTGTTCATGTTAAAACAGTCCCAGCTGGGGCTTGTATGGGCTATGGAGCGACCTATCAGGCAGACAGTGAGCAAGTCATTGCAACGGTACCGATAGGTTATGCTGATGGTTGGACACGAGATATGCAGAATTTCTCAGTTCTGGTGGATGGACAATTGTGCCCTATCGTAGGGCGGGTATCCATGGACCAAATCACGGTTCGTTTACCTAAGCTGTATCCATTAGGTACCAAGGTAACCTTGATTGGCTCAAACGGTGACAAGGAGATTACTGCAACAGATGTTGCGGTTTACCGTGGAACGATCAATTATGAGGTAGTTTGTCTCCTCAGTGATCGAATTCCGAGAGAATATCATTAAGAAACAGAAGGAAAGGAGAGGAGCATGAATTTACATCAACCCTTGCATGTCTTGCCTGGCGTGGGACCCAAATCAGCAGAAAAATATGCCAAAATAGGAATCGAAAATCTGCAAGATCTCTTGCTCTACTTTCCTTTCCGTTATGAAGATTTTAAGACCAAGCAGGTGCTAGAACTAGAAGATGGTGAAAAGGCTGTCCTATCTGGTCAGGTAGTAACACCAGCTAGTGTTCAGTATTATGGTTTTAAGCGCAATCGCCTACGCTTTAGCCTCAAGCAGGGAGAAGTTGTGTTTTCAGTGAACTTCTTTAACCAACCCTACCTGGCTGACAAGATTGAGCTAGGAGCGACTCTAGCCGTTTTTGGTAAGTGGGATCGCGCCAAGGCTAGTCTAACAGGGATGAAGGTTTTAGTTCAAGTAGAGGACGACCTTCAACCTGTCTATCGTCTCGCACAAGGAGTTAGTCAAGCAAGCCTTGTTAAGGTCATTAAAACCGCCTTTGATCAGGGGCTAGATCTCTTGATAGAGGAAAATCTCCCTCAGTCCTTGCTAGATAAATACAAACTCATGTCTCGCTGTCAGGCTGTTCGTGCCATGCATTTTCCTAAGGATTTGGCAGAATACAAGCAGGCTCTCCGTCGAATCAAGTTTGAGGAACTTTTCTATTTCCAAATGCAATTACAGACCCTCAAGTCTGAAAATAAGATTCATGGAAGTGGATTGGTCCTGAATTGGTTCCAGGAAAAACTAACTGCGGTTAAAGAAAATTTGCCTTTTGCTTTGACCCAAGCCCAAGAAAAGAGCCTGCAAGAAATCCTGACCGATATGAAGTCGGACCATCACATGAATCGACTCTTGCAAGGGGATGTTGGTAGTGGGAAAACAGTGGTAGCAGGTCTAGCGATGTACGCAGCCGTAACGGCTGGTTATCAGGCTGCCCTCATGGTTCCAACAGAGATTCTTGCAGAGCAGCATTTTGAAAGTTTAGAGAGTCTCTTTCCAGATTTGAAACTAGCCCTCCTAACAGGTTCACTAAAAGCTGCAGAAAAACGTACGGTTTTGAAAACTATTGCCAAGGGGGATGTTGATGTAATCATCGGTACCCATGCCCTTATACAGGATGGGGTGGACTATGCTAAACTCGGTTTGATTATCATCGACGAGCAACACCGTTTTGGTGTGGGACAAAGACGTATTTTACGTGAAAAAGGAGAAAATCCAGATGTCCTTATGATGACGGCAACACCGATTCCACGGACCTTAGCCATCACAGCCTTTGGAGATATGGATGTTTCTATTATTGACCAGATGCCAGCAGGACGCAAGCCAATCGTAACACGCTGGATTAAACATGAACAGTTGCCCCAGGTCCTGACTTGGTTGGAAGGAGAAATTCAAAAAGGTTCTCAAGCCTATGTTATTTCGCCCTTGATTGAAGAATCTGAAGCCTTGGATTTGAAAAATGCTATCGCTTTGTCAGAAGAGTTGACAGATCATTTTGCAGAAAAAGCAAAAGTTGCTCTCTTGCATGGGAAGATGAAGAGTGATGAAAAAGACCAGATTATGCAGGAGTTCAAAGATAGAAAGACTGATATTCTGGTTTCGACAACGGTTATCGAGGTTGGGGTTAATGTGCCAAATGCGACAGTCATGATTATCATGGATGCTGATCGTTTTGGGCTTAGTCAACTCCATCAGCTTCGGGGTCGTGTAGGTCGTGGAGACAAGCAGTCCTATGCGGTACTTGTGGCCAATCCCAAAACAGACTCAGGTAAGGACCGTATGCGCATCATGACGGAGACAACAAATGGCTTTATCCTTGCTGAGGAAGATTTAAAAATGCGTGGTTCTGGTGAAATCTTTGGAACCAGACAGTCAGGTCTACCAGAGTTTCAAGTGGCTGATATTATCGAAGATTTTCCGATTCTTGAGGAAGCCCGCAAGGTAGCAAGCTATATCAGTTCACTTCCTAATTGGCAAGAGGATCCAGAGTGGCATGTGATTGCCCTAAATCTAGAGAAGAAAGAACATTTGGATTAAGCTTTTTCTAAGAAAATCTTAAGTTTGCTTTTAGGAAGGCGTCCTATACTAGAGTCATTAAAAAGAAATGAGGACTCTCACATGACTATTAAAGTAAATTATCAAAAAACTTTTCAAAAGGAACAAGCACCTTCTCCTAAATACTAAGTAAAAGAGCGGTAACGAACGCTCTTTTTGTATGGGATTCTCAGGTAAGGGATTTAGAAAAATGCTTATGTTCATTTGATTTACTGAATGTATAAACTTCAACATCACTTCAAACAACACCTTAGTCTTAACAGGCAATCTAAAAGCAGTGCTTTGAGAAATCTGTAACTAGCTTTCTAGTTTGCTCTTTCGTTTTCATTGAGTCAGAAGTTACTTTTAGTTTTTTCTAAGGAAAATATAAGCTATGTTTTAGGAAGGGATTTTATACTGGGTTCATCAAAAAGAAATGAGGACTCTCATATGACAATGAAGATTAAAGTGAATTATCAAAAAACATTTCAAGAAGTAGTAGAAGCAGAAAAGCTTGCTACAAAATAGTAGTTATTAAGGGCGATAGAGCCCTTTTTAAATACTTGCTTTAGGCGAAATATGATAGATTTTTAGCATGTGGAATCAGTAGAATTAGGCTATACCAATTTTTGTTCTTGACAAGTGAAAGAAACAAGTATATACTGTTTCTGCTGATTCTGCAAAGCGAGAATTAGACTATACCAATTTTAAGGGGAAAGCACAGCTAGCCTGTGTCGTATATACTATGTGTGGAATTGTTGGTGTTGTTGGAAACACAAATGCAACTGATATTTTGATTCAAGGGCTTGAAAAGCTCGAATACCGTGGTTATGATTCTGCGGGGATTTTTGTCCTAGGTGGTGCTGAAAGCCATTTAGTGAAGGCGGTTGGTCGTATCGCAGAATTATCTGCTAAAACTGCTGGTGTTGAGGGAACAACTGGTATCGGACATACTCGTTGGGCCACTCACGGGAAACCAACAGAAGATAATGCTCACCCACACCGCTCTGAGACAGGACGTTTTGTCTTGGTGCACAACGGGGTGATTGAAAACTACCTTGAAATCAAGGAAGAATACCTTGCAGGTCACCACTTCAAGGGACAAACGGATACTGAAATCGCTGTTCACTTGATTGGTAAATTTGCGGAAGAAGACGGGTTGTCAGTGCTTGAAGCCTTCAAAAAAGCTCTTCACATCATCCGCGGTTCATATGCCTTTGCCTTGATCGACTCTGAAAATCCAGATGTCATCTACGTGGCAAAGAACAAATCACCACTCTTGATTGGTCTTGGTGAAGGTTACAATATGGTCTGTTCAGACGCCATGGCTATGATTCGTGAGACCAATCAATACATGGAAATCCATGACCAAGAGTTGGTTATCGTAAAAGCTGATAGCGTTGAAGTTCAAGACTATGATGGTAACAGCCATGAGCGTGTTAGCTACACTGCGGAGCTTGACTTATCTGATATCGGTAAGGGGACTTATCCTTACTACATGCTCAAGGAAATTGATGAGCAACCAACGGTGATGCGTAAGTTGATCCAAGCCTACACAGATGAGGCTGGTCAAGTTGTCGTAGATCCAGCTATCATCAAGGCTGTTCAAGACGCAGACCGCATCTACATTCTCGCAGCTGGGACTTCTTACCACGCAGGATTTGCTTCTAAGAAGATGTTGGAAGAATTGACAGATACGCCGGTTGAACTTGGTATCTCCTCTGAGTGGGGCTACGGCATGCCACTTCTCAGCAAGAAACCACTCTTTATCTTTATCAGCCAATCTGGTGAAACAGCTGATAGCCGTCAAGTTTTGGTTAAGGCCAATGAAATGGGAATTCCAAGCTTGACAGTGACAAACGTGCCAGGATCAACCCTTTCACGTGAAGCCAACCATACCATGCTCCTTCATGCAGGTCCTGAAATTGCTGTAGCATCAACTAAGGCTTATACAGCCCAAATCGCAGCCCTTGCCTTCCTCGCAAAAGCAGTCGGTGAAGCAAATGGCAACGAAAAAGCCAAAGCCTTTGACTTGGTTCATGAGTTGTCTATCGTGGCTCAATCTATCGAGTCAACCCTTTCAGAAAAAGAATTGATTGATGCGAAAGTTCGTGATCTTCTTGAAACAACACGTAATGCCTTTTACATCGGACGCGGTCAAGACTACTATGTAGCTATGGAAGCTAGTCTCAAACTCAAAGAAATCTCTTACATCCAATGTGAAGGTTTTGCGGCTGGAGAACTCAAGCACGGAACTATTGCCTTGATTGAAGAAGGAACACCTGTCTTGGCCCTCTTGTCAGACCCAGTTCTTGCAAACCACACTCGAGGAAATATCCAAGAAGTGGCAGCACGTGGAGCTAAGGTCCTCACCATTGCAGAAGAAAATGTTGCCAAAGATACAGATGATATCGTTCTTACGACCGTACACCCTTACCTCTCACCAATCTCAATGGTCGTACCAACGCAATTAGTCGCTTACTTTGCAACCCTACACCGTGGACTCGACGTGGACAAACCACGTAACCTTGCTAAGTCAGTAACGGTAGAATAAACCAAAAAATTAAATCATAAGCAAAAGTGAACTAGATAGTTTTCTGAAAAACAGAATGCTGTCTTGTTCGCTTTTTTGTATATTCAATGAAAATCAATGACCAAATTTGTTCTCTTATGTAGATGTCTCCAAGCATCGCTTTGAGGTTCTAGATAAGAGTGACGCAGTCAGTCTCGTTACACCGATTTGATATTGTAGAGAAAATGGGTCAACCTCAGCCAAGGTAGTTCAAGTCAAGATTGAAGAGGATGGATTCACTCCTTTTAAGGATTCATTAGAAATAAATCTAAAATTAAATGTTATCTCAGCTTCTATTAAAATGAGAATTATTTTTAAAAGATATGTTTGTGAAAGACTTGCAAGATATAAAAAACTCTTAGAGCTGGATGCTAAGGATCCAATTCTAAGAGGAGTGAGTGTCGTATTTTACTTGCGATACAAACGATCGTATTGATAGTAAGGATCAAAGGTTACGTTGATACCTAGTTTGCGAAGAACATTCTTGTCTTCATCCGTTAAGATAATCGTAGAGTGAGCTTCGCTTCCTTTGAGATTTCCGAGTTCTTTCATGGCATGATCTGCATCAGGATTCTGCATTGCTGTGATAGCAAGGGCGATGAGGATCTCGTTAGAATGAAGTCGAGGGTTACGGCTACCCAAGTGATTGATTTTCAAACCTTGAATTGGTTTCACCACTTCTGGTTCAATTAATTTTGTTTCAGCATCAATGTTAGCGGACATTTTGATAGCATTGATCAATGCAGCCGCTGTTGGACCAAAGAGTTCTGAGTTCTTACCAGTAACGATTTCACCAGAAGGTAATTCAAGTGCTAGAGCGGGTCCGCCTGTTTCTTCTGCTCTTTGTCGAGCAGCAACAGCAACCTTTCGGTCAGCTGGTGTGATACCGAGGTCATTCATGAGAAGCTCAATCTTCTTCACAGCAGTTTCTCCAACCTTCTCAGCTTTGAAGTCAAGAACTGTCTGGTAATAGCGACGGATAATTTCCTGTTTAGATGCTTCAATGGCGGCGTCGTTATCAGTGATTGCAAAACCAACCATATTGACACCCATGTCAGTTGGAGACGCATAAGGAGACTCACCGAGAATACGTTCCAGCATACGCTTAAGGACAGGGAAAATTTCAATATCGCGGTTGTAGTTGACTGTGGTTTCTCCATAAGTTTGGAGATGGAATGGGTCAATCATGTTGACATCATCTAGGTCTGCTGTGGCAGCTTCATAAGCCAAGTTGACAGGATGATGAAGTGGGAGATTCCAAACTGGGAAGGTTTCAAATTTGGCATAACCAGACTTGATACCATTGATTTGGTCGTGGTACATGTTAGACATACAAGTTGCCAACTTACCTGAACCAGGACCAGGAGCAGTCACGACAATCAAGTTACGGCTAGTTTTGATATAGTCGTTTTTCCCCATACCTTCAGGAGAGATGATGTGATCCATATCTGTCGGATACCCCTTGATAGGGTAGTGAAGATAAGAGTCGATTCCATTTTTCTCTAATTGATTACGGAAAGCATCTGCTGCCGGTTGGCCTGCATATTGAGTAATGACAACTGAACCAACAAAGATACCAAGTTCATTGAATTTATCGATCAAACGAAGCACTTCTTGGTCATAAGAAATGCCCAAGTCTCCACGAGCTTTTGAGTGCTCGATATTGCTAGCGTTAATAGCGATAACAACCTCAACTTGCTCCTTCAACTCTTGCAAGAGCTTGATTTTATTGTCAGGTTCATATCCAGGAAGGACACGAGCAGCGTGGAAATCTTCTAACATTTTGCCACCAAACTCCAAGTAGAGTTTGCCGTCAAATTGGTTGATGCGCTCCAAGATATGGTCGCGTTGTAGATTCAAATATTGTTCAGAACTAAAAGCTTGTTTTTTCATTTTTTTACCTCTGAGCTCTATTATATAAAAAAAATGGAAGATTAGAAACTAGAGAGTCGCAAAAGTGAGAAAAAAAGATAAAGCAAACGCTTGCATAATTTTGATAAAAGGTCTATGATGGAGTAAAGTCAATTTTAAATAGAGGTAAAAAGATGCAAGAAAAATGGTGGCACAATGCCGTTGTTTATCAGGTTTATCCAAAAAGTTTTAAGGATAGCAATGGAGATGGGATTGGTGATTTGCCTGGGATTACCAGTAAGCTAGACTATCTAGCTAAGTTAGGGATCACAGCGATCTGGCTTTCTCCAGTCTATGATAGCCCCATGGATGACAATGGTTATGACATTGCCAATTATCAAGACATCGCGGCTATCTTTGGAACCATGGAAGATATGGATGTGCTGATTGCTGAGGCTAAAAAACGAGATATCCGAATCATTATGGATTTGGTGGTCAATCATACATCAGATGAGCATGCTTGGTTTATTGAAGCTTGTGAAAATCCTGATAGTCCTGAGCGAGACTACTATATCTGGCGTGATGAACCTAACGAATTGGAGTCAATTTTCAGTGGATCTGCCTGGCAATACGATGAAAAGTCTGGTCAATACTACCTGCACTTTTTCAGCAAGAAGCAACCGGACCTCAACTGGGAAAATGAAGAACTTCGCCAAAAAATCTATGAGATGATGAATTTCTGGATTGATAAAGGGATTGGTGGATTCCGTATGGACGTCATTGACATGATTGGGAAGATTCCTGATCAGAAGATTGTCAACAATGGTCCTATGCTTCATCCCTACCTCAAGGAAATGAATCAAGCAACCTTTGGCGATAAAGAACTCTTGACAGTAGGGGAAACTTGGGGAGCAACACCAGAGATCGCTAAACTCTATTCAGATCCTAAAGGACAAGAACTGTCTATGGTCTTCCAGTTTGAACATATCTGTCTTCAGTATCAGGAAGGGAAACCTAAGTGGCAGTACCAAAAAGAGCTAAATGTTGGGAAGTTAAAAGAAATTTTCAACAAATGGCAGACAGAGTTGGGAGTTGAAGATGGCTGGAATTCCCTCTTCTGGAACAACCATGACCTCCCTCGTATTGTCTCTATCTGGGGAAATGACCAAGACTACCGTGAAAAATCTGCCAAAGCATATGCAATCTTACTTCATCTTATGAGAGGGACGCCTTATATCTACCAAGGCGAAGAGATTGGAATGACCAATTTCCCGTTTGAAAGCTTGGAGCAAGTAGATGATATTGAATCCCTCAACTATGCGCGTGAAGCTCTTGAAAAAGGTGTTCCAATGGAAGCAATCATGGATAGCATTCGCGTGATTGGACGTGATAATGCTCGTACCCCAATGCAGTGGAATGGGACAAAAAATGCTGGTTTCTCAAATGGTCAACCTTGGCTTGCAGTCAATCCAAACTACGTAAAGATAAATGTAGAAGAAGCTTTAGCAAATCCAGATTCTATCTTCTATACTTATCAAAAATTAGTAAAACTTCGTAAGGAAAATAACTGGTTGGTTCGTGCTGACTTTGAACTTCTTGATACGGCTGAAAAAGTCTTTGCTTATATCCGTAAAGATGGAGACCGTCGTTTCCTAGTTGTGGCCAATTTGTCCAACCAGCAGCAAGAGTTTGCAGTAGAAGGGTCAGTTAAGTCTATATTGATTGAAAATACCTCAGTACAAGATGTTTTAGAGAAACAAAACTTGGCTCCATGGGATGCCTTCTGTGTCGAATTAGCTGATTAAAACCAGAAACTCAAGTGTCTCAGATGCTTGAGTTTTTTTCTAAAATAAGTGTAAAAACTTCTTTAATAAATATTAGTTTGAATTTTCTAAAAAATCATCTGAAAACCCTTGCTTTTATATAAAAATAGGGTATAATGGTGAAAAATAGTATTTTAAAGGAGAATACCGATGAAATCGAAAAAGTGGCTCGTAGTAGCAGGGATAACGATGAGCGCAGCTCTTCTTTTGGCAGCTTGTGGCAAGACTGAGAAAAAAGCAGATGCTCCAACAACATTTTCGTATGTATATGCCATTGATCCAACAACATTGGACTATAGCGTTACTAGTAAAAGTTCAACATCAGACGTCATTGCCAACTTGGTCGACGGACTCTTGGAAAATGACAAATATGGAAACTTGATTCCATCGCTTGCTGAAGACTGGTCTGTTTCACAGGACGGTTTGACCTACACCTACAAGCTACGTAAAGGTGTCAAATGGTATACTTCAGAAGGAGAAGAGTATGCTGAAGTCAAGGCCCAAGACTTTGTGACAGGTTTGAAGCATGCTGCAGATGGCAAATCAGATGGCCTAACTCTTATCCAAGATTCTATCAAAGGTTTGGCAGAGTATGTTAGCGGTGAAACAAATGACTTCTCAACAGTCGGTGTCAAAGCAGTTGACGATTATACAGTCGAGTATACCTTAAACAAACCAGAAAGCTTCTGGAATTCTAAGGTGACAACAGCGACTATGCTCCCTGTTAATGAAGAATTCTTAAATTCTCAAGGGAAAGATTACGGTGCGGCAGCGCCTTCAGGTATTCTCTACAATGGTCCATATATTTTGAAGAACTTCACTTCAAAATCAGTGATCGAGTACGAAAAGAACCCAAATTATTGGGACAAAGACAATGTTAAAATTGACCACGTCAAGCTTACCTTCTACGATGGTTCTGACCAAGAATCATTGATTCGTAGTTTCTCATCAGGAGCCTATACAACAGCTCGTCTCTTCCCAACTAGCTCAAGCTTTGATTCAACTAAGAAAGAATACGGCGATAAGATCGTTTATAGTCCGCAAGAAGCGACAAGCTATTACTTTACTTTCAACGTAAATCGTCAGTCTTACAATAAAACAGCTAAGACAGATGAAGCCCAAAAAACATCAACTAAAGAAGCGCTTCTCAATAAAAACTTCCGTCAAGCTATCAACTTCGCTCTTGACCGTCATGCTTACTCTGCACAGATGAATGGCGAAGAAGGTGCAGACAAGATTATCCGTACTAGCCTTGTGCCTTATGACTATGTTCAAGTTGGTGAAAAGACCTTCGGTGAATTGGCTCAAGAACAATTGGTAACATACGGAGACCAGTGGAAGGATGTAGCTTTGACAGATGGTAAAGATACCCTTTACAATCCGACAAAAGCAAAAGCTGCTTTTGAAAAAGCAAAATCAGAATTGCAAGCTAAAGGTGTAACCTTCCCAATCCATTTGGATATTCCAGTTGAGCAGACAGATGTCATTGCTGTACAGCAAACCAACTCTCTTAAACAGTCTGTCGAAGCAGCACTTGGAAGTGAAAATGTTGTCATCGATGTACTTCAAATGACTGACAATGAGAAAATGAGTATCACATCTCAAGCCAAAGTACCTTCTCAAAAAGACTATGACTTGAACGGAACTGGATGGGGACCAGACTATCAAGACCCAGCAACCTACCTCAATATCTTAGATGCTAAGAAGGGTTCTGCTCTTAAACACTTGGGTATCACAAAAGGTAAAGATCCAGAAGTTATGGCTCAAGTTGGACTTGATGAGTACAAGAAACTCTTGGATGATGCAGGATCAGAAACAAGCGATCTTAACAAACGCTATGAAAAATATGCCAAAGCACAAGCTTGGGTTTCAGATAGCTCACTTCTTATCCCTGTAGCTTCTTCAGGTGGTTCTCCGACAGTTAGCCGTACAGTGCCATTCACAAAAGCTTACTCTCAAGTTGGTATCAAGGGTGATCCATTTGTATTCAAAGGCTTAGAGTTGCAAAACGATATTGTAACCACTAAAGAATACGAAGAAGCTCTCAAGAAATGGAAAAAAGAGAAAATCGAAACAAATGCCAAATACCAAAAAGAACTAGTAAATCACGTTAAATAGTCTTTTGTAACGAATAAAGAAATCCTGTTTTAAAGCAGGATTTCTTTCTTTTCTCCTTTTATTGACGAATGGACAAATAAGGATATAACTTTACTTTTAGGTCAAAATTTGATAACATAGTTATATGTTACAAAACCTAACATATAAGGAGAAATGAAACATGAAACTTAAAAAACGTTTGATTGGAGCGGGGTTGACACTTGCTGCTGCGGTCTTGTTGACAGCGTGTGGAAAGTCAGCATCAGATGCTAAAACCTACTCGTCTACATTTGGTGCCGATCCAACAACCTTCAACTACCTTTTGGACTATTCAGGCGATAACACTGCTGTTGTAACCAACTTGGTAGATGGTTTGCTTGAAAATGACAATTATGGAAATCTCATTCCTGCTCTTGCAGAAGATTGGAGTGTTTCAAAGGATGGCTTGACTTACACTTATAAACTTCGTCAAGATGCTAAATGGTTCACGGCTGATGGGGAAGAATACGCCTCCATTAAAGCACAAGATTTCGTCACAGGTATCAAGTATGCAGCTGATAACAAGAGTCAAGCGCTTGATTTGATTCAAAACTCAATCAAGGGATTAGATGATTATGTGACAGGTGCAAATACTGACTTTTCAAATGTTGGAGTCAAAGCCTTGGATGACTATACTGTCCAATATACCTTGACACGACCAGAACCATTCTGGAACTCTAAGACTACCAATAGTATCTTGTTCCCAGTGAATGAAGAATTCTTGACTTCTAAAGGTAAAGAATTTGGAGAGTTGAAAGCAGATAGTATTCTTTATAGCGGCCCTTATTTGTTAAAAGAATTTACATCAAAATCATCACTCGAGTACAAGAAGAATCCTCATTACTATGACCAAGAAAAAGTAACGATTGAAAGAGTTAAATTGGCCTATGTTGATGGTTCTGACCAAGATATGACGATTCGTAACTTTGAAAGTGGTGCTTACTCATCTGCTGGTGTCTACCCAAATAGTTCAAACTTTGCAAAGACTAAGGAAAAATATAAGGACAACATCGTCTATAGCTTGCAGGACGCAACTTCTTGGTACTATAATTTTAACGTTAACCGCCAAGCATACAATCATACAGCTAAGACTAGCGATGAGCAAAAACAAGCGACCCAAGCTGCTATTTTAAATAAAAACTTCCGTCAAGCCATCAACTTTGCACTTGATCGTACAGCCTACTCGGCTCAATCTAATGGAGAAGAAGCTGCTAAAAACACTCTTCGTAACACGCTTGTCCCACCAACTTTCGTACAAGTTGGAGATAAGACCTTTGGTGAGACAGTTTCATCTAAGTTGGTAAACTACGGTACTCAGTGGTCAAATATGAATCTTGAAGATGCTCAAGATGGATACTTCAACAAAGAAAAAGCACAAGCTCAATTTGCTGAGGCTAAGAAAGAGTTAGAAGCTCAAGGTGTGAGCTTCCCAATTCATTTGGACTTGCCTGTAGACCAAGTTAACAAAACCTTGCTTCCAAAGATTAATTCGCTTAAACAATCTGTCGAATCAACTCTTGGGGCAGAAAATGTAGTGATTGATGTAGTTCAAATTTCAACAGAAGACTATGCCAATGCGACATTCCAAGCACCAACTACAGCTGATCATGACTATGATTTGAACTTGGATGGTTGGTCTGCGGACTACCAAGATCCATCAACTTATCTCAATCCTTTCAACGCTGAGGATGGATTCTATCTCAAGATTTTAGGGCTTGATCCAAGCAAGGATGCTGATAAGATTACAAGTATTGGATTGGACCAATATACTAAAAAATTGAAAGCGGCTGATGCAGAAAATACAGATGTAGCTAAACGCTATGAAAACTATGCAGACGCACAAGCCTGGTTGATTGATAGTTCGCTATTGCTTCCTGTAAATTCAAACGGTGGTGGGGCTTCAGTGACACGTGTTACACCATTTACACGAGCTTACTCACTTGTCGGAATCAAAGGTACTGGAAGTAACTACAAGTACATGAGACTGCAAACAGAGGTAGTAACAACTGCTCAATTTGACGAAGCGAAAGCTAAATGGGAACAAGAACGTAAAAATTCTGTCGAAAAGAGTCAAAAAGACTTTGAAAGTCACGTGAAATAAGTATAAAGAGTGGTAGTAGAACAGAAATCGGTAAACCCAAACTTCATCTCATAGTTTAAAAGATGAACAAAAAATCATCTGCTGTCGTGATAAAGTTTCATGATCAATAAACATAAAGGTCGGGATTTTTATCTCTGCCTTTTTAACTGAGAAATCTCTTTTAAGTAAAGTTTTAGCTGTTTTATCATTGAAATTTACTATTCATGTTTTTAAGGTGAATAAAAACGGTTACTTAATATGTCTTAATGGTATCCAGTACTACTTTATGATATAATAAAAATAAAAAATACTTTGTAGAGGTGTAAGTTGAGTAGACATTCAAAAGAAAGAAAAACGAGCAAGATTCAACAAAGCATCAATATTATTTTGTTGTTTGTGTATACCGTGCTTGCTTGTTTTTTGCTGTTTTTAATATTCAGATATCATATTTTAGCAATTAGTTATGCCAATATTCTTATAGCAATCGTGATGATCTTGCTTGCGCTAATAGCTTTATTTTTGATTCTAAAGAGAAAAGCTAAGATTTTCACCATGATTTTACTCTTGGTGTCGGTATTTGTCAGTTCCATTTCTTTGATTGGAGTTCATCAATTTATCAGCCTAGCAAATCAACTCAATGCGACATCTAACTATTCTAGTTACTCTATCAGTGTTGCAGTTTTGGCGGATAGTGAGATTGGAAATGTTTCGGAATTATCCAGTGTGACGGCTCCAACCAAAACAGATGCCGAAAATATTAAAAAACTGCTCGATGATATTAAGACAAGTCAGAGTAAAGACTTAACGGTTGAAGAAAGTGCTTCCTATCTTGCGGCTTATAAGAGTTTGCTGGCTGGAGAGACCAAGGCAATCGTTTTGAACAGTGTCTTTGAAAATCTGATTGAGCAAGAGTACCCAGACCATGCCAAAAAGATCAAGAAGATTTATACCAAAGAACTAACCAAGACTGTTGAGGCACCTAAGGTTTCTCAAAACAAGGCATTTAATATCTATATTAGTGGGATTGATACATACGGACCGATTAGCTCCGTTTCTCGTTCGGATGTCAATATCATCATGACGGTTAATCAAGAAACCAAGAAAATTCTCCTGACAACAACGCCTCGTGATGCCTATGTGCCTATAGCTGATGGCGGTAATAACCAAAATGATAAATTGACCCATGCAGGTATTTACGGCGTGGATGCTTCCATTCATACCCTAGAAAATCTCTATGGAATTGACCTGAATTATTATGCACGACTCAACTTCACCTCCTTTTTGAAATTGATTGATCTCTTAGGTGGTGTCGATGTTTATAATGATCAAGACTTCACATCACTTCATGGGAATTATCACTTCCCTGTTGGAAATGTGCACCTAAACTCTGAGCAGGCTCTAGGTTTTGTTCGTGAACGTTACTCCTTAACTAATGGTGATGGAGATCGTGGACGTAATCAACAAAAAGTCATTGCTGCCATTATTCAAAAACTAACTTCGGCAGAAGCCTTGAAGAATTTTGATGGTATTATGCAAGGGTTGCAAGATTCTGTACAAACCAATATGCCTCCTGAAACCATGGTTAGCCTAGCAAATGCTCAACTAGCAA
Organism: Streptococcus pseudopneumoniae; assembly: GCF_001072375.1. GTDB lineage: Bacteria > Bacillota > Bacilli > Lactobacillales > Streptococcaceae > Streptococcus > Streptococcus pseudopneumoniae_L. Next base: position 40,441 of record NZ_JVKV01000109.1, read on the forward strand.
GTGGAGGAAAATATACTGTCATCACTCGAGATCTAAAGGGAACTGGTCGTATGGATCTTCCTTCCTATGCCATGCCTGACAGCAGCCTTTATATGCTAGAGGTAGATCAAAATAGCTTAGAGACACTCAAAACAGAAATCAAAGATATCATGGAAGGAAAATAAGATGATTGACATCCATTCACACATAGTTTTTGATGTAGATGATGGTCCGAAGAATAAGGCAGAGAGTATAGCGCTTCTGAGAGAAGCTTATGCTCAGGGAGTTCGTACCATCGTTTCGACTTCTCATCGTCGGAAGGGGATGTTTGAAACACCAGAAGAGGACATTGCAAGAAATTTTAAAGTTGTCAAGGAATTGGCTAAAGAAATTGCTCCCGACTTAACCATCTTGTATGGAGCAGAAATCTATTACAGCAGTGATGCTTTAAACAAATTAGAGAATCAACAGATTCCTCAATTAAATGGCACTCGCTATGCCTTGATAGAATTTAGTATGAATACCCCTTATCGTGAAATCCATAGCGCATTGACCAATATTTTGATGTTGGGAATAACCCCTGTTATTGCCCATATAGAACGTTATGATGCTTTGGAAAATAATGAAAAAAGGGTGCACGACCTCATCAACATGGGATGTTATACCCAGGTCAATAGTTCAAGTGTCCTCAAACCAAAACTGTTTGGCGACACCTATAAATTCATGAAAAAGCGTGCTCGCTATTTTTTGGAGAGGGACTTGGTTCATATAGTTGCTAGTGATATGCATAATCTAGAGAGTCGTCCACCTTATATGCGAGAGGCTTATGAGATAGTGAGTAAAAGGTATGGCCAAGATAAGGCTCGGGAACTATTCGTGAAAAATCCCGAAAAAGTCATTAAAGATCAAATAATATAGGAGTTAAAATGAAAGAACAAGATACTATTGAAATCAACGTTATTCAGTTATTAAAGGCGCTATGGAAAAAGAAACTGCTAATCCTTCTTGTAGCCATCGTAGCAGGAGCTGCTTCCTTTGCGTATAGTAGTTTTGTGGTCAAACCTGAGTATAGAAGTACAACGCGAATCTATGTGGTTAATCGAAATCAAAACGATAAAGCAGGACTAACAAATCAGGACTTACAAGCAGGGGCCTACTTGGTCAAGGACTATCGTGAAATCATTCTATCCCAAGATGTCCTAGAGAAAGTAGTTGCTGATCTTGGCTTGAACGTTAATGCAAAAGCATTGGCTAAAAAGGTTCAAGTAACGGTCCCTGCAGATACACGTATCGTATCTATTTCAGTTAGTGATCATAAACCTGACGAAGCTAGTCGTATTGCAAATGCACTGCGAGACGTTGCAGCACAAAAAATTATCGCAGTTACTCGAGTTTCGGACGTAACGACTCTGGAGGAGGCCCGTCCAGCTACTGGTCCTTCATCACCAAATATCCGTCGCAATACCTTAATGGGAATCGGTGCTGGTGCAGGCTTGGTGATTGTCGTGGTTCTATTGGTTGAACTTCTAGACGACCGTGTTAAACGTCCAGAAGATATCGAAGACGTTATGAAAATCTCACTCCTTGGAGTCATTCCAGATATGGATAAATTAAAGTAAGGGAGAACTTATGGCAAAGTTAGAATTATCACAACAAAAACTGAACTCTTTAAAAAAGGCGGAAGAGTATTACAATGCTTTACGTACAAATATACAACTGAGTGGCAATAACTTAAAGGTTATTGCAGTTACATCGGTCGATCCGAGTGAAGGAAAATCTACAACTTCTACAAATATCGCTTGGGCTTTTGCGCGTGCAGGCTACAAAACGCTATTGATTGATGCCGACATCCGAAATTCAGTCATGTCTGGAGTATTCAAGTCAAGAGAAAAAATCACTGGTTTGACAGATTATCTAGCTGGGACTCAGGATTTGTCACATGGTCTCTGTGAAACAGACGTTGAAAATTTATTTGTAGTTCAATCAGGAGCAGTTTCACCGAATCCAACAGCTCTCTTACAAAGCGCCAACTTTGAAAAAATGATTGAGACTTTACGCAAATATTTTGATTATATCATCGTTGATACTGCCCCTATAGGGGTTGTAATTGATGCAGCCATTATTGTCCAAAAATGTGATGCATCCGTTTTAGTAGCAGAAGCTGGTGTAGCAAAACGAAGAGAAGTGCAAAAAGCTAAAAGTCAGTTAGAACACACTGGAAAACCATTTCTAGGTGTAGTTTTGAATAAATTTGATGTTCAACGTGAAAAATATGGTTCTTATGGTGGCTATGGCAATTATGAAAAAAGATAAAATGAAGTTAGGGAGTCCAGTATGGAAGGAAGGGGTTTCTACAATGTAACTCTGGCATTCTTACAGAGTATACTTGTTAGTGTATTAGCTTATATACTGATTGCAATTTCAGAAACTGATATTGTTCCAAATACAGTATTCGTCTTATTTTTTCTTCACTTTGCAGCCTTCTACATTAGTGATTATGGTAAAGATTTTTTCAAACGAGGCCAGTATGTTGAGTTAGTAGAAACGATTAAATACATCCTCTTTTATGCCTTGTTGATTAGTTTTTCAAGTTTCTTCTTAAAAGAAAAATTTGTGATTTCTAGACGAGGGATGCTCTATTTACTTTCTTTGTATGGTGTTTTGAATTATCTCCTCTGTTTCTTTTTGAAGCGTTATTGGAAAACCTTTAACCATAATTTGAAGAGCAGTCGTAATATTTTGTTGATCACAGCGACATCACGTACTGAAAAAGTGTTGGACCGTTTGTTAACCGCTAACGATGTTCAAGGGAAACTGGTTGCAGTCAGTGTTTTAGACATGCCAGACTTTACTCATGAAAAGGTGACGGTTGTTCCGAGGGAACAGTTGATCTCTTATGCAACGCACGAGGTAGTGGATGAAGTCTTTGTCAATCTTCCAAGTGAAGACTACGACATTGGAGCCATTATTTCTCAGTTTGAAACCATGGGAATCGCTGTCACAGTCAATCTCAATGCTTTCGACAAAAACTTAGGTCGTGATAAACAAATCCATGAGATGGCGGGCTTGAACGTAGTGACATTTTCTACAAATTTTTACAAGTCGAGCCATGTGATTGCCAAACGCATCCTCGACATTTGTGGGGCCATTGTTGGATTGATCCTATGTGGGATTGCTAGCCTATTTTTAGTTCCTATGATTCGAAAAGATGGTGGGCCTGCAATTTTTTCACAAACTCGTGTCGGAAAAAATGGTCGTCACTTTACCTTTTATAAATTCCGCTCGATGCGAGTCGATGCAGAAGCGATCAAGGAACAGTTGATGGATCAAAATACCATGCAAGGTGGGATGTTTAAGATCGATAACGATCCTCGAGTGACAAAGATTGGACAATTTATCCGAAAAACTAGCTTGGATGAATTGCCACAATTTTGGAATGTTTTGATTGGCGACATGAGTCTAGTCGGTACGCGCCCACCAACTCTAGATGAGTACGAAAAATACACACCTGAACAAAAACGTCGTCTAAGCTTCAAACCTGGTATTACAGGTTTGTGGCAAATTAGTGGTCGAAGTGAAATTACAAACTTCGATGAAGTCGTTAAATTGGATGTGGCTTATATCGACGATTGGACCATTTGGAAAGATTTTGAAATATTGTTAAAAACTGTAAAAGTTGTGTTGATGAGAGATGGAGCGAAGTAAGGGATGAAAGTATGTCTAGTTGGATCTAGTGGAGGTCATTTAGCTCATTTGTATTTGTTAAAACCTTTTTGGAAAGATAAAGAAAGATTTTGGGTTACTTTTGATAAGGAGGATGCTAGGAGTGTGCTCTCTGAGGAAGTTTTATATCCCTGTTATTATCCAACCAACCGTAATATCAAAAATTTAATAAAAAATACTTTTCTTGCTTTTAAAATATTAAAAAAAGAGCGACCAGATGTAATTATTTCATCTGGTGCTGCTGTCGCTGTTCCTTTCTTTTATATTGGAAAGTTGTTTGGTTCAAAGACAGTCTATATAGAAGTGTTTGATAGAATTGATGCTCCGACAATGACAGGGAAACTCGTTTATCCAGTAACTGACAGGTTCATTGTCCAATGGGAAGAAATGAAAAAAGTATACCCAAAAGCAATTAATCTAGGAGGAATATTCTAATGATTTTTGTGACTGTAGGTACACATGAACAACAATTTGATCGCTTGATTAAAGAAGTTGATCGTTTAAAAAAAGAAAATCTTATACAAGATGAGGTATTTATTCAAACAGGATATTCCAATTATATTCCGAAATATTGTGAATGGGAAAAGATAATTTCTTATGAAAAAATGAATCAATTAATTGATGAATCAAATATTATCATTACTCATGGTGGACCAGCGACTTTTATGGGGGTTATTGCTAAAGGTAAAATTCCGATAGTTGTTCCAAGACAAAAAAAATTTGGAGAGCATGTGAATGACCATCAGTTAGAATTCTGTAATAAAGTAAAGCAGTATTATCCAATTATTGTAATTAATGATATAAAAAAACTACTTACAAATTTAAGAAACGATAAATCAGAAGTAACAATAAATAGTAATAATAAGGAGTTTTGTAGGAAATTGGAAGAAAGAATAGGTAGCTTGTGATGAATTTAAAGAAATCATTCCGTTTATTTGCTCAAAAAACAATATTTAAAGTATTTTCTGTTATTAATAAATATATAAAAAAAGAAAAACAAATACTTATATATTCCCCCAAAGAACTCTCTGATAATTCATTATCTCTATTTGAACATTTGATAGACAATGAATATTATACAAAGTATAAGATATACTGTTCTTGTACAGACTATCATAATTTAAATTTGAAATATAAGAATCTAAAAAATGTATATTTTATAAATGGAATTAATGGGATATTAAAATACTTTACAAGTAGCTTCGTATTTTACTCTTTTGGGAAAATTCCTATTATTCCTTTTAATCAACGTGTAGTCCAGATGTGGCATGGTATGTTTTTTAAAGATATTGATAAATACCAGAGAAAAATTGTAAAAAAAGAAAAATACTACACAGACGTAATTGTTACAAGCGAGATGTTTAAAGAACTAGCTACAAAAGTTCATTCTTGTGATATCGAAGTTGTTAAAATTTGTGGTCAAAGTAGAACAGATATTTTTTTTAATGAAGAAAAAAAAGTTACTTCTAATTACATTGTCTGGTTGCCAACATTTAGGCAATCTGAGAAATTAGGATATAGTGATACAAATTCGGAAGAAATTTTGATAGGAGATTATTCGTTCGAAGAATTAAAAAAAGTGAATAATCTCCTAAAAGAAGACAATCTAAATATGATAGTGAAGCTTCACCCGCTTCAAACCCTTCCTGCTAAAATGCCTAGCTATAGTAATATTCAGATACTATCAGAAGAAAATAGTAGGAAAAAGAACATAAAATTATATGAATTATTAAGAGACAGTAAAGCATTAATAACAGATTATTCTTCAGTTTTTTACGATTATTATTTGTTAGATAAACCAATAGCTTTTTGTATAAGAGACTTTGATGATTACAATAAAAATAGAGGATTTATAGTAGAGAAACCTATGGACTACCTAAAGGGAAATAAAATAAAATCCTTAGATGATATGTGTAATTTCATAAATGAAATTACACATAATGTGGATAAATTTAAAGAAGAACGAAGGGAATTTAATGAAAAAGTAAATAAATATAGAGATGGAAATAATAGTAAAAGATTGTTAGAAAAAATTGGAATTAACTAAGGAGGGCTGTTATGAAAATCGCACTATTGACAGCGTCAGGAATAGGAAGCCGAATAAAACAAGATATACCGAAACAATTTATACATGTTGACAATAGGCCTCTCATTATTCATACGCTAGAAAAATTTCAAAATCATCCAAACATTGATGAAATATGTGTAGTAGTATTAAAAGGCTGGGAAGAAATGTTGAAAACATATGCTAGACAGTTTAATATTACGAAATTAAAGTATATAGTAAATGGTGGAGAAACCGGTCAGTTATCTATCTATAATGGTCTTAATGAAATAAAGAAAAATAATATAGATAGGCAAGTGACTGTTTTAATTCATGATGGTAATCGACCGATGGTAAGCAACGAAATTATTGATGATGCATTTTCAACTTATAGTAGGTATGGAAATGCAGTGGCTGCAATTCCTTGTGTTGAGGTTACTTTTGTATTAGACAACGAGACTGAAAATCATTCTATTAGCTCTTTAAAAAGAGAGTTATTGAGGAGAACGCAGACACCACATATTTATAATTTAGATGATATACTGGAACTTCATAACAGAGCTATAGAAAAAGGAATAACTGAGGTTGCAGCTTCCTGTGAATTAATGAAGATGTTCGGAAAAGAGACGTATTTTTCTATGGGGTCTGAAAAAAATTTAAAAATAACCACGTTAGATGATCTCGAAATTTTTAAAGCCCTTCTCAAATCTAAAAAAGAAAATTGGATTAAGGATTAAACTGTGAACTTATTTGACATAAGTCTATATAAGGATTATGTAGACAAATCTATAAAAAATATAGTTGGTGTTGAGACTTTAAAGGATAAATCAATTCTTATCACGGGATCAACAGGCCTTATTTGTTCGACTATTATTGATCAATTGATTATACTGAATAAGAATCACCAATTCGGAGTTAAAATTTATGCTTGTGCAAGGAATGAAGAAGGACTAAAAAAACGATTTGGAAATTATGTAGATAATGAAAATATTGTTTATGTTCCTTATGATGCTAATAAAGATATTGATTTTAATTTCTCTGTTGATTATATAATTCACGGAGCCAGTAATGCAAGTCCAGATTTATATATCAGTAATCCTGTAGATACAATGCTTAGTAATTTTTTAGGTATGAAAAATTTACTAGATTATGCCTTGAAAAAATCAGTAAAGTCTGTAGTTTATGTTTCATCTAGTGAAGTGTATGGAAAAAAAGAGAATCATACCCCATATCAAGAAGATGAGTATGGATATGTAAATATTTTAGATGTGAGAGCTTCCTATTCAAGTTCAAAACGAGCAACAGAGACATTATGTAAAAGTTATTCTGAACAATATGGCGTAGCTATAAAAATTGTTCGTCCAGGTCATATTTATGGTCCTAGCTTAAAAATAACAGATAAAAGGATTTCATCTGCTTTTATGTATGATGCAATCAGAGGACAAAACTTAGTAATGAAAAGCAAAGGAGAACAACTACGATCATATTGTCATAGTTTGGACTGTGCAAGTGCAATATTGACAGTTCTTTTGCAAGGTCAGTCTGGTGATGCATACAATATTTCAAATAAAAAATCCATTATATCAATAAGAGAGATGGCATCTATAATAGCTGAAGTAGCTGGAGTAAAATTGCTATTTGAATTACCAAATGAATTAGAAGAAAAACAAAAAAATCCTATGGATAATTCTAGCTTAGATAGTACAAAATTGGAAAAGTTAGGATGGGTAGGTATGTTTGAAGCTAAGGAAGGATTAGAGAGTACATATAAAATTTTAGATAGAAGTAAAATTAAAAGAACATCATAGAATATATGCAATATAGATTGCTACCCAATCACTTTAGTAGAAATATTAGCAGGAGGAATAATGGAAAAAGTTTCAGTAATAGTTCCAGTATATAATGTTGAAAAATATTTAAAATATAGTATAGGAGGTATTCTAAAACAAAGCTATAAAAATTTAGAAATTATTCTAGTAAATGATGGCTCCGAAGATAATTCTCTTGCTATATGTGAAGAATATTCTAAGAAAGATAATAGAATTAAAATAATTTCAGTTGAGAATGGCGGACAAGGAAGAGCTAGGAATATTGGATTAAAACATTCAACCTCTGACTGGATTTTATTTTTAGATGCAGATGATTATTATGATAATAATGCGGTAGAATATCTTGTAGAATTAGCTGAACGATATGATTCAGATTTAGTAGTAACTCCATTAAGAGTGGTAAGAGATCACACTCAGGATAGAAATGTCTATTCAAACAAGGATGAAAAAATAGTTATCTTGAATAAAGAGAGATTGATAGAAGAAATGTATTACGGAAGACTCTTGGGGGCTACACCATGTGGAAAATTATATCGAAGGGAAATATTAGAAAAGTGGCCTTTCCCAGATCAACTTTTTGAAGATCTAGCTATAGCTTATAAGCATTTAATGGACGCTAAGAAGGTAGTTGTGTCAAATCAATATTATTATAATTATTATCAACGTATTGGAAGTACAACGAAGAGTAAATACACATCAAAATTAGAAGATTTTTACAGAGCTATAGAAAAAAATTATAGATATTTGGAAGAAGATTTTCCAGATAATAGAGAATTATCTATTGCTTTGAGAACAAGAATGTTTACTGGAGGTTTTCAAGTAGTAAACTCTATGATTGAATCTGCAATGTCAACAGAAGTAAAAGCTAAATCTTTAGAATATAGAAGAGATTTACTCATGGTAATTTTTAATAGTAAGATCACAAAAAACCATAAAATAAAGCATATACTATTCAGTATCAGCCCTAAATTATATGCTTTTGTTTTAAAAAAATATCTAACCAACAAATAAATAATTAAAAAATAAGGAGGGTAGTAATGATTTTAAGTATTGTTGTTCCAACATATAATATAGAAAAATATATAGAGAGAAATATAGAGTCTTTCCTCAATGTAGAGGATAAGTTGAAGAATTTGTTTGAAGTATTGATTATTAATGATGGAAGCACAGATAATACTCTACAAGTAGTGACAGAATTAATAGAAAAAATAGACTGTTTAAATATAAGAGTAATAAACAAGAGTAATGGTGGACATGGTTCAGCAGTAAATAAAGGCATAGAGGAAGCTAAAGGAAAGTATTTTAAGATAGTAGATGGAGATGATTGGGTAAAAAAATCAGATTTTGAAGAGTACTTAAAAAGATTAGAAAAAACTGATGTAGATATGGTTGTTACGAATTTTAGCAAGCAATTTACGTATGAAAATAGAGTGGAATTAGAAAAGGTAATCAATGTTGAAGATTATTATAAAAATAATAAAATTCCCAAAATTTTTCCAATGCATAGTGTTACATATAAAACATGTATCCTAAAAGAAAATAATATCAAATTGACAGAAAAAATCTTTTATGTAGATATTCAGTATATAGTTTTTCCTTTGAAATATATTAACGATTGGGAATACTGGAATTTAGATGTATATCAGTATTTCTTAGGTAGACCTGATCAAAGTATGGCCATAGAAAATAGAATGAAAAATATTGAACATAGTAGAAAAGTTACAGAAAGCATATTGGAATTCTATAGCACATTGGGAGATGTATATTTTAAAGATCTAGTTCACTCTCTTCTAAAAGGTTTACTGAACACGAGATATCTATTGGCGTTCTTGTCAGATGATAGAGAGCGATTATTAAAGGAAACTACAGATTATATTAGAAAATATAAACTAGAATACACCTATGATTCTCGTATGAAGACAAGCTACTTATTATATTTTAATGAAATACATAATAGAAGATATTCATTTATAATATATCCAATAGTTAGTTTTAAATTAAATAGGTTAAGCAAGTACGGGATATAGGAGCATCCAGCATGAGTATAAAAGTAAATATATATCAGTTACTTTTTTACATATCTTTTATTATTATAGTTGGTTCAAAATATCTAGGGCAAACGGCCTTTGTAAATGAATACCCTCTATTTAGTGAATTGATAAAAATTTTAATAATTATAGCGTGTATCCTTTTATTATTAAAATATATTTTAGAACCACATATTAAAAAGTTTATTATCTTTTCGATAGTTATTTCGACGATAGTAGTAGTAGTATCGTATAATTCAGATAGTTTTTTCATTTTAATGCCTATAGTAGCACTAATGTTAAACATGAATAATATAGATATAAATAAGGTTATAAAAGTTTGGCTTATAGAGATTATAGCATTGATGATTTTTCTAGCAATATGCTATAGACTGAATATAGTAGGGGAAGTTATAAATTCAGGAGTTAGAACAGGTGGGAAAATACGATATGCTCTAGGGTATACATATTCAACATTTAGCTCGAATTACTTTTTCCATGTGACAATCTTCTATTTATATTTAAGAAAACATATGATTAAATATGTAGAACTAATAGCTTTATTTCTCATAAATTTATATCTATATTCTTTAACTGATACGAGAGCAGTATTCTATTACTCTACAGCTGCTATTATTGTTTGTTTGTTTTTAAAGGTATTGAAGATAAAAACATATAGTCTTTTTTTGAATAAGTACAGTATGCTATTTTCAGCAATTATAGCTGGAGTTTTGTCATGGAGTTATAGGTATAGACTACCACTTTTGGATCATATGAATTTAATATTAACAGGTAGATTACGACTTGGAAGTGCTGCTTTCAATAACTTTGACATAACGTTTTTTGGACAAAAAATAAGATGGATTTTTGAACAAAATATGTTTTCGGAATTAACATATAATTATGTAGATTCTTCATATCTAAATATTTTATTTAGATTTGGAATAATAATTTTACTTTTAATATTGGTTGGATATTATATTGTTGGATCAAAGAATCTCAGTAGAAATACATATTATACAATGATGATTGTATTTTTGTCACTACATTCTATGTTTGACCCTCAATTAATAGATATAATGTATAATCCAGCGATTTTGTTTTTAGGATATGTTATATATAGTGAAGATGAGATAAAAAAAGTCATTCCTATGGATTATAATTGAAAAAAATTATGTATATCAACAGCTTTAAAAACAATATATGTTTTTTCTATATTCACTTATAAGGGATCAAAGAATCTCTATTCTTGGCAGAGGTTGTATTATTAGATATTATTGAGGATACTTGAGTTGATTTTTCGTTGATGATCGTAAAAATTATAAGAGATTTTCATTTTTAAGTGTACCTGTTTTTACATCAAGAATTTGGAACATGATGATTTTTCTAAACACCTCAAAATTTAAAAATTTAAAAGCCTAAAAATTCTTTTTTCTAAAGAAAAAAGAATTTTTAGAGACTACTTTAAAATATGTAGCTTGAAATTTCTAATGATCTATTTTTATTTTGTAAAATAAAATATATTTAATAAAAACGAAGTAGGAGTCTCTCTTTGAAATGAAAATCTTAAAAAATTATGCCTACAATCTTTCTTATCAATTGTTGGTGATTATTCTCCCGATTATTACGACTCCCTATGTAACACGAGTTTTTTCATCGGATGATCTAGGGACTTATGGTTATTTTAACTCCATTGTTACTTATTTTATCCTCTTAGCGACTTTAGGAGTTGCCAACTATGGGACCAAGGTCATTTCAGGACATCGCAAGGAAATTGAAAAAAATTTTTGGGGAATATACTCTCTGCAATTAGGTGCAACCGTTCTTTCTCTAGCTTTGTATGGTCTTCTTTGTCTGAATCTTTCCTTTATGCAAAATCCAGTCGCCTATATTCTGGGATTGAGTTTGCTTTCTAAAGGCTTAGACATTTCCTGGCTTTTTCAAGGGTTGGAGGATTTTCGAAAGATAACTGTTCGCAATATAACGGTAAAACTCGTTGGGGTAATTTCTATCTTCCTTTTTGTCAAATCTGCAAATGACCTTTACCTCTATGTCTTTTTGCTAACCATCTTTGAACTCTTGGGGCAACTAAGTATGTGGTTACCCGCCCAAGAGTTTATTGGTAGACCTCATTTTGATATAGATTATGCTAGGCATCATTTGAAACCTGTCATATTATTATTCCTTCCCCAAGTGGCTATTTCTTTGTATGTTACGCTAGATCGCACCATGCTTGGAGCATTAGCATCTACTAAAGATGTAGGAATCTATGACCAGGCTCTAAAATTAGTCAACATCCTTTTGACCTTGGTAACTTCATTAGGAAGCGTCATGTTACCTCGTGTTGCGCATCTGCTATCAACAGGTGAACAAAAGGCAGTCAATAAAATGCATGAAATGTCTTTCCTCATTTATAATTTAGTCATTTTCCCGATTATAGCGGGGATGTTAATTGTGAATGATGACTTTGTTCAATTTTTCCTTGGTCAAGACTTTCAAGATGCGCGCTATGCAATTGCCATTATGATCTTCCGTATGTTCTTTATCGGTTGGACTAATATAATGGGAATTCAGATACTGATACCTCATAACCGAAATAAAGAATTCATGATTTCAACAACGGCTCCCGCAATAATCAGTGTAGGCTTGAACTTGCTATTTCTTCCTAAACTTGGTTATATCGGAGCAGCGATTGTCTCTGTATTGACAGAAGCACTTGTGTGGGCAATTCAATTGTTCTTTACTCGCAGATATTTAAAAGATGTTCCGATTATCGGATCTATGATGAAAATTATTCTGGCATCAGCTATCATGTATGGCCTTTTGTTAGGTTCAAAAACAGTTATACATTTTCCACCAACCTTAAATGTTATAATATTCGCAGTTCTTGGTGGAATCATCTATCTTTTTGCAATTTTATCTCTGAAAGTGATAAATGTTAAAGAACTAAAACAACTTATTAGGAAAAACTAGAATGAGAAAAATTAGAAATATCAACCTAGATTTAATAAAAGTGCTTGCCTGTGTTGGAGTTGTTTTACTTCATACAACAATGGGCGGATTTAAAGAGACAGGCTCATGGAATTTTTTGGCATATTTATATTATTTAGGTACCTACTCTATTCCCCTATTTTTTATGGTCAATGGTTATTTATTGTTAGGAAAGAGAGAGATAACTTATCCCTACATACTCCAGAAAGTAAAATGGATTCTAATAACAGTGTCATCATGGACATTTATCGTATGGCTTTTTAAACGAGATTTTACAACTAATCCAATCAAAAAAATTGTAGGTTCTTTGCTACAAAAAGGTTATTTCTTTCAGTTTTGGTTTTTCGGTGCACTAATACTTATCTATCTATGTTTGCCGATTTTGAAAAAATTTCTAAATTCAAAAAGAAACTATTTATACCTTATTTCTTTATTGGTCGCTATTGGGGTGATTTTTGAGTTATCAAATATTCTACTTCAAATGCCGATACAAACCTATGTTGTACAAACTTTCAGATTATGGACCTGGTTTTTCTATTATATTTTAGGTGGTTTTGTAGCGCAATTTAATGTGTGTAGTCTCAAATCAAGGTTTAAGAATTGGATGAAAATAATTAGCCTACTTTTGTTTTTGATTTCACCGATAATATTGTTTTTCCTAGCGAAAACTATTTATCATAATCTTTTTGCTGAATATTTTTATGATATTCTATTTGTAAAGATTGTAACTTTAGGTATCTTCTTGACAGTATTCACACTTGATTTGAATGGAGATAAGAGTAAATGGATTGTTTCTCTTTCTAATCAAACTATGGGGATTTTCATAGTACACACTTATGTTATGAAGATGTGGGAAAAACTATTTGGTTTTAGTTTTGTAGGGGCATACTTACTATTTTCTATATTTACATTGTGTGTAAGTTTTATTGTTATTAGAATGTTAATGAAAGTTCCTTATCTTAATCGAATCATTAAATTATAAAAAGGAGAAAAAATGTACGATTATCTTATCGTTGGTGCAGGTTTGTCTGGAGCAATTTTCGCACACGAAGCTACAAAACGTGGCAAAAAAGTAAAAGTGATTGACAAGCGTGATCACATTGGTGGAAACATCTATTGTGAAAATGTTGAAGGTATCAACGTTCACAAGTACGGTGCTCACATTTTCCATACTTCAAACAAAAAAGTTTGGGACTATGTCAACCAGTTTGCTGAGTTTAATAACTATATCAACTCACCAGTAGCCAACTACAAGGGCAGTCTATACAATCTTCCCTTTAATATGAATACATTCTACGCTATGTGGGGAACCAAGACTCCGCAAGAAGTTAAGGATAAGATTGCCGAGCAAACGGCTGACATGAAAGATGTTGAGCCTAAAAACCTTGAAGAACAAGCTATCAAGTTGATTGGTCCAGATATCTACGAAAAGTTGATCAAGGGATACACTGAAAAACAATGGGGCCGTTCTGCAACAGACCTTCCGCCATTTATCATCAAACGTCTTCCAGTTCGATTGACTTTTGATAATAACTACTTTAATGACCGTTACCAAGGAATTCCAATCGGTGGGTACAACGTCATCATTGAAAACATGCTAGGCGATGTAGAAGTAGAACTTGGTGTTGACTTCTTTGCTAATCGTGAAGAACTTGAAGCTTCAGCTGAAAAAGTTGTCTTTACAGGAATGATTGACCAGTACTTTGATTACAAACATGGTGAGTTGGAGTATCGCAGTCTTCGTTTTGAACATGAAGTCTTGGATGAGGAAAACCATCAAGGAAATGCAGTGGTCAACTACACAGAGCGTGAGATTCCTTTTACTCGTATCATTGAGCATAAGCACTTCGAGTATGGTACACAACCGAAGACGGTCATTACTCGCGAATACCCAGCCGATTGGAAACGTGGGGATGAACCATACTATCCGATTAATGACGACAAAAATAATGCTATATTTGCTAAGTACCAAGAAGAAGCAGCCAAAAATGACAAGGTCATCTTCTGTGGACGTCTAGCAGACTATAAATACTATGATATGCATGTGGTTATTGAACGTGCACTTAGTGTAGTAACGGATGAGTTTGGTTACTGAAACTTGCATTTTTAACAATTTAATTATTATACAACAACAAATAAAGGTACCCTACTATGAAAGGAATTATTCTCGCGGGTGGTTCGGGGACGCGTTTATATCCGTTGACTCGAGCTGCATCAAAACAACTGATGCCGGTTTATGATAAACCGATGATTTACTATCCACTTTCAACTTTGATGTGGCTGAGATGGATATTACCGATGCAGAAATGGTTGAGAAAGTTTTTGAAGAGGTGAAACCGACTTTAGTTTACCATTGTGCGGCCTACACCGCTGTTGATGCAGCAGAGGATGAAGGGAAAGAATTGGACTTTGCCATCAATGTGACAGGGACAGAAAATGTCGCAAAAGCATCCGAAAAGCATGGTGCAACTCTAGTCTACATCTCTACCGATTATGTATTTGACGGTAAGAAACCAGTTGGACAAGAGTGGGAAGTGGATGACAAACCAGATCCTCAAACTGAATATGGTCGTACTAAGCGTATGGGAGAGGAGCTTGTAGAAAAACACATTTCAAACTTCTATATTATCCGTACTGCCTGGGTTTTTGGAAATTACGGCAAAAACTTCGTCTTCACAATGCAAAATCTTGCTAAAACTCATAAGACTTTGACAGTTGTAAATGATCAACATGGTCGACCAACCTGGACGCGTACCCTGGCCGAGTTCATGACTTTCCTAGCTGAAAATCGCAAGGAATTTGGTTATTATCATTTGTCAAATGATGCGACAGAAGACACAACGTGGTATGACTTTGCAGTTGAAATTTTGAAGGATACAGATGTCGAAGTCAAGCCAGTAGACTCAAGTCAATTTCCTGCCAAAGCTAAACGTCCACTAAACTCAACAATGTTGGCTAAAGCTAAAGCTACTGGATTTGTCATTCCAACTTGGAAAGATGCCTTGAAAGAATTTTACAAACAAGACCTTAAAAAATAGCCTTACTGGAGGCCAAAATGTATACAGAAAGAGAGGGAAGAGAGATTCTCTTTCTTTTTTTGTTTACTCGTATATGCAATCGTCGGATAATTATAAAAATTCAAGAAAAAGCTTGTTTAAATGTTAGAAAATTCGAGCACGAATGTTTTTTTTGTGTTATAATATTTTGTGAGTAGTTATGCCTTGGTGTAGCTATTAAAAATAGAAGTGTGAAACTGGGAAGATAGAGAGGACGCAGTGTAATGACTAGAAATGGTTTTTTTACAGGCTTAGATATCGGAACTAGCTCTATTAAAGTGTTGGTTGCAGAGCTTGTAAATGGTGAAGTAAATGTAATTGGCGTTAGCAATGCCAAAAGTAAAGGTGTCAAAGATGGGATTATCGTTGACATCGAAGCAGCAGCGACTGCTATTAAGTCTGCAATTTCTCAAGCAGAAGAAAAAGCAGGAATTTCAATCAAGTCTGTAAACGTTGGCCTACCAGCTAATTTGCTACAAGTGGAGCCAACTCAAGGCATGATTCCAGTGACATCAGATACAAAAGAAATTACGGATCAAGATGTCGAAAATGTCGTCAAATCAGCCTTGACTAAAAGTATGACTCCAGACCGTGAAGTTATCACCTTTATTCCAGAGGAATTTGTCGTAGATGGATTCCAAGGAATTCGTGATCCTCGCGGGATGATGGGTGTGCGTTTGGAAATGCGTGGTCTCTTGTACACTGGCCCACGTACGATCCTCCACAATCTTCGTAAAACTGTTGAGCGTGTAGGCGTTCAAGTCGATAACGTGATTATTTCACCTCTTGCAATGGTTCACTCTGTCTTGAATGAAGGTGAACGTGAGTTTGGTGCGACTGTTATTGATATGGGTGGTGGGCAAACGACTGTTGCCACTATTCGCAACCAAGAACTTCAATATACAAATGTTAACCAAGAAGGTGGCGATTATGTCACAAAAGACATTTCAAAAGTTCTCAAGACTTCTAAGAAAATTGCAGAAGGTCTAAAACTGAACTATGGGGAAGCTTATCCACCACTAGCTAGCAAGGAAACTTTCCAAGTTGAAGTGATTGGTGAAGTTGAGCCAGTTGAAGTGACTGAAGAATACTTGGCTGAGATTATTTCAGCAAGACTTAAGCACATTTTTGAGCAAATTAAGCAAGACTTGGAAAGACGTCACCTGTTAGACTTGCCAGGAGGTATTGTCTTAATTGGTGGGAATGCCCTTCTTCCAGGTGTCGTTGAATTGGCACAAGAAGTATTTGGAGTACGCGTTAAGTTATTCGTGCCAAATCAAGTTGGGATTCGCAACCCTGCTTTTGCCCATGTCATCAGCTTGTCAGAATTCGCTGGTAGTCTTACTGAAGTGAATGTTTTGGCACAACGAGCAATTCGAGGTGACGAAAGTTTACGCCACCAACCGATTGACTTTAGAAGTTCAGCTCAACCAGTTTCACCTGTTTCTCCACGACCAGTATTTAATACAGTGACAACTCCTGAGCCTGAAACAACTCAATCTGTTGAACCAGTAGCTCCTCTTCAATCAGAAGAAAAGAGCAAAGGTAAATTAACGGATCGTTTCCGTAGCTTGATTGGAAGCATGTTTGACGAATAAAATAGAGGAATATAAATATGACATTTTCATTTGATACAGCAGCTGCACAAGGTGCAGTCATTAAAGTAATCGGTGTCGGCGGTGGTGGTGGAAATGCCATCAACCGTATGGTTGACGAAGGCGTTTCCGGCGTTGAATTTATCGCAGCCAACACAGATGTACAGGCTTTGAGCAGTACAAAAGCTGAGACAGTTATCCAGCTTGGCCCTAAATTGACTCGCGGACTTGGTGCAGGAGGTCAACCTGAAGTTGGTCGTAAAGCTGCAGAAGAAAGCGAAGAAGTATTGACAGAAGCAATCAGTGGTGCTGATATGGTCTTCATCACTGCTGGTATGGGTGGTGGTTCTGGTACAGGTGCTGCACCAGTTATCGCTCGTATTGCTAAAAGTCTCGGAGCTTTGACAGTAGGTGTTGTCACTCGTCCATTTGGCTTTGAAGGAAGCAAACGTGGACAATTTGCTATCGAAGGGATCAACGAACTTCGTGAGCATGTTGATACACTCTTGATTATCTCAAACAATAACTTGCTAGAAATCGTCGACAAGAAAACTCCACTTCTTGAAGCATTGAGTGAAGCAGACAACGTTCTTCGTCAAGGTGTACAAGGAATTACAGATTTGATTACAAATCCTGGTTTGATTAACTTGGACTTTGCAGACGTTAAGACTGTTATGGCCAATAAAGGTAATGCCCTTATGGGGATTGGTATCGGTAGCGGTGAAGAACGAGTTGTAGAAGCTGCTCGCAAAGCAATCTACTCACCACTTCTTGAAACAACTATCGATGGTGCAGAAGATGTGATTGTCAACGTAACTGGTGGCTTGGACTTGACTTTGATTGAGGCTGAAGAAGCATCAGAAATTGTTAATCAAGCAGCTGGTCATGGTGTTAACATCTGGCTTGGAACATCTATTGATGAGACAATGAAAGACGAAATCCGCGTGACAGTTGTTGCGACAGGAGTACGTCAGGATAAAGTTGAGAAAGTTGTAACTGCTCAACCACGCCAAACAACCCACCGTGAACCTGCTCGAACTAGCCATGCACAAACTTTTGATCGTAATTTTGATATGGCTGATACAGTAGAAATTCCAACTCCAAGTTATCGCCGTCAAGAAGCTCCAAAGACATCAGCTTTTGGTGACTGGGACTTGAGACGCGATGCCATCGTTCGTCAAGGAGAACCAGTTGTTTCTCCAGTGGAACGTTTTGAAGTTCCAATAGCGACAGATGAAGACGAGTTGGAAACACCACCATTCTTTAAAAATCGTTAATGAAGATGAATTTAAAAGAAAATACGAACCTTGTTTTTCAACAGATATCGAATGCAGTTCAGGAAGCCGGTCGTGAAAACGATTCGGTTTCTGTGATTGCGGTGACCAAATATGTAGATGTTGAAACAGCCTCAGCTTTGGTTTCGCAAGGAGTGCAACACATTGGTGAGAACCGTGTTGATAAATTTCTTGACAAGTATCATGCTCTGAGTGATCAGAATCTTACCTGGCATTTGATTGGAACCTTACAGAGACGTAAAGTCAAGGAAGTGATTTCTTATGTGGATTATTTTCATGCTTTAGATTCCTTAAAGCTAGCTCAGGAAATTCAAAAACGAGCGGACCACAAGATTAAGTGCTTTTTGCAAGTAAATATTTCTAAGGAAGAAAGTAAGCACGGTTTTTCGAAAGAAGAATTGTTAGCTCTCTTACCAGAACTTTCAGAATTAGACCAGATTGAGTATGTAGGTCTGATGACCATGGCTCCATTTGAAGCAACTAGTCAAGAGTTACTAGACATATTTAAAGAAACGCAAGAATTGCAAAAAACCATTCAAGAAAAACATCTCCCTAATATGCCGATGACCGAACTAAGTATGGGTATGAGTCGAGACTTCAAAGAAGCGATTCAATGTGGTTCAACTTTCGTTCGAATCGGTACAGCATTTTTTAAATAGGAAATAACCATGTCACTAAAAGATAAATTTGATAAGTTTATAGATTATTTCACTGAAGATGGAGAAGAGGTGGCACCAAGCGTTGCTGAATTAAAGTCTGAACAAACCTTAACTTCAGTTTCGGCTCCAAAGGAAGAACTTCCACGAGCTCAACAGTCACCACAATCTTCACAAGTGAATTCTAAAGAGAAAAATATTACGCGCCTTCATGCTCGTCAGCAAGAGTTGGCGATGCAGAGCCATCGTAGCACAGAAAAGGTAACTATTGATGTTCGTTATCCTCGTCGCTACGAAGATGCAACAGATATCGTTGATTTGTTGGCAGGCAACGAAAGTATTCTCATTGACTTCCAATATATGACTGAAGTACAAGCACGCCGCTGTCTAGATTACTTAGATGGAGCTCGCCATGTGCTAGCTGGTGAATTGAGAAAAGTTGCAAATACTATGTATCTTTTGACACCAGTAGGAGTTGTGGTTAATATTGAAGACATTCGCTTGCCAGATGGTTCTCACGGTGAAGAGTTTGATTTTGATATGAAGAGAAATCGAGTGAAGTAATGATTTTTCTAATTCGTTTAATACAGAATGCTGCGACTATCTATTCATGGATACTTGTAGCTTTTGCTCTATTATCTTGGTTACCCAATGCTTATGATACAGCACTAGGTCGTTTGTTAACTAGCTTAGTCAAACCGATCCTTCAACCCTTGAGACGTTTGCCACTAAGGGTTGGTGGTTTTGATTTTACAGTTTGGGTGGCTGTCATTTTAGTTCATTTAGTCGGTAACTATCTGATCCGTTTTCTTTTAATACTAGCATGAGAAAAGATATTTATCAGCATTTCTCAGTCGAGGATATTCCTTTCATTGATAAGGGATTGGAGTGGCTTAGGCAGGTAGAAGAGCACTACGCTCCCATCCTAACTCCCTTTATCAACCCCCATCAGGTCTTTATTTTAAAGACATTGGGGAATCATCAAGGAATTCAAGTTTTTTCAAGCAACGATTTCGTACCTAGTGAGTATAGTCGTGTGCTTTTTGCACCAGATTATTTCATACCGACTTTGATGGATTTTGAAATGGAATTGCTTGAGATTGTTTATTCTAGTAAGTTCGACCAATTGACACATGCCAAGATTTTAGGAACTGTTCTGAATCGTTTGGGAATTGATCGCAAATTGTTTGGTGATATTTTAGTTACGGAGAATAGGGCTCAAATCATTGTGGACCAAAAATTCACTTCTCTCTTTCAAGATGGAATTCAAAAAATTGCTAGATTGCCTGTCAAACTAGAAGTCGTATCTTTTGAAGAATTGGTAGAAGCCGTGAGTGATTATCAGGAAAAGGAAGTTTTAATTCCGAGTATGCGCTTGGATGCTTTCTTATCAAATGTTCTGAAATTGTCTCGCTCGCAGACAGCTGATTTATTAGAAAGAAAATATGTTCAGGTAAATTACCATCTTGTTGAAAAATCTGACTACCAAGTTAAGTTAGGTGATTTAGTAAGTGTCAGACGCTTTGGACGGATTATCTTACTCAAAGAAAATGGTCAAACCAAAAAAGATAAGAAAAAAATAACAGTCCAATTACTACTAAGTAAGTGAGAAGAAAAATGTCAATTACACCACAAGAAATTATTGATAAAGCTTTCTCCATTAAATTCAGAGGCTATAATAAGGAAGAAGTTGACGAATTTTTGGATAAGATTTATTTTGACTATGAGGAACTAGTCCATTACAAGGATGAAACTGAAGTCTATATCAAAAGATTAGAAGAACGTCTTTCGTCTTTTACTGATGATTTTCCTAAAAGAACAGTGACAAGCGAGCAAGAACCAGAACCATTGAATGATTCTATTTTTTATTAAGTAAGTGAGGAAAAATATGCCAATTACATCGTTAGAAATCAAGGATAAAACCTTTAGTACCAAGTTTAGAGGTTTTAATCCTGAAGAAGTTGATGAATTTCTAGATATTGTTGTTCGTGATTATGAAACGCTTGTTCGTAGTAACCATGAAAAAGAGCAACACATTAAAAATTTAGAGGAACGTTTGTCTTATTTTGATGAGATTAAGGAGTCATTGAGCCAGTCTGTATTGATTGCTCAAGATACTGCAGAACGTGTCAAACAAGCTGCCAATGAACGCTCTCAAAATATCCTTAAACAGGCTGAACAAGATGCCCAGCGTCTGCTTGATGAAGCTAAGTATAAGGCTAATGAAATCTTGCGTCAAGCTACGGATAATGCTAAGAAGGTTGCAGTAGAGACGGAAGAATTAAAGAATAAGAGCCGTGTCTTCCATCAACGTTTGAAATCTACGATTGAGAGTCAATTGGCCATTGTAGACTCTTCTGACTGGGAAGAAATTTTGCGTCCGACAGCAACTTACCTTCAAACAAGTGACGAAGCTTTTAAAGAAGTTGTCGGAGAAGTTTTGGGTGAAGATGTAACTGGATATCATGATGAAGAACCAATTGACATGACTCGTCAGTTTTCACCAGAGGAAGTAGCAGAGCTCCAAGCTCGCATTGAAGCAGCTAATCGAGAATTGGCTGAATCACAAAAAGAAACAGTTCCAGATAATGCTAGCTCAGTAGTAGAAGGAGTCGTTTCTTCAAACCAAGATTCTCAACCAGCACCCTTGACAGAATCTATTGATCTTTTATAAGAAAGAAAATCTGAGAACAAGATCTAACCAAACATATTTACAGCGAGTAGGCGATGGTGGAAGTCCTACAGTCCCTGTTGATTAGATTATCCTCTCAAGTTATCAAGTCTGAAGTTAGTAGGATTTGACGTTCCCCACGTTACGGGAAAAGAGGGAGAAAGACTAGTTCTTTTTCCGAACAAAGGTGGTACCACGATTTTCGTCCTTTTTAGCGAGTCGTGGTTTTTATTTTGTCTATATAAAAAAGGAGATATCATGAAACTCAAAGAAACTTTAAATCTTGGGAAAACTGACTTCCCAATGCGTGCAGGCCTTCCAACCAAAGAGCCAGTCTGGCAAAAAGAATGGGAAGAAGCAAAGCTCTACCAACGTCGTCAAGAGTTGAATGAAGGAAAACCTCATTTCACTCTTCATGATGGCCCTCCGTACGCTAACGGAAATATCCACGTTGGTCATGCTATGAACAAGATTTCAAAAGATATCATTGTTCGTTCTAAGTCTATGTCAGGATTCTACGCACCATACATCCCAGGTTGGGATACACACGGACTACCAATCGAGCAAGTTTTGGCAAAACAGGGTGTCAAACGCAAAGAGATGGATTTGGTTGAATACTTGAAACTTTGCCGTGAATACGCTCTTTCTCAAGTAGATAAACAACGCGAAGACTTCAAACGTTTAGGTGTTTCTGGTGACTGGGAAAATCCATATGTAACTTTGACCCCTGACTATGAAGCAGCGCAAATTCGTGTCTTCGGCGAGATGGCTAACAAGGGCTATATCTACCGTGGTGCCAAGCCAGTTTACTGGTCATGGTCATCTGAGTCAGCTCTTGCTGAAGCAGAGATTGAATACCATGACTTGGTTTCAACATCACTTTACTATGCCAATAAGGTCAAGGATGGCAAAGGTGTGTTAGACACTGATACTTACATCGTTGTTTGGACAACAACTCCATTTACTATCACGGCTTCTCGTGGTTTGACTGTTGGTGCGGATATTGACTACGTTTTGGTTCAACCTGCTGGTGAAACTCGTAAGTTTGTGGTTGCTGCTGAATTGTTGAACAGCTTGTCTGAGAAATTTGGCTGGACTGATGTTCAAGTTTTGGCGACTTATCGTGGCCAAGAATTGAACCATATCGTGACAGAACACCCATGGGATACTGCAGTAGATGAACTCGTTATCCTTGGTGACCACGTTACAACAGACTCAGGTACTGGTATCGTCCATACAGCCCCAGGTTTTGGTGAGGATGACTACAATGTCGGTGTTGCTAACGGACTCGAAGTTGCTGTGACAGTTAACGAACGCGGGCTTATGATGGAAAATGCAGGTCCTGAGTTTGAAGGCCAATTCTATGATAAGGTTGTTCCAACGGTTATCGAAAAACTTGGTGATTTGCTTCTTGCTCAAGAAGAAATTTCTCACTCATACCCATTTGACTGGCGTACGAAAAAACCAATCATCTGGCGTGCAGTTCCACAATGGTTTGCTTCAGTATCAAAATTCCGTCAAGATATTTTAGATGAAATCGAAAAAGTGAAATTCCATTCAGAATGGGGTAAAGTCCGTCTTTACAACATGATCCGTGACCGTGGTGACTGGGTCATCTCACGTCAACGTGCTTGGGGAGTTCCTCTTCCAATCTTCTACGCAGAAGACGGCACACCAATCATGACAGCTGAAACAATTGAACATGTAGCTCAACTCTTTGAAGAGCATGGTTCAATCATCTGGTGGGAACGTGATGCTAAAGACCTCTTGCCAGAAGGATTTACTCATCCAGGTTCACCAAATGGTGAGTTCAAGAAAGAAACAGATATCATGGACGTTTGGTTTGACTCAGGTTCATCATGGAACGGTGTCGTGGTTAACCGTCCAGAACTTAAATACCCAGCTGACCTCTACCTTGAAGGTTCTGACCAATACCGTGGTTGGTTCAACTCTTCTCTTATCACATCTGTGGCTAACCATGGTGTGGCACCATACAAACAAATCTTGTCACAAGGTTTTGCCCTTGACGGTAAAGGTGAAAAGATGTCTAAATCTCTTGGAAATACCATTGCTCCAAGTGATGTTGAAAAACAATTTGGTGCGGAAATCTTGCGTCTCTGGGTAACAAGTGTAGACTCAAGCAATGACGTGCGTATCTCAATGGATATCTTGAGCCAAGTTTCTGAAACTTACCGTAAGATCCGTAACACTCTTCGTTTCTTGATTGCTAACACATCTGACTTTAACCCAGCTGAGGATGCAGTTGCTTACGAAGAACTTCGTTCAGTTGACAAGTATATGACCATTCGTTTTAACCAGCTTGTGAAAACAATTCGTGATGCTTATGCTGACTTTGAATTTTTGACAATCTATAAAGCACTAGTGAACTTTATCAACGTTGACTTGTCAGCCTTCTACCTTGATTTTGCCAAAGACGTTGTCTACATCGAAGGAGCAAAATCACTTGAACGCCGTCAAATGCAAACTGTCTTCTACGATATTCTTGTAAAAATTACCAAACTCTTGACACCAATCCTTCCTCACACTGCGGAAGAAATCTGGTCATATCTTGAGTTTGAAGCGGAAGACTTTGTTCAATTGTCAGAATTGCCAGAAGCTCAAACATTTGCTAATCAAGAAGAAATCTTGGACACATGGGCTGCCTTCATGGACTTCCGTGGACAAGCTCAAAAAGCCTTGGAAGAAGCGCGTAATGCCAAAGTCATCGGTAAATCACTTGAAGCTCACTTGACGGTTTATCCAAATGAAGTGGTGAAAACTCTTCTCGGAGCTGTTGATAGCAATGTAGCTCAACTCTTGATTGTCTCTGAATTGACTATCGCAGAAGGACCAGCTCCAGAAGCTGCCGTAAGCTTCGAAGATGTTGCCTTCACAGTTGAACGTGCTGCAGGTGAAGTATGTGACCGTTGCCGTCGTATTGATCCAACTACTGCAGATCGCAGCTACCATGCAACCATCTGTGACCACTGCGCAAGCATCGTTGAAGAAAACTTTGCGGAAGCAGTTGCTGAAGGATTTGAAGCTAAATAATTTTATATACTGGAGAGAACAGATGTTCTCTCTTTTTTATGGAGTGAATACTCTCTTATTATGTGACTATTAGTCCGTCTCGCTCCGTGAGGTGCGAGAAAAATAAACCACCCGCTATGCGGGTGCGCGTCGAAGGTTATATCAAAAAAACTCCAAACGCGATACAATAAAGGTGTTCAAGCCAAT
>NZ_JVKV01000110.1 GCF_001072375.1 Streptococcus pseudopneumoniae
AAATCCAAAGTACCCGAAAGTAGTTTCAAATGTCTGAGTTTATGTTTCGAAAACTGAAAGTGAAATCTGTTCTATATTCATCTATCTTAAAATAGGGAAATTTATTATATAATGAGAATAAGATAAAATTTGAAAGGAGTAGGAGACTCTAGTTAACGATGGGTCGTTAAGTGAGAGAAAATTTGAAAGAGCGAGTGTAACCATTCGTGAAAAAGTAATTTTTGTCATTTAGTCAGATGGCTAAAAATTTTAAGCAAAAAAGAAAGCGCTTTATTTTTAAAAATGAAAGGAAGAAAGATGAAGCATAATCAGTTGGAGAGAAAACAACGATACGGAATTCGCAAATTTACAGTAGGAGCCGCTTCAGTAGTGATTGGAGCAGTTGTTTTTGGTGCATCGCCGGTATTAGCACAAGAAGCAACAACTACCAATAAGGAGACGACAGAACTAGGAGTAGAGAAGGAACAGGCAGAAAAAGCAGTAGATACTGAAAAGAGTGCGACAGAGTCTAATGGGGTAGATACAGTCACACATGCATCTACAGAAGCACATACTGGAACAGAGACAACTGCAACGGCAGAAACAACTGCAACAGCAGAAACGGCAGAAGCAACTAGAGAAACCGAAAAAGATCCAGCTGCGCTTCCACGTGATTACTATGCTAGAGAGTTGGAAAATGTCAATACTGTTCTTGAAAAGGAAGATGTAGAGACTAATGCTGCAAATAGCAATAGAATTGATCTGACAGAGCAATTGGAAAAACTGAAACAGCTTCAAAATGCGACCATTCATATGGAGTTCAAACCAGATGCTTCTGCACCAGCATTTTACAACCTTTTCTCAGTCTCAAGTGATACGGTTCGAAATGAATATTTCACCATGGCTGTTTACAACAATGTTGCCTTGATTGAGGGCCGCGATCAAAACGGCGATCAATTTTATGATAGATACACAGACGCACCATTAACTGTCAAACCAGGTCAGTGGAACTCAGTAACCTTTACAGTTGAAAGACCAAGTGCAGATTCTCCAGATGGGCAAGTTCGTCTCTATGTAAACGGAGTTTTGTCACGAACAAGTAAGAAATCAGGACGCTTTATCAAAGATATGCCTGATGTGAATCATATGCAAATTGGTTCCACAAATCGTGCAGGAAGTATGGTTTGGGGGGCAGGTTTACAAGTTCGTAATCTAACTGTTTACGATCGTGCCTTGAGTCCAGAAGAAGTTCAAAATCGTAGCTACCTCTTTGAAAGATCCGAATTAGAGAAAAAGCTTCCAGAAGGAGCTGAGATAACAGATAAAAAGGATGTTTTTGAAGCTGGTAAAAATGGGCAGTCAAATCCAGATGGTATTAATAGTTATCGTATTCCAGCCCTTCTTAAGACTGACAAGGGAACTTTGATTGCTGGAGCTGATGAACGTCGTTTGCACCACTATGACTGGGGCGATATCGGTATGGTCGTCAAACGAAGTGAAGATCATGGTCAAACATGGGGTGATCGTATCACACTTACGAATCTACGTGACAATCCAAAAGCTACTGATCCATCTGTTGGTTCACCAGTAAATATCGATATGGTTTTAGCCCAAGATACTGAAACCAAACGAATCTTTTCAGTCTATGATATGTTCCCAGAAGGAAAAGGTATCTTTGGGATGTCAGCTGAAAAAGAGGAAGCTTATAAAGAAATTGATGGGAAAACCTACCAAATTCTTTATCGTGAAGGAGAAAATGGAGCCTATACCATTCGTGAAAATGGTGTTGTCTACACACCAGATGGTCAGGCAACGGATTACCGTGTTGTTGTAAATCCTGTCAAGCCGGCTTATAGCGATAAAGGTGATCTTTATCAGGGTGAGCAACTGCTAGGAAATATCTACTTTACAAGCAATAAAACCTCTCCATTTAGAATTGCTAAAGACAGCTACCTGTGGATGTCTTACAGTGATGATGACGGTAAGACTTGGTCTGCGCCACAAGATATTACCCCAATGGTCAAAGCTGATTGGATGAAATTCTTAGGTGTGGGACCTGGAGTGGGCATTACCCTCCAGAATGGACCTCATAAAGGTCGAATCGTCGTTCCTGTCTATACGACGAATAGAACAAACCACCTCAATGGTTCTCAATCATCTCGTATCATCTACTCAGATGACCATGGTAAGACTTGGCATATGGGTGGCGGTGTCAATGATAACCGTACACTTTATGATGGTACAGTAGTTGATTCAAGCAACATGAACAATTATTACGCTCAAAATACGGAATCTTCTGTTGTTCAGTTGAACAATGGTCAGTTGAAACTCTTTATGCGTGGTTTGACTGGTGATTTGCAAGTTGCGACAAGTAATGATGGTGGTATTACATGGGACAACTATGTAGCACGCTATGATGTACCAGATGTCTATGTTCAAATGGCAGCGACTCATACGGTTCAAGATGGTAAGGAATATATCCTTCTAGCAAATGCCAATGGCCCAGGTCGTAAGAATGGTTACATTCGAGTGGCTCGCGTAGAAGAAGATGGCGAGTTGACTTGGCTGCATCATCATTTGATTCAAGAAGGGGAATATGCCTATAACTCACTTCAACAGATTGGACCAAAAGAATTTGGTCTCTTGTATGAACATCATGAAGCTGGTGGCAATCCTTATACTCTATCCTTCAAGAAATTCAACTGGGATTTCTTAACGAAGGAAAGAATTTCTCCTAAAGAAGCCAAAGTTAAAAATGTTATTGAAAAATGGCCAGGAATTCTTGCAGTAGAGTTTGATTCAGAAGTTTTGGTTAACAA
Organism: Streptococcus pseudopneumoniae; assembly: GCF_001072375.1. Lineage (GTDB taxonomy): Bacteria > Bacillota > Bacilli > Lactobacillales > Streptococcaceae > Streptococcus > Streptococcus pseudopneumoniae_L. The sequence continues at coordinate 2,799 of NZ_JVKV01000110.1, forward strand.
AATTCCAACACTTCAGTTGGCAAATGGTAAAAAAGTAAACTTCATGACCCAGTATGATACTAAGACTCTTCTATTTACAATAGACAAGTCAGATCTTGGTCAAGAAATAACTGGACTTGCTTCTGGAGCAATCGAGAGTATGCACAATCTTCCAGTGAGTCTTGAAGGAGCAGGTATTCCTGGAGCTGCCAACGGTAGTGAAGCAGCTGTTCACGAAGTACCAGAATTCACAGGTGGTGTTAACGGTGTAGAAGCAGCTGTACATGAAGTACCAGAATTCGAAGGTGGGGTGAATGGTGAAGAAGCTGCTGTAACGGAGCTCCCAGAGTATACTGAACCTATTGGTACAGTAGGCGAAGAAGCAGCACCGATAGCTGAACTTCCAGAATTTACAGGTGGAGTCAATGGTAGTGAAGCAGCTGTACATGAAGTACCAGAATTCACAGGCGGAGTAAGCGCTGATAGTCCTGTAACTCCTGAAAAACCAGGATTTGTGGGTGGCGTTAATGGTCTTGAACCAGCGGTGCATGAAGTGCCAGCATTCACGGGCAGTGTGAAGAATGACATCGCACCGACAGAAAAACCAGGACTTACAGCTGGTACCAAAGGTTCAGAAGGAGCAGGACATAAAGATCCAGATCACAAAGGTCAGCAGTCTATTGTATCACAGGCTATGTCACAAGATAAGACCTATCAAGCACCTGCAGTTCGTCAAGATGTTCTTCCTAAGACAGGAAACGAAGATGCCTCTGCCCTTGCATCAGTAGGACTTGTGGGGATGCTCCTTGGTATGTTTGCTTTGGGGAAGAGAAAAGAAGATTAGTCAAATAGTTGAAAGTGAAGGTTTCCTTAGTGAAACTAGATCTTAGTTAGAAAGGGTCGTAACGAAAATTTGTTACGGCCTTTTTTCTTTCATGTTTGCGAGAAAAAAGGGCTGGTTTCAAGATTTAAGAGGTGTTGGGATAGATTTTATGTCCCTGAAACTACTTTCAGAAGAAACTGTTGCATAAAATTGTTTTGAAACTCCAATCTATTCTAGCACAAGTTATTGAAAGCGCTTTAATAATAAGCTATAATAGTCACATAAACACAAAGGAAAAGAAAAGGAGGAAAGTAGATGCCACAAATTAGTAAAGAAGTCTTGATTGAACAAATCAAAGATGGAATCATCGTTTCTTGTCAGGCACTTCCTCATGAACCGCTCTACACAGAAGCGGGAGGAGTTATCCCCTTGTTGGTGAAAGCAGCTGAACAAGGTGGTGCAGTCGGTATCCGAGCAAACAGTGTTCGAGATATCAAGGAAATTAAAGAGGTCACTAAACTTCCGATTATCGGAATTATTAAACGTGATTATCCACCACAGGAACCATTCATCACAGCGACTATGAGAGAGGTAGATGAACTAGCAGCTCTTGACATCGAAGTCATTGCTCTTGACTGTACCAAGCGTGAACGTCATGATGGCTTGGAGATCCAAGAATTTATTCGTCAGATCAAAGAAAAATATCCAAATCAACTCTTGATGGCTGACACAAGTACCTTTGAGGAAGGTCTAACAGCAGTTGAAGCGGGAATTGACTTTGTCGGAACAACCTTGTCAGGTTACACTTCTTACAGTCCAAAAGTGGATGGTCCAGACTTTGAACTCATCAAGAAACTCTGTGATGCAGGGGTGGACGTCATCGCTGAAGGAAAAATTCACACACCAGAACAAGCTAAGCAAATCCTAGGTTACGGAGTGCGAGGTATCGTAGTTGGTGGCGCTATTACTAGACCAAAAGAGATTACGGAACGATTTGTTGCGGGTCTTAAATAACACAATCTAAAAAACGAGGAGAGTGGTTGATTAGTAGGAAAAAATGAAAACGTATACAAAGTCGACATTACTCATTATCCGATTCGGATACGCTTATCATCATTTAGGAGAATACAAATGAAATTTAAAAAACTAGCTTGTACAGTACTTGCGGGTGCTGCGGTTCTATCTCTTGCTGCTTGTGGCAAATCAGATGCAAACAAAGATGCTGCTAGCTCTGGTAGTGACAGTGGAAAAACTGAAATCACTTGGTGGGCATTCCCAGTCTTTACTCAAGAAAAAACTGGCGATGGTGTAGGAACTTATGAAAAATCTATCATCGAAGCTTTCGAAAAAGCAAATCCAGATGTTAAAGTTAAACTAGAAACAATCGACTTCAAATCTGGTCCAGAAAAAATTACAACAGCAATCGAAGCAGGAACTGCGCCAGACGTTCTCTTTGACGCACCAGGACGTATCATCCAATACGGTAAAAATGGTAAATTGGCTGAGTTGAACGACCTCTTTACAGATGAATTTGTTAAAGATGTCAACAACGAAAATATCATCCAAGCAAGTAAAGCTGGTGATAAAGCTTACATGTATCCAATCAGTTCTGCACCATTCTACATGGCTATGAACAAGAAAATGTTGGAAGATGCAGGAGTTGCAAACCTTGTAAAAGAAGGTTGGACAACTGATGACTTTGAAAAAGTTTTGAAAGCGCTTAAAGATAAAGGATATACACCAGGTTCATTGTTCAGTTCAGGTCAAGGGGGAGACCAAGGAACACGTGCCTTCATCGCTAACCTTTATGGCGGATCTGTAACTGATAAAGAAGTAACTAAATACACAACTGACGATCCTAAATTCGTTAAAGGTCTTGAAAAAGCATCTAGCTGGATCAAAGACGGTTTGTTGAACAACGGTTCACAATTTGACGGTGGAGCAGACATCCAAAACTTTGCAAACGGTCAAACTTCTTACACAATCCTTTGGGCACCAGCTCAAAATGGTATCCAAGCTAAACTTTTGGAAGCAAGTAAAGTTGAAGTGGTTGAAGTACCATTCCCATCTGATTCAGGTAAACCAGCTCTTGAATACCTTGTAAACGGATTTGCAGTATTTAACAACAAAGACGAAAAGAAAGTCGCAGCAGCTAAGAAATTCATCCAATTCATCGCAGATGACAAAGAATGGGGTCCTAAAGACGTAGTTCGTACAGGTGCATTCCCAGTTCGTACTTCATTTGGAAAACTTTATGATGACAAACGTATGGAAACAATCGGTAGCTGGACTCAATACTATTCACCATATTACAACACAATCGACGGATTTGCTGAAATGAGAACACTTTGGTTCCCAATGTTGCAAGCTGTATCAAATGGTGACGAACAACCTGCTGCAGCATTGAAAGCATTCACTGAAAAAGCGAATGAAACAATCAAAAAAGCAGCTAAATAATAAGCCCTAAATAAAAACTGAGTTCCCCCTTTTCCCTGAGCATATCTGTGTATGAAAAGGGGGACTTTTGTTTGAAATAGAAGCAACTGACAGGTCAAAATTAAAATGAAGTTTTTACATTGACGAATCTTAGAAAAATTTCATTTTGATTTTAGATCAGGGTCAGATAACAGTCAAAAAAATAAAACTATGTGAAAGTGAGGTGCCGACTGTGAAAATCAATAAAATTCGCATGCGGGAAACTATTATTTCCTACGCATTCCTAGCACCAGTATTAATCTTCTTTACCGTCTTCGTTTTAGCTCCAATGATCATGGGCTTCATCACTAGTTTCTTCAACTATTCGATGACTAGCTTTGAGTTTGTGGGCTTGGACAACTACATCCGTATGTTTAAAGACCCTGTCTTTACAAAATCTTTGATTAATACCGTAATCTTGGTTATCGGGTCTGTACCAGTCGTTGTACTCTTCTCGCTCTTTGTAGCATCACAAACTTACCAACAAAATGCCATCGCTAGATCTTTCTACCGTTTCGTCTTCTTCCTTCCTGTAGTAACAGGTAGTGTTGCCGTAACAGTAGTATGGAAATGGATCTACGATCCACTATCAGGTATTTTGAACTTCGTGCTTAAGTCAAGCCACATCATCAGCCAAAACATTTCTTGGTTGGGAGATAAAAACTGGGCTTTGATGGCGATTATGATTATCCTTTTGACAACATCAGTTGGTCAACCAATCATTCTTTACATCGCTGCAATGGGTAATATTGATAACTCACTTGTAGAAGCTGCTCGTGTTGACGGTGCGACTGAGTTCCAAGTATTCTGGAAGATTAAATGGCCAAGCCTCCTTCCAACAACTCTTTATATCGCAATTATCACAACCATCAACTCATTCCAATGTTTCGCATTGATTCAATTGTTGACATCTGGTGGTCCAAACTACTCAACAAGTACACTTATGTACTACCTATATGAAAAAGCCTTCCAATTGACTGAATATGGCTATGCCAATACTATTGGTGTATTCTTGGCAGTTATGATTGCCCTTGTCAGCTTCGCTCAATTCAAGATCCTCGGAAACGATGTAGAATACTAAGGAAAGGAGACAGCTATGCAACCTACACAACAAAAGAAACCATTAACAGCATTTACTGTTATTTCAACAATCATTTTGCTATTGTTGACTGTACTGTTTATCTTCCCATTCTACTGGATCTTGACAGGTGCATTCAAATCACAACCAGATACCATTATGATTCCACCACAATGGTTCCCTAAAGCTCCAACAATGGAGAACTTCCAACAATTGATGGTGCAAAACCCAGCCTTGCAATGGATGTGGAACTCAGTGTTCATTTCTTTAGTAACTATGTTCTTGGTTTGTGCAACCTCTTCACTAGCAGGTTATGTTTTGGCTAAGAAACGTTTCTATGGACAACGCATTCTCTTTGCAATCTTTATTGCTGCCATGGCTCTTCCAAAACAAGTTGTCCTTGTACCATTGGTACGTATCGTCAACTTCATGGGAATCCATGACACTCTTTGGGCGGTTATCTTGCCTTTGATTGGATGGCCATTTGGGGTCTTCCTTATGAAACAGTTCAGTGAAAACATTCCGACAGAATTGCTTGAATCTGCTAAAATCGATGGATGTGGCGAGATTCGTACATTCTGGAGCGTAGCCTTCCCTATCGTGAAGCCAGGATTTGCAGCTCTTGCAATCTTTACTTTCATCAATACATGGAATGACTACTTCATGCAGTTGGTAATGTTGACATCTCGTAACAACTTGACCATCTCACTCGGGGTTGCGACTATGCAGGCTGAGATGGCAACTAACTATGGTTTAATTATGGCGGGTGCTGCCCTTGCAGCTGTGCCAATCGTAACAGTCTTCCTTGTCTTCCAAAAATCCTTCACTCAAGGTATTACTATGGGAGCTGTCAAAGGATAGTACTCTGCGAAAATTGAATATAGTACAATTTGTTTATCAGTATGCAGAAGTATAGTTGATAGACTAAGAGAATATAGGCTATATAAGTGTCTACAAAATGGAGAGTAGTTGGTTACTTCTTGAAGTTTTGTTAGACACTTATAAACTTCATTTTTGACTTTTTAGATACTATTTAGAATAGTTGTTTCCCATCTAAGTGGTATCTAAGATAAGTATGTTGTATTTATCTTGGACGGAATTTTTGAGACTTTAGACTCAAAAATTAGGAATGAAATTTCGTAGAAAGTTGCTTCCGTCCGCACTATTTAAGGGAAATTGTAAAAAGATAAATCGAATTGGAATAAGTATCAGAAGCGAAGGAAATTACTATGATTTTTGATGATTTAAGAAACATTAGTTTTTACAAAGGAATTCATCCAAATCTCGATAAGGCTATTGATTATCTCTATGAGCATCGTAAAGATAGTTTTGAATTAGGTAAATATGAGATTGATGGTGACAAGGTCTTTCTAGTTGTGCAAGAAAATGTTCTCAACCAAGAAGAAAATGATCGTTTTGAGCATCATAAAAAATATGCAGATTTGCATTTGTTGGTTGAAGGACATGAGTACTCTAGCTATGGTTCTCGTGTCAAAGATGAGGCTGTAGCCTTTGATGAATCTAGCGATATTGGTTTTGTTCATTGTCATGAACAATACCCACTCTTGTTGGGTTATCACAATTTTGCAGTCTTTTTCCCAGGTGAACCTCATCAACCTAATGGTTATGCAGGTATGGAAGATAAAGTTCGCAAATATTTATTTAAAATTTTAATCGATTAGTCAGTTAGGAGGAGCAAACAATGGCACATAAAGGATCTGGATTGATAAAAGCGGCATTTGATACGGATAACTTCCTGATGCGTTTTTGCGAGAAAGTTTTAGATATTGTGACGGTTAATCTACTCTTTGTTGTGTCTTGTTTGCCTATTGTGACGATCGGAGTAGCGAAAATCAGTCTCTATCAGACAATCTTCGAAGTTAAGAGTAGTCGACGTGTTCCTGTTTTTAAAACTTATATGAGAGCCTTTAAGCAAAATTTGAAATTAGGTCTCCAGTTAGGTTTGTTGGAACTAGGAATTTTTCTGATTAGCGTTGTTGACTTATCACTATTCTGGGGGCAAACCAGCCTAGGCTTCCAGCTCATTAAAGCCATTTGCTTGGGAATTCTGATATTTTTAACCTTAGTCATGTTGGCTAGCTATCCAATTGCAGCACGATATGACTTGACTTGGAAAGAAGTTCTTCAAAAGGGCTTGCTTTTGGTAAGCTTTAACTTCGTGTGGTTCTTCTTGATGCTTGCGATTATTTTATTAATCATGATGCTTCTCTATCTATCGGGCTTTACTCTAGTGCTCGGTGGATCAGCATTTCTACTCTTTGGCTTTGGTCTTCTTGCCTTTTGCCAGGCTGGATTAATGGAAAAATTGTTTGCTAAATATCAAGCAGATTGAAAATGATATGAAACTACTTTTAAACATGAAAATCTATGGGAGATGAATAGAAATTAAAATCTAAGTGGCTGAGATGTATTGAAAGCGCTTTTCACAAGGTGTATACTAAAATAGTAAAAAATCATCTGCCAAGAGCAGAAAATAAGAAATCTTAGGAGAAATCTATGTCAGATTTAAAAAAATATGAAGGCGTCATTCCTGCCTTCTACGCATGTTATGATGATGCGGGCGAAGTAAGCCCAGAACGAACTCGTGCTTTGGTGCAATACTTTATTGATAAAGGTGTTCAAGGACTTTATGTCAACGGTTCTTCAGGTGAATGTATCTACCAAAGTGTAGCAGACCGCAAGTTGATCTTGGAAGAAGTCATGGCTGTTGCTAAAGGTAAATTGACAATCATTGCTCACGTGGCTTGCAACAATACTAAAGACAGTATCGAGCTTGCTCGCCATGCTGAAAGCTTGGGAGTAGATGCTATCGCAACAATCCCACCAATTTACTTCCGTTTGCCTGAGTACTCAGTAGCAAAATACTGGAACGACATCAGTGCAGCAGCACCAAATACAGACTACGTTATCTATAACATTCCTCAATTGGCAGGAGTTGCTTTGACTCCAAGTCTTTACACAGAAATGTTGAAGAACCCACGTGTTATCGGTGTTAAAAACTCTTCAATGCCAGTTCAAGATATCCAAACTTTTGTTAGTCTTGGTGGTGATGATCATATCGTCTTTAACGGTCCAGATGAACAATTCCTCGGTGGTCGTCTCATGGGTGCTAAAGCTGGTATCGGTGGTACTTATGGTGCTATGCCAGAACTCTTTTTGAAACTCAACCAATTGATTGCAGACAAAGACCTAGAAACAGCGCGTGAATTGCAATATGCTATTAACGCTATCATTGGTAAATTGACTGCTGCGCATGGAAACATGTACGGCGTTATCAAGGAAGTCTTGAAAATCAATGAAGGACTTAATATCGGATCAGTTCGTTCTCCACTTACACCAGTGACCGAAGAAGATCGTCCAGTTGTAGAAGCAGCTGCTCAATTGATTCGTGAAACTAAGGAGCGTTTCCTCTAATCAATAGGAGGCTTTATGACTAATTACGTTGCAATTGATATTGGTGGAACTAATATCAAATATGGTTTGATTGACCAAGATGGACAACTTGTTGAGTCTCACGAAGTAGCGACTGAGGCTAATAAGGGTGGTCCACATATCTTACAGAAAACAAAAGATATTGTCGCTAGCTATCTAGAAAAAGGACCGGTGGCAGGTGTGGCTATTTCCTCAGCGGGAATGGTTGATCCTGATAAGGGTGAGATTTTCTATGCTGGTCCACAGATCCCGAACTATGCAGGGACTCAATTTAAAAAAGAAATTGAAGAAAGTTTCCAAGTTCCTTGTGAAATTGAAAATGATGTCAACTGTGCAGGGCTAGCAGAAGCTATTTCTGGATCTGGAAAAGGTGCAGGAATAACGCTTTGTTTGACCATCGGAACAGGTATCGGCGGTTGCTTAATCATTGACGGCCAGATTTTCCATGGATTTAGTAATTCTGCCTGTGAAGTTGGCTATATGCATATGCAAGATGGGGCTTTCCAAGATTTAGCTTCTACAACTGCCTTGGTTGAGTATGTCGCTAAGGCTCATGGTGAAGAAGTAGCACATTGGAATGGTCGTAGAATTTTCAAAGAAGCTACAGAAGGCAATAAACTCTGTATGGAGGGAATTGACCGTATGGTAGACTATCTTGGGAAAGGTCTTGCTAACATTTGTTATGTTGCCAATCCAGAGGTTGTTATACTAGGTGGTGGTATTATGGGGCAGGAAGCGATTTTGAAACCGAAAATTCGTACAGCTCTGAAAGATGCGCTTGTTCCAAGTTTAGCGGAAAAAACAAGATTAGAATTTGCGCGTCATCAAAATACTGCGGGTATGCTTGGAGCTTACTATCACTTCAAAACAAAACAATCCTAAGTTGGCCTTGCCAATTTAGGATTTTTTAGTCATAAACAGTAAAATGATCATTTAGTAAAAATCTAGTTAAAACTTTGAAAACCCTTGCATTTTTTAATATAACATAGTATATTTATAATAATGCGAAAACTCTAGAAAAATTCTTGCTAATGGAAGCATTATTTTATTTTTAGAAAATGTAAGCGATTTCTACAATCTTATATTTACTCAAAATAAATAGCTCTGAAAAAGAATTTTAAGCTAGGGAATCAAACAAAAATTGTCGCCAGCATAAACTGGGCTCCTGCAGTAGCTGACTGCTTTTGAACATTAGGAGAATTTGATGAAACATTATTTTTTAGAAAAAGGTAGAATATTTAGTATTCGTAAACTGACTGTTGGTGTTGCTTCTGTAGCAGTCGGTCTTGCTTTTTTTGCATCTGGTAATGTTGCGGCTAGTGAACTTGTGACAGAACCAAAACTTGAAGTAGATAGTCAAGCAAAAGAAGTGGCAGATGTAGATCATAAAAAAGAAGAAGCAGTTAAAGAAGAAGTAACTGAAAAAACAGAACCTGCTATCGAGAAAGTAGCAGGGGAAGGAAAGACTGCTGAAGTGGCTGGCGATTTACTCCCTGAAGAAATTTCTGATTGTGCTTATCCTGATACTCCAGTGAAAAAAGTCGATACTGCAGCAATTGTTTCAGAGAAAGAAAGTCCACAAGTAGAGACTAAGAGCATTTTGAAACCTACAGAAGCAGCTCCATCTGAAGCTGGAAAAGAAAATAGAGCCATTATCAATGGTGGACAAGACCTTAAGCATATCAATTATGAAGGTCAACCAGCAACATCTGCTACTATGGTTTATTCAATCTTTAGCTCACCTTTGGCCAATGGCGGTAGTCAGCGATACCTTAACTCAGGTTCAGGTATCTTTGTTGCTCCAAATGTTATCTTGACAGTGGCCCACAACTTCTTGGTCAAGGATGCGGATACTAATGCGGGAACTATCCGTGGTGGTGATACGGCTAAGTTCTATTACAATGTAGGTTCAAATACTGCTAAGAATAATTCTTTGCCAAGCTCAGGAAATACTGTTTTGTTCAAGGAAAAGGATATTCATTTCTGGAATAAAGAAAAATTCGGTGAAGGCTATAAGAATGACCTAGCCTTGGTTGTAGCCCCAGTTCCACTTTCAATTGCAAGTCCAAATAAGGCAGCTACCTTTACTCCTTTAGCAGAACATCGAGAATACAAAGCTGGAGAACCTGTTAGCACCATCGGTTACCCTACAGATTCAACGTCTCCAGAATTGAAGGAACCAATTGTTCCAGGTCAATTGTATAAGGCGGACGGTGTTGTTAAAGGTACTGAAAAGTATGATGATAAGGGAACAGTGGGTGTTACCTATCGTTTGACTTCTGTATCAGGTCTTTCAGGTGGTGGAATTATCAACGGTGAAGGAAAAGTTATCGGAATTCACCAACGTGGTACTGTTGATAATGCAAACATTGCTGAAAAAGATCGCTTTGGAGGAGGGCTTGTCCTCTCACCAGAACAATTGGCATGGGTCAAAGAAATCATTGACAAGTACGGTGTTAAAGGCTGGTATCAAGGCGATAACGGCAATCGTTATTACTTCACTCCAGAGGGAGAAATGCTTCGAAATAAGACAGCTGTTATCGGTGAAAACAAATATTCCTTCGATGAAAGTGGTGTAGCAACTCTCCTTGAAGGTGTTGACTATGGACGAGTTGTTGTCGAACACCTAGACCAAAATGATAATCCAGTCAAAGAAAACGATACTTTTGTTGAAAAGACAGAAGTTGGAACTCAGTTCGACTATAACTATAAAACAGAAATTGAAAAGACTGACTTCTTCAAGAAGAATAAAGAAAAATATGAGATTGTATCGATTGATGGCAAAACTGTCAATAAGCAACTAAAAGATGCTTGGGAAGATGATTATAGCGTTGTGAGCAAGGCTCCTGCAGGAACTCGCGTTATCAAGGTTGTTTATAAGGTCAATAAAGGTTCCTTTGACGTTCATTATCGTTTGAAAGGTACCGACCAAGAATTGGCAACTGCAACTGTGGATGATAACGATGGTAAAGAATATGAAGTTTCCTTTGTTCACAGATTCCAAGCCAAAGAAATTGCAGGCTATCGTGCAGTCAATGCAAGCCAAGAAGCAACAATCCAACATAAAGGAGTGAACCAAGTTATTTTTGAATACGAAAAAATTGAAGATCCAAAACCAGTAACTCCGGCAACTCCAGTAGTGGATCCAAAAGACGAAGAAACAGAAATTGGAAACTATGGACCACTGCCAAGTAAGGCCCAATTGGACTACCATAAAGAAGAATTGGCTGCCTTCATCCACTATGGTATGAATACCTACACTAACTCTGAGTGGGGTAACGGTAGAGAAAATCCTCAAAACTTTAATCCAACAAACCTTGATACAGACCAGTGGATTAAGACTTTGAAGGATGCTGGGTTCAAACGAACAATCATGGTTGTCAAACACCACGACGGTTTTGTGATTTATCCATCTAAATACACAGACCATACGGTAGCTGCAAGTCCATGGAAAGACGGTAAGGGTGACCTTCTCGAAGAAATCTCTAAATCAGCAACGAAATATGACATGAATATGGGTGTTTACCTATCACCATGGGATGCCAATAATCCTAAATATCATGTTTCAACTGAAAAAGAGTACAACGAATACTACCTCAACCAGCTCAAGGAAATCCTTGGCAATCCTAAATACGGAAATAATGGTAAATTCATCGAAGTTTGGATGGACGGTGCGCGTGGTAGCGGAGCTCAAAAAGTAACCTACACCTTTGACGAATGGTTCAAGTACATTAAGGAAGCTGAAGGAGATATCGCTATCTTCTCTGCTCAACCAACAAGTGTCCGTTGGATCGGTAATGAACGTGGTATCGCTGGAGATCCAGTTTGGCATAAAGTTAAGAAAGCTAAGATCACTGACGATGTGAAGAATGAATATCTCAACCATGGAGACCCAGAAGGAGATATGTACTCTGTCGGTGAAGCAGACGTTTCTATTCGTTCAGGTTGGTTCTACCATGACAATCAACAACCAAAATCAATCAAAGATTTGATGGATATCTACTTCAAGTCTGTTGGTCGTGGAACGCCACTTCTACTCAACATTCCACCAAATAAAGAAGGTAAATTCGCAGACGCAGACGTCGCTCGCTTGAAAGAATTCCGAGCAACCTTGGATCAAATGTATGCGACTGACTTCGCCAAGGGAGCAACTGTCACTGCAAGCTCTACCCGTAAGAATCACTTGTATCAAGCAAGCAACCTAACAGATGGTAAGGATGATACTAGTTGGGCATTGTCAAATGATGCCAAGACAGGTGAATTCACTGTGGATCTCGGTCAAAAGAGACGCTTTGACGTAGTTGAACTCAAAGAAGATATTGCTAAAGGTCAACGTATCTCTGGATTTAAGGTTGAAGTTGAGCTCAATGGTCGCTGGGTTCCATATGGAGAAGGTTCGACTGTTGGTTATCGTCGTCTCGTCCAAGGTCAACCTGTGGAAGCACAAAAGATTCGTGTGACTATCACGAATTCACAAGCAACTCCTATTTTGACAAACTTCTCTGTTTATAAGACACCAAGTAGTATCGAAAAAACAGACGGCTATCCTCTAGGCTTGGATTACCATTCAAATACAACAGCTGATAAAGCAAATACAACCTGGTATGACGAATCTGAAGGCGTTCGTGGAACATCCATGTGGACCAATCAAAAAGATGCTAGCGTAACCTACCGTTTCAATGGAACTAAGGCTTATGTCGTATCTACAGTGGATCCAAATCACGGTGAAATGTCAGTTTACGTGGATGGTCAAAAGGTTGCAGACGTACAAACTAATAATGCGGCTCGTAAACGTAGCCAGATGGTTTATGAGACAGATGACTTGGCTCCAGGTGAACACACCATCAAACTCGTCAACAAAACTGGCAAAGCTATTGCAACTGAAGGTATCTATACGCTCAATAATGCTGGTAAAGGTATGTTTGAGTTGAAAGAAACTACCTATGAAGTTCAAAAAGGACAACCAGTTACTGTAACCATTAAACGTGTTGGTGGTAGCAAAGGAGTTGCAACAGTCCATGTCGTGACTGAACCAGGAACAGGGGTTCACGGTAAGGTTTACAAGGATACAACAGCTGATTTGACCTTCCAAGAAGGTGAAACAGAAAAGACTTTAACAATTCCAACAATTGACTTTACGGAGCAAGCTGATTCTATTTTTGACTTCAAAGTGAAAATGACGAGTGCCTCAGACGAAGCTTTGCTTGGATTCGCTTCAGAAGCAACGATTCGAGTGATGAAAGCTGAATTGCTTCAAAAAGATCAAGTCAGTCATGATGATCAGGCCAGTCAACTTGACTATAGCCCAGGTTGGCACCATGAAACCAATTCATCAGGTAAATACCAAAACACTGAGTCTTGGGCGTCATTTGGTCGTTTAACGGAAGAGCAGAAGAAAAATGCTAGTGTAACAGCCTACTTCTACGGTACAGGTTTAGAAATTAAAGGTTTTGTAGACCCAGGTCATGGTATCTACAAGGTGACGTTAGACGGTAGAAGAGTCGAGTATCAAGATGGTCTAGGTAATGCGTCTGAATACAACGGTAAGAAGTACTTCAGTGGTACAGCTGCCACACGTCAAGGCGATCAGACTCTCGTTCGTCTAACAGGACTCGAAGAAGGTTGGCATGCTGTAACCTTGCAATTGGATCCAAAACGTAATGATACTACGAGAAACATTGGTATCCAAGTTGACCAGTTTATCACTCATGGCGAAGGTAGCGCTCTTTATACCAAAGAAGAGTTACTTCAAGCTATGAAGAACTGGAAGGATGAATTGGATAAATTTGACCAAACAAGCTTGAAGAACACTCCAGAGGCACGTCAAGCCTTTAAGTCAAACTTGGACAAATTATCAGAGCAACTTTCAGCAAGTGATGCTAAACCACAAGAAGTTCTCAAAACAGCAACAGCCTTGCAAACGATCCTTGATAAGGAAGAAAACTACGGTATCGAAGAAACACCAGCCCAACCAGAAGAGCCTAACTATGATAAGGCTATGGCAAGTCTGGCAGAGGCCATCCAAAACAAGAGCAAGGAACTAGGTGATGATAAGGAAGCTAAGAAGAAACTAGTTGAGTTGTCAGAACAAGCTCTTGTATCTATCCAAGAAGCTAAGACTCAAGATGCGGTAGACAAAGCCTTGCAAGCAGCTCTAACTTCTATCAACCAGCTTCAAGCGACTCCAAAAGAGGAACCAAAACCAGAGGAGCCAGCCCAACCAGAAGAGCCTAACTATGATAAGGCTATGGCAAGTCTGGCAGAGGCTATTCAAAACAAGACCAAAGAACTAGGTGATGATAAGGAAGCTAAGAAGAAACTAGTCGAGTTATCCGAGCAAGCAATCGCAGCGATCGAAGCAGCTGAGACTCAGGATGCAGTAGACAAAGCCTTGCAAGCGGCTCTAACTTCAATCAACCAACTCCAAGCGACTCCGAAAGAGGAACCAAAACCAGAGGAGCCAGCTCAACCAGAAGAGTCTAAGATTGA
>NZ_JVKV01000111.1 GCF_001072375.1 Streptococcus pseudopneumoniae
AACTGTAACTTACAAACCACTTGGAAACTTGGTTCCAAAACCAGAGACACCAAACGATCCAAACTTCCCATCAACACCAGGAGTGAAGTATCCAAATAATCCAACGGATCCAACGAAACCAGGTCAACCACTTGTTCCAGATGTGCCAGGTTATGAACCACATCTTCCAGATCCAAATGATCCAACAAAACCAGGTAAACCAATCCAACCAGGGACACCTGTAACACCTGATAAACCAGGTGAAGATACACCAATCATCTATGTACCAAAAACAACTGAAGTAACAAAACCAACTAAACAAACGGTAACGTTTGAAGGAGCAGGAACAGCTACTCCAGCTGATAAGGTTCAAAATGACTTCACCTTTACTGGTAAACAAAAAAATGGTACAACAACATGGGATCAACCTAATCACACTTATGGTAAAGAAACAGTTCCAGTTGTTGAACATTACTATGCTGATAAGAAGGAAGCTGGATCTAAGACAGTTACTCCAGACCAACCAGAAGTTACGGATAAGGTTACTTATAAACCACTTGGTAAGATCATCCCAGTTGATGAAACTAATACACCAATTCCAAGTGCACCAACTCCACAGTACAACAATGATCCACAAGATCCAACTAAGGGTGGCAAGACTCCAACTCCAGTTATCCCAGGTTATGTGACAGACACTCCAAGTGTAACACCTAACAAACCAGGAGAAGATACACCTGTTGTCTACCGTAAGGCAGAACAAAAAGCTATTATCAAGTACGTTGATCAAACAACTGGTCAAACCCTTGCCAATGATCAAGTCGGTGGTAAATCAGGTGAGGCAATTAATTACTCAACTGCGGACAAGATCAAGTATTATGAAGATCGTGGTTACGTTCTCGTTAGCGATGAGTTCCCAACAGGTGCCCACTTCGATAACGATGCTTCAGTCGATCAAACATGGACAGTAACCTTGAAACATGGTGAAACACCAGTTGGACCAAACGATCCACATAATCCAACAGATCCAATCAATCCAAATGATCCAAACAGTCCTAAATACCCTGCGGAAGATCAATGGAAGAAAGATGTAACGTCAACTGTTCATTATGTAGGTGCAGGTAGTCAAACACCAGCAGACAATGTTCAAAATGCACAATGGACACGTACCTTAAAACTTGATAAAGTTACAGGTAAAGTTCTTAACCCTGATGAAGCATGGACAACTAATAAGACTAACTATGATGCAGTTCCAACGCCAGGTGTTACTGGATACTATGCGGATAAAGCAAGTGTTGATTCTAAGACAGTCACTCAAGAAAATCTTGAAGAAACTGTAACTTACAAACCACTTGGAAACTTGGTTCCAAAACCAGAGACACCAAACGATCCAAACTTCCCATCAACACCAGGAGTGAAGTATCCAAATAATCCAACGGATCCAACGAAACCAGGTCAACCACTTGTTCCAGATGTGCCAGGTTATGAACCACATCTTCCAGATCCAAATGATCCAACAAAACCAGGTAAACCAATCCAACCAGGGACACCTGTAACACCTGATAAACCAGGTGAAGATACACCAATCATCTATGTACCAAAAACAACTGAAGTAACAAAACCAACTAAACAAACGGTAACGTTTGAAGGAGCAGGAACAGCTACTCCAGCTGATAAGGTTCAAAATGACTTCACCTTTACTGGTAAACAAAAAAATGGTACAACAACATGGGATCAACCTAATCACACTTATGGTAAAGAAACAGTTCCAGTTGTTGAACATTACTATGCTGATAAGAAGGAAGCTGGATCTAAGACAGTTACTCCAGACCAACCAGAAGTTACGGATAAGGTTACTTATAAACCACTTGGTAAGATCATCCCAGTTGATGAAACTAATACACCAATTCCAAGTGCACCAACTCCACAGTACAACAATGATCCACAAGATCCAACTAAGGGTGGCAAGACTCCAACTCCAGTTATCCCAGGTTATGTGACAGACACTCCAAGTGTAACACCTAACAAACCAGGAGAAGATACACCTGTTGTCTACCGTAAGGCAGAACAAAAAGCTATTATCAAGTACGTTGATCAAACAACTGGT
>NZ_JVKV01000112.1 GCF_001072375.1 Streptococcus pseudopneumoniae
ACCAGTTGTTTGATCAACGTACTTGATAATAGCTTTTTGTTCTGCCTTACGGTAGACAACAGGTGTATCTTCTCCTGGTTTGTTAGGTGTTACACTTGGAGTGTCTGTCACATAACCTGGGATAACTGGAGTTGGAGTCTTGCCACCCTTAGTTGGATCTTGTGGATCATTGTTGTACTGTGGAGTTGGTGCACTTGGAATTGGTGTATTAGTTTCATCAACTGGGATGATCTTACCAAGTGGTTTATAAGTAACCTTATCCGTAACTTCTGGTTGGTCTGGAGTAACTGTCTTAGATCCAGCTTCCTTCTTATCAGCATAGTAATGTTCAACAACTGGAACTGTTTCTTTACCATAAGTGTGATTAGGTTGATCCCATGTTGTTGTACCATTTTTTTGTTTACCAGTAAAGGTGAAGTCATTTTGAACCTTATCAGCTGGAGTAGCTGTTCCTGCTCCTTCAAACGTTACCGTTTGTTTAGTTGGTTTTGTTACTTCAGTTGTTTTTGGTACATAGATGATTGGTGTATCTTCACCTGGTTTATCAGGTGTTACAGGTGTCCCTGGTTGGATTGGTTTACCTGGTTTTGTTGGATCATTTGGATCTGGAAGATGTGGTTCATAACCTGGCACATCTGGAACAAGTGGTTGACCTGGTTTCGTTGGATCCGTTGGATTATTTGGATACTTCACTCCTGGTGTTGATGGGAAGTTTGGATCGTTTGGTGTCTCTGGTTTTGGAACCAAGTTTCCAAGTGGTTTGTAAGTTACAGTTTCTTCAAGATTTTCTTGAGTGACTGTCTTAGAAGCAACACTTCCTTTATCAGCGTAGTAGCCTGTCAAACCAGGTGTTGGAACTGCATCATAGTTATCCTTATTCGATGCCCATGGTGCATCAGGGTTAAGAACTTTACCTGTAACTTTATCAAGATTTAAGGTACGTGTCCATTGTGCATTTTGAACATTATCAGCTGGGGCAGTTGCCTTACCGTCTGATACCACATAATGAACAGTTGATGTTACATCTTTCTTCCATTGATCTGTCGCAGGGTATTTTGGACTGTCTGGATCATTTGGATTGATTGGATCTGTTGGATTATGTGGATCGT
>NZ_JVKV01000113.1 GCF_001072375.1 Streptococcus pseudopneumoniae
TTAACTCCACCTTCAAATGTTGGTTTTGTTGGCTCAACCAAGGAGTCGCCAGATACTCCACCTGTAAAGTCTGGTTTGGCGTGGACTTCTGGCACGCCACTTTGACTACTCAATTCTGGGGTATACTCTGGCAAGGCTTCAGCTACTGCTCCTGGACCATTAACACCACCTTTAAATGCTGGTTTAGACGGTTCAACCAAGGATTCGCCTGATACGCCACCTGTGAAGTCTGCTTTGTCATGGACTTCTGGGACGCCACTTTGACTAGTCAATTCTGGGGTATACTCTGGTAAGGCTTCGGCTACTGTACCTGGGCCATTAACTCCACCTTCAAATGTTGGTTTTGTTGGCTCAACCAAGGACTCACCCGATACTCCGCCTGTGAACTCAGATTTGGCGTGGACTTCTGGCACGCCACTTTCACCACTCGATTCTGGTGTGTACTCTGGTAAGGCTTCAGCTACTGCTCCTAGGCCATTGACTCCACCTTCAAATGTTGGTTTAGTTGACTCGACTAAGGATTCGCCTGATACGCCACCTATGAATTCAGGAATTTCATGAATAGCTGCTTGATTTACTGGTTTTGCAGGAATTTCTGAATTTTCACTAGATGTTAGATCTTGCCCTGTTCCTCTTAAATCTGACTCTAATAAATAGCCAATATAGTCATAGCCTTTAATGTCAATAATCCCTTGAGAGAAACCATCTGCAGACACAAGGGTTTTAGTCTGATCATAAGCTAGCAAGTCCTTGTGTTCAAAAGCAAATACTTGATAAGGTAGTAATAAACTCTTACCTACAGAAGCAATCAATAACACTCCAACTATCTTAGAAGGTTTTTTCTTTGAAAATAGGAAAACCACCAAACTAGCAGTCAAAAGACCAACACCAGCCAAGGGGAAGCTGATAGATCCAGTTTGAGGTAAGACGGCTTGTCCCTGCTTGCGATAAACTAGATAATAGTTATCTTGGCTCAAATCTTGTGGCAATTCATGATGAATGAGTTCACGTTCAGCAGCTGTCAACTCCGATTCTGCTAAATAGTGAAAGGAAACTTGCTTGGTTTCATCAGCCTGAACCAGTTTCGGTTCAAGTGTTCCTCCAATAAAGGCAAGTCCAATCAATACCGAGCTCACTCCCATGCTCAGTTTTCGAATGGCAAATTTTTGTAGCTTTTTTCTATCTTCCATACCAGCTTTGTTCTTGTCCTTAAAGACATCTCCTTTGTTCCGTTTTCATAATCTTATTATAATATTTTGTTGATTTTTTTACAAAATATTTTTGAGATAAATTGATATTTTTTAAATAAAAAAGTGGATCAGCATTGGCTGATCCACTTTTTTAGTCTGGCACATACTCCAATATATCACCTGGTTAGCGACCCAGTTATTAGTAGATAGTTTCAATCATTGAAAAACGTATAGCTTTAGCCTTACCTGTTTTCAGTATTGAAAGATTTACGGGAGTAATCCCAACACGTTCGATTAAATTGCCCAACCGCTTCTAAAATCCAAATTCTACACTTCTTATGAATTAAAATGTATTTCTAGTAAACACTTTTTAATAATCTCAAGATCACTCAACATAATCCAACAAATAGCCATAGCCCTTTTCTTCCATTTGATCCTTTGGGATAAAATGGATGGATAGACTATTGATACAATAGCGTAGACCTCCCTTGTCCTGAGGTCCATCTGTAAAGACATGTCCTAGGTGAGAATTCCCTGTTCGACTTCTGACTTCCGTTCTGACCATATTGTATGACTTGTCTTCCTTATAGGTCGCAACATCTGGACTGATCGGCTGGGTAAAACTTGGCCAACCACAACCCGATTCAAATTTATCTTTCGAAGAAAAGAGAGGTTCGCCAGTCGCAACATCCACATAAAGACCTGCTTCAAATTTATCCCAGTAACGATTTGAAAAGGCACGTTCTGTTTGACCATTTTGAGTCACTGCATACTCCTCTGGAGACAAAAGTTTTTTCAATTCATCGTCGCTCGGTTTTGGATATTGACTTGCATCAATAACAGGATAGGCTGCTTGATTGACATTGATATGACAATATCCATTAGGGTTTTTCTGGAGATAATCTTGGTGGTAGTCCTCAGCCACAATAAAGTTTCTTAAGGCTTCCTTTTCAACCGCTAGAGGTTGGTCGTACTTCTTAGAAACTTGGTCAAAAACTTGATTGATGACTTCTAAATCTTTCTCATCTGTATAGTAGACTCCTGTTCTGTACTGAGTCCCTACATCATTTCCCTGCTTATTCTTACTGATTGGATTGATAATGCGGAAATAATGGAGCAAAATTTCTTTTAAAGAGATTTGATTGGCATCATAGGTCACATGAACAGTCTCAGCATGTCCAGTCTGGCCGATTAATTCATACTGAGTTGTTTCTCCTCTACCATTTGCATAGCCCGAAACAGCATCTGTCACACCCGCTACTCGTGAAAAATACTCTTCGACTCCCCAGAAACAACCTCCCGCTAGATAGATTTCATGTAAGTCAGCATCTTTACTTGGCTCAGTTTTTTTCTTGGCCTTTTGTCCTTGACTAACTGCTGCCTTCTCGATTTGAGTGGTATCTGTGTAGCTTGCGCTCCTTTTTTCCAAAAGAAATAAAAATCCAATAATAATGCAAATGATGATTCCAATGAATACAATTATTTTTAATTTATCATTCATGATGAGCCTCTAAACTATGCTTTTTAGCGTCTGTAAAATAGTTTCCTTGTCCATAAAGCCTGGCTGGGTCTTAACGAGTCTACCTTCCTTATCAATAAAGGCCTGAGTCGGATAAGAACGAACTCCGTAACTCGCCAAAAGTTGTCCCGAAGGGTCTAACAATACTGGTAAATCTTTATAGTCCAAGCCCTGATACCATTTCTTGAAGCCTTCTTCTGCTTGCTCGCCTTTTTGACCAGGAGAAACGACTGTCAAAACAACATAGTCATCGCTTTCTTCTTTAGCCAGCTCATCGGTATCAGGGAGGCTGGCTAGACAAATAGAGCACCAAGATGCCCAAAATTTGAGATAGACCTTTTTGCCTTTATAATCTGATAGGCGATAAGTTTTACCATCAACTCCCGTGAGTTCAAAGTCTGTAACTGCTTCTCCGTTTTTTGCTACCTGAGAGCTAACTTGCGCTTGTTTGTCTCCATTTTGTTTATCAGCCTCGCTTGTTGTCTGATTTTTACAAGCTGATAGACAAAACAAACTAGTGCAGACCAATACAGTTGCTTGCCATGTTTTCATCTTCATCACCTTCTTTTTTGTTATATGAATATAGATATTTACTTTGTAGTTCTATTATATACCTACCTTGCTAAAAATACTTAGAATCTGTTTGGAAAATCATTAAGCTTCTTGATTATAAAAATTCCCACCTGATAAGCAGATGAGAGTTTTGGATTATTTAAAGATAGAAGTTTTAAAGCTATCTGTTTGTTGAAGAAGTTTCTTGAAGACTTTCTCTTTCAAAGCAACAGTATTGTCAAATTTAACAGATCCCTTACTTAGAGTAGCCTTATCTTTATCAACTGCTTCAGCAAATGCGCGTTTCAAGTCTTCATAGCTATTGTATGTTTTACCATCAATTTCAATAGATTGAATTCCTTTTTTAGCCTTAGTCACTACTTCGTCGAAGTATGCTTTCTTCCAATCTTCAAGATTGTTGAATTTTCCTTCAGAAATCTTGTTAATGATGAAGTCATCACCTAGAGTATCTTTTCCAGCTTTTTTAGATTCAGCTTTTAGCATGTTAGAAGCATAGTTTAAGAAGCCTTTTTCGTAGCCATAGTAACCCCAGATTCTGAAGGTATTGTGTTTAAATGACATCGCTCCAGGAGCACCTTCACTTGTGTTCCCACCGTAGATACCTGCAGTAATAGGTACAGTGACATAAGCAGAATCAAAGTCAGTTGGGTTGTAAACTCTGTTGCCTGGACCACGGTTGGTCATGAAGTTATTGGTTACTAAGTCATCTACTGTACGTAAAGGAATAGCTTTTTCCTCATCACTTAAAGGTCTAACCTTATCGAATTGATTCTTGGTGTTATTTCCTCGATATTGCTTATCAACCTTCTTGAACCAAGCGTTGTTTAAATCTTGATTTGCTTTATTAAGGACAGCCTCTCCTTCCAGGTAATCAAGAAGCATGAGAGTATCATTGAAGCCTTTCATGTAACGATCAATTTCTTCACGAGATTTAAGGTCATTTGGATTGGTGTTGTACCATTGGTTTCCATTATTTGGACGTTCGTAGGCCATGTTCAATCCTAGAGCTTTAAAGTCTCCGTTTGTACTAGATTCAGCAGGAGATTGGAGCATACCTTGTGCGAATGCTTCCAAATCAGTACCTTCACGGTGTCTTGAACCACCCAAGTAGACCATACGGTCATTTACGTGAGTTGTTTCGTGGGTAAAGGCTGAAATACCAAAGTCACTAATCATATCGGTAACCATGAAGAAGACAGAGTCATCTTTATATGGATTGGCATAAACACGAGCTACCGCTCCCATACGCCAGTCTGTTGCATGGTAACGTCCTGTAGGTCCGTATAATTCACGAATAGGAGCAACATCTTTACCACTATTAGTGTGACCGTATTTATCAGTACTAATATCTTTATAGTTTTGGTTATCTAAAACAGGGGTTGGAACCATATTGTTGCTCTTCAAGAGTTGATTACGAACTTTATCGATTGATAGACGTGACCAGAAGTCTAGATAATTTTGTTGTCCTTTCGCAACCTTATCAATTTCAGCTTTGAAAGCATTACGTTCTGCTTCAGTATACTTACCATATTTCTCAAATGAACTATAAGCCATTGTATTGTAAGTTGAAATCAAGAACATATGAGCATCTTTCAAGTTCAAGAGTGGCAAGATCATCTTACCGTGCATATCGTTGTTTAATCCTTCATAGGCTCTGTGTTTCTTATCAGCAAACTCAGGAGTTGTTGTTTTTGGTTCCACGATATAGACATTATCTTTAGTTGCTTTAATGAACCAATCATTTAGATCTTTGTCTTCTGTGAATAGACGCATATTATAGTCTAAGAAACTGTTTAACTCGCCTATACCGATAACTCCACCGATAGTTTCGCGATAAGCTTCTAAAGTTCTATCACCTTTAATGTTATTTTCTTTGGAACCAATCTTGATCAAGAAGTCTAACACATTGACATTTTTACCATAGAAGTCTGGTTTGAACAACATGAGTTGCTTGATATTGAAGTTATCAAACTTAACTCCGTAGTAACGATTGAGGTAAGACAAACCAAGAAGAACAGCAGCCTTGTTGTCATCAATCTTCTTGATCAAGGCACGTTTTGCAGCTTCATCTGTGTTTAATTGATGGTCTTCATTTTCAAGCAACTGTTTCACAAATTTAGCCAGATTATCCTTGACTTCTTTGAAGCTTTCTTCTA
Organism: Streptococcus pseudopneumoniae; assembly: GCF_001072375.1. Classification (GTDB taxonomy): domain Bacteria; phylum Bacillota; class Bacilli; order Lactobacillales; family Streptococcaceae; genus Streptococcus; species Streptococcus pseudopneumoniae_L. Next base: position 5,439 of record NZ_JVKV01000113.1, read on the forward strand.
GGTAAAGATCTTTTATAGCGTTAACTTTATTTGGTCCTGTTCTACCTAGGTGTGTGTAGATAGGATCTGATTGCAATTCTACTGGGCTTAATTTTTCAACGATATCAGTGATGAGATCACTACGGTCTTTGTCAACCATGTTCGGAGTGTAAACAACTTCTCCAAGTTCAGCAATGCTGTACTCTTTCACTTGTTTGACCTTAGAGTCTTTCGGTGAAACAGTAAAGATGTCTTTGGTCTTATCACCATAATGAACCATAATATGGTCAGCGTCAGCTAATTCTGTCACAAAGACATTGCCCTTCATGGCAGTAACAGACAAGACTTCCTTGGTCAAGAGAGGACTTCCTGCAGCCAATTTGTTTCCTTGGTCTACGATCCACTCTTTATTGTAGAATGGTTGCAATTTTTCGATATTACGGTAGGCAAGTTCACGAGAAACGTCGTAACCATCGATTGTTTTGTATTGATCAGCTTTGTTGACAATGTTATTGAGTTTGTCTTCAACAGGTTTGGTGCTTTCAAATTTATCAGCAGTGATTCCCATTGCTTCAATCTTCTTGTCAGCTTCTTCTTGTGAGATGCTAGGAATCTTACGAGAATTCTTGTAAGATTTATTACCCTCACTTACACCCTCAACACTGAAGTTACGTTTTGTTCTTGAATACGTGAAGTAATCATCGGCGTCAATATCCGAGTGACCGAAGACCATCTCACCTGTTTTGACTTTCATCATGGTGATGTTGTCTTCAATAGCACCCAAGGCCCAGTTGGTACCCAGCAAGCCACCAGATTGAACAGCTTCTTTCAGCTCGATAGAACCTTTAGCAACTGAATTTCTGAGAACACCTTCTCTTCCTAGTGTATTGTTATTTCCACCATTTTGAGAAGAATAAACTAATCCTGCAGCTTTTGCCTTGTTACCAGTAATTTCAGCATCAACGTAGGCTTTTTCTACGATACCTTTCCAGTTTTCACCTAGAACACCTGCTAAGTACCAACCTTTATTTCCAGCAGCGTGAATCTTACCGATAAAGGCAACATTACTTACCTTACCACTACCATCAATTTTATTGATAATACCAGCTACATCGTTGCCCCCGATAACATTACCTGTTACTTTAACATTTTCGACAGTCGCATTATTTTTAATAACATTTGCGATTGGTGCTACTCGATCAAATCCAGGCATGTCAATGTTGACATTTTCAAGCAAGAGATTCTTGACAGTACCACCTTCAATGTTACCAAACAATGGTCTCGTAATGTTATGGATGGCAAATTTATTACCTTCTGTACTTTCCAATGTTCCCTTGAAGGCATTGGTTACATAAGACTTGCCAGCTGGTTGTACGTTACTTGCATTCATACTGCTACCAAGCTTAAAGGTACCAGTAGGATTGGCCTGCATTGCTTTTACAAGGTCATTGAAATCGTAATAAACATCACCTTCATGGGCTTTTGGTTTAGCAAAGTAATGGACATATTCCTCTGTAAACTGATTATCTGAGTTACGTTGAACTAGGTCTGGTGCTTTAGCAGTGACTTTGAACAATGCTTTACCATCAACTGTGACTTCTTCAATCTTATCAACAGCAAGTTTTGTCACCTTGTTATCATGAGTTGTCACTTTCAAGTAATAAGGTTTAACATCTGATGGTTTAGCTGACAAGAGACTATTATCAGTTTCTACACCTTGGTCATCAACACTGATAAGGCTGGTTTCCTTGATGTTTTTGACTTCGACTTTTTTGAGGTCGAGTCTTAGTGGTTCTTCCGTGAGAACTACTTCTTCATTCCCATTTCCACGATCGTAAACCATCTTGGTCGCAATCTTGTAGTCCTTGTAATACTTCAAGTTTGTAAGATTTGCAGTCAGGTCTCCTTCAGACATATTGACTGTTTGAAGGCTAGTATCACCATCTTTCAAGACAACTTCAAGAGATTTAATGGTTACACCTGTTGGTTTGACCAATTGGTAACGAACTTTGGCACTACGCTCTAACTCTTCTTTATCTATATGAGTGAGGGTCAACGTTGGCTCAGTCAGGATTTGATCACCTTTTTTGATGATACGATCTTGAACTGCTTCAACAACTTCCTCTGAAATCGTTGGAGCATCTGCGGTTTTCACGCCCTTAAGAGTCTTATAGACTTTGGTAATCTTTTTCTTACCGTTTTGACCAGCTTGAGCAACAACTTCTGTTCCCTTCGGAAGAGTGCTGTCTACTTCTGTTCTTGTCTCGAAAGGAATTTCTTCAAATGAAACTTCTTCAACTTGACCTTCAATAGCCTTGGTACCACGACTAATTTTTTCGTTTACTGGAGCCTTAACAGTTTCTGTACTTGTGCTGATTGGGTCCCCAACTTTTTGACCATTAACAGTTTTATAAACGCGGTGAATTAGCTGACTTCCTGCTTGACCGTTTTGAATCACTGTTTCTTCATCAGTGTAACGAGTATCATCAGCTACATACTCCTTTGTATATGGAACTTCTACAGTTTCAGTTTCCGTGATAGTTGCTTCAGCTACTTTATACTCTGGTAATTCTGGCTGAACTAGGGATTCACCCTCGTGGCCTTCTTCTTGCGTGCCTTTAGCTGTAATCTCGCCGGTGTAAGCTGGCAACTCTGGTTGAACCAAAGATTCGCCTTCGTGGCCTTCTTCTTGCGTGCCTTT
>NZ_JVKV01000114.1 GCF_001072375.1 Streptococcus pseudopneumoniae
GATTGCTAATAAAAAGTGAGGTCGGGATCTTTTGTCCCAACCTCTGTATATCTATTATTAGTATAGAAGTTCGTAAATTTCCATCGCAATCAAGTCGATGCTGTCAAAAGTATATGTTTCACGAGCTTCAACATCACGAAGTGTAAAGATTGGGCCATTTTCTTCATCATGGTTAAAAGCAACTTCAGCTACAACAACTCCCTCGCGCTCAAAGTTACGTTTTAAGTTACCACCATCTTTTGTCATTGCTTCTAGGCGGTTGATGATTCTAACCAAATGTGATTCCATTTTGATTCTCCTCCATTTCTTATCGTTACTATTTTACCATAAAGAGTATCCACTTGACTAGAAAAAACTAAGATTTCTCGCTATTTCTGTTTTCTTTGAAATTTTATTGAAAATAAAAGGAAAAATATTGCATTTTTATTCAAAACATGTTATACTCATACAAGTTTTAAGTTAGAAATTAGAAAGTAGTGGATTTATGAATTTTTCTTTTTTACCTAAATATCTGCCATATTTTAACTATGGTGCTCTTGTAACAGTCTTGATCTCTGTTTTGGTTGTCTTTTTGGGGACAATTTTAGGGGTAGTCTTGGCTTTTGCTCAACGTTCTAAAATAAAGCCCATAGCTTGGCTTGCCAATGTTTATATATGGATTTTCCGTGGAACACCTATGATGGTACAGATCATGATTGCTTTTGCTCTTATGCATATCAATGCTCCGACAATTCAGATTGGAGTTTTGGGAGTTGATTTTTCACGTTTGATTCCAGGTATTATCATTATCTCTATGAATAGTGGTGCCTATGTATCAGAAACAGTTCGTGCTGGTATCAATGCAGTACCTAAAGGTCAATTAGAGGCGGCTTACTCTCTAGGGATTCGTCCTAAAAATGCCATGCGCTATGTCATCTTGCCACAGGCTATCAAGAATATCTTGCCAGCCTTGGGGAATGAGTTTATTACCATTATCAAGGATAGTTCACTCTTGTCAGCAATCGGTGTCATGGAATTGTGGAATGGAGCTACAACGGTGTCAACAACCACCTACTTGCCTTTAACTCCACTCTTATTTGCAGCCTTTTACTACTTGATTATGACCTCTATCTTGACACTAGCCTTGAAAGCTTTTGAAAATCGTATGGGACAAGGAGAGAAAAAATAATGACTGAAACGCTTATAAAAATTGAAAACCTTCATAAAAACTTTGGGAAGAATGAAGTTTTAAAAGGAATTGATCTTGAAATCAAAAAAGGGGAAGTTGTGGTGATTATCGGACCATCTGGTAGCGGTAAGTCAACCCTCCTTCGCTCTATGAATCTCCTCGAAGAAGCGACAAAAGGAAAGGTTATCTTTGAAGGAGTAGACATTACAGATAAGAAAAACGACCTCTTTGCCATGCGTGAAAAGATGGGAATGGTTTTCCAACAGTTCAATCTCTTCCCCAATATGACAGTGAAGGATAACATCACGCTTTCTCCTATCAAGACCAAAGGGGAAAGTAAGGAAGTTGCTGAGAAGAGAGCGCATGAGCTCTTGGAAAAGGTTGGTTTACCAGATAAGGCAGATGCTTATCCACAAAGTTTGTCTGGTGGGCAGCAACAACGTATCGCTATTGCTCGTGGTCTTGCCATGGAACCAGATGTCCTACTTTTTGATGAACCGACTTCTGCCCTAGACCCAGAAATGGTAGGGGAAGTACTAGCGGTTATGCAAGAACTTGCCAAGTCAGGTATGACCATGGTCATCGTGACGCATGAGATGGGCTTTGCGCGTGAAGTGGCAGACCGCGTCATCTTTATGGCTGACGGTGTTGTTGTCGAAGATGGAACTCCAGAGCAAGTCTTTGAACAAACCCAAGAACAAAGAACCAAGGATTTCTTGAGTAAGGTTTTGTAAGAGTTGTAAATTTATATCCATTTCGACTTTTTCTTAGGTGGATAGTTCGACAAGTATAGCAAAACTTCTTTACTCAGTTTAGATTAAAGTTATAAATAAAAAGTAGGAATCATAAAATACTGACTCCTACTTTTTATAGTTAAAATAAGAAGCTAATGCTTGTAAGTATGCCTAATACTGCGAAAATAATTTTCCAAACTTGGTGGTTCTTTTTGAAAAGCTTATCAGAGTATAGTGCTAGTATAAGAAATATAAAAAATATTATACATTTATGAAAGATTGACATGATTATCCTCCTTTTTTGTAAGACTTCCTTTACTTATACTATACATTATTTTTGATGCAGAATCAAAAAATAATATCTTTATTCTGTGGAGTTCTTTTATCCTCCAGTAAGAGAGTGACTAGTCCTCCAACTGGGCTTTTTCTTATAGTTTCAGACTATAAGGTCTCTTAGGTAAGAAGTGTTAGAGGGACAAGTATTTTTTTGATATAATAGAAGATATTTGTTAGAAAAGAGAAAACACATGACACAGATTATTGATGGCAAGGCTTTAGCAGCCAAGCTCCAAGGACAATTGGCTGATAAGACTGCAAAATTGAAAGAAGAGACAGGTTTGGTTCCTGGTTTGGTGGTTATTTTGGTTGGGGACAATCCAGCCAGTCAGGTTTACGTTCGTAACAAGGAACGTTCAGCGATAGCTGCAGGTTTCCAAAGTGAAGTCGTGCGAGTTCCTGAAAACATTACCCAAGAGGAATTGTTGGACTTGATTGCCAAATACAATCACGATCCAGCTTGGCATGGTATTTTGGTCCAGTTACCCTTACCAAAACACATCGATGAAGAAGCTGTTTTATTGGCTATTGATCCAGAAAAGGATGTGGATGGTTTTCATCCGCTCAATATGGGGCGCCTTTGGTCTGGTCATCCAGTTATGATCCCTTCAACTCCAGCTGGCATCATGGAAATGTTTCACGAGTATGGGATTGAACTAGAAGGTAAGAATGCGGTTGTTATTGGTCGTTCTAATATTGTCGGGAAACCAATGGCCCAGTTGTTATTAGCTAAGAATGCAACTGTAACCTTGACCCACTCACGAACACATAATCTTGCCAAGGTAGCTTCTAAAGCCGATATTCTTGTCGTAGCAATCGGTCGTGCTAAGTTTGTGACTGCTGATTTTGTCAAACCTGGGGCGGTTGTCATTGATGTGGGGATGAACCGAGATGAAAATGGCAAGCTCTGTGGCGATGTTGACTATGATGCTGTTGCGCCAATCGCTAGCCATATCACACCTGTACCTGGTGGAGTTGGGCCTATGACCATTACCATGCTGATGGAGCAGACTTATCAGGCTGCATTGCGTAGTTTGGATAGATAATACAAGCATTGATTTTATATAGTGAAGAAACAAGTTCTAAAAAATGAACTTGTTTTTTCTTGCACTTCTTTTAATAAAATTACAGTAAAATTTCTACAAATTATTGAAAAAGCTCTACCATTTTGATATATTAAAAGCATCAATGTTTATATGGATAAAATAAGTAAGCGTCTAGAGGGAGGTTTATTTTTTGGAGTAAAATGTAATCGCTTACTAGAATATTGGAAAGGAACAATAATGGATAAGAGATTTTTTGAAAGACGGTGTCATTATAGTATTCGTAAATTTGCCATTGGTGCGGCTTCAGTTATGATTGGAGCTAGTATATTTGGTCTTCAGGTGGCTCAAGCAGCTGAAACCGAAGCAGCAAGTCCCAGCGAGGAAACGATTCATCAAGTTCAACCTTTAGATAAGCTTCCAGATGATCTTGCTGCAGCCATTGCAAAAGCTGAGCAAAATGGCCCACAAAATTCCGCTACTGAAAAAGAAGGAAATGATGCGGTTGAATCCGCAAAACCAGCAACTGAAGAAAAGGTGACTGAGGCAACAAGTCCTAAGGAAGAAAAGGAAGCAGAAGTAGTCAGCCCTAAAGAAGACAAAGTTGAAAAAACTGCAAAACCTGCTGCTGAAGCGAATGGGAAAGAGGCTACAGTTTCAGAAGGAAGTCCTGAAAAGTCAGCAGTTCGAGAAGAACATACTGATACAACTAATCAGAATAAACCTGTAACGGATGATAAAAGCAAGGAAGAAAAAGCTTCTGCAAGTGAATCGCCTCAAGCTACAAAAGGGAAGGAAAAAGAAAATCAACTCCTTGAAGAAAGAAAACAGAATTTCAACAAAGACTGGTATTTTAAACTAAACGCTCAAGGTGACTTTTCTAAGAAAGATGTAGATGTTCATGATTGGTCTAAGTTGAACCTTCCTCATGACTGGAGTATCTATTTTGATTTTGATCACAAGTCTCCTGCCCGAAATGAAGGTGGTCAATTAAACGGTGGTACTGCCTGGTATCGCAAGACCTTCACGGTTGACGAAGCTGCTAAGGATAAGGATGTTCGGATCAACTTTGATGGTGTCTACATGGACTCTAAAGTCTATGTAAATGGTAAATTTGTAGGTCATTATCCAAGTGGTTACAATCATTTTTCATACGATATTACTGAATTTTTAAATAAAGATGGTAGTGAAAATACCATTGCTGTCCAAGTTACCAATAAGCAGCCAAGTAGTCGTTGGTACTCAGGAAGTGGTATCTATCGCGATGTGACTTTAAGCTATCGCGACAAGGTGCAGGTAGCTGAAAATGGAAATCATATCACAACTCCAAAACTAGCTGAACAAAAAGATGGCAACGTTGAAACACAAATCCAAAGCAAGATCAAAAATACTGCCAAAACTTTAGCCAAGGTATTTGTGGAGCAACAGATTTTTACTAAGGAAGGTAAGGCTGTTTCAGATTTGGTTCGTTCTGTAACTAAGAGTCTAGCAGAAAATGAGACAGCTGACTTTAAGCAAACGATTTTGGTTAATAAGCCAACCCTCTGGACAACCAAAAGCTACCATCCTCAGCTCTATGTTCTGAAAACCAAGGTTTATAAAGAAGGTCAGCTAGTTGATGTTACAGAAGATACTTTTGGTTATCGTTATTTCAACTGGACAGCCAAAGAAGGCTTCTCTCTGAACGGTGAGAGAATGAAATTCCATGGAGTTAGTATCCACCATGATAACGGTGCCTTGGGGGCAGAGGAAAACTATAAGGCAACCTATCGTAAATTAAAACTCCTGAAAGATATGGGAGTTAACTCTATCCGTACAACCCACAATCCAGCAAGTCCACAGTTGCTCGACGCTGCTGCAAATCTAGGACTTTTGGTTCAAGAAGAAGCCTTTGATACTTGGTATCGTGGCAAGAAAACGTATGACTATGGACGTTTCTTTGACCAAGATGCAACTCACCCAGAAGCTAAGAAGGGTGAGAAGTGGTCTGATTTTGACCTTAGAACCATGGTTGAACGTGATAAAAATAATCCATCCATCGTCATGTGGTCACTCGGTAACGAAGTGGATGAAGCAGATGGCGGTGAGCGTTCGCTAGAAACAGCTAAGCGTTTGAAAGCAATCATCAAAGCAATCGATACAGAACGCTATGTGACCATGGGTGAAAACAAATTCAGTCGTAGATCAAGCGGCTTGTTCTTAGAATTAGCAGCAATCATGGATGCTGTTGGTATGAACTATGGGGAACGGAATTATGATGCGGTTCGTAAGGAACATCCAGATTGGTTGATTTATGGTTCTGAAACCTCTTCAGCGACTCGAACTCGAGATTCTTATTTTGATCCTGCTCATTTACTCTGGCACGACAATCGCCCAAATCGTCACTATGAACAATCAGACTATGGTAATGACCGTGTAGCCTGGGGTAGAACAGCTACTGAATCTTGGACTTTTGACCGTGATCGTGCTGGCTATGCAGGTCAGTTCATCTGGACTGGTTTTGACTATATCGGTGAACCAACACCATGGCATAACCAAGATAACACACCAGTAAAAAGCTCTTACTTTGGTATCATTGATACGGCAGGCTTGCCTAAGAATGATTTCTATCTCTACCGTAGTGAATGGTATAGTGCCAAAGAAAAACCAACTGTTCGCATCATGCCTCACTGGAATTGGACTGAAGAAACGCTCAAGGAACGTAATATGCTGGTCAATGGTAAGGTTCCAGTTCGGACCTTCTCAAATGCCGCTAGTGTAGAATTGTTCTTGAACAATGAGTTCCTCGGTAAGAAAGAATTTGTTAAGAAAACAACTGAAGATGGTCGCCCTTATCACGAGGGAGCTAAACCAAGTGAATTGTATCTTGAGTGGTTGGTGGACTATAAACCAGGTACCTTAACAGCTATTGCTCGTGATGAAAATGGTAAAGAGATTGCGCGTGATAGTGTGACAACAGCAGGGGAGCCAGCTAGAGTTCGTCTCACCAAGGAAGAACATGTTATCACTGCAGATGGCAAAGATTTGTCTTATATCCATTATGAAATCGTTGATGAAGACGGTAATGTTGTGCCAACTGCTAATAATCTTGTTCATTTCAATCTTCATGGGCAAGGGCAAATCGTCGGTGTAGACAATGGAGAACAAGCTAGCCGTGAACGTTATAAAGCTCAGAAAGATGGTACATGGCAAAGAAAAGCCTTCAATGGTAAAGGTGTTGTCATTGTAAAATCTACTGAAAAAGAAGGCAAATTCACCCTATATGCGGATTCTGCAGGTTTAGCCTCTGATCAGGCAACAGTCACAACCGTTTCAGGCAAGAAAGAAAATCGCCATTTTGTCGCTTTTGCCCCTGTGAAGGCAAGAACTGATGTCAGTGAAAATCCTAAATTGCCAGAGACTGTGACAGCTATTTATAGCGATGGTAGTGTCGAAGAAAAAGCTGTGACTTGGGACATCCCAGAAGATCTCCTTTCAAGTGCTGGTGAGAAAAAAGTCCTTGGTAGTGTGGAAGGACTCGAAGCCAAGGCTGAAGCCCTTGTCAAGGTAGTTGCGCTTGATAAGTGGTTGCCAAAAGTAGCAACAGTCCCAGTGGGAACAGCAGCAGAAGATTTGGATAAAACTGTAACGGCTGTTTTATCAGATGGTAACTTGGTTGATGCGGATGTCGTTTCTTGGACCTTGAAAGATCCTGATGCCTTGAAAAAAGAAGGTGGACGTACTGAAGCAACTGGTAAATTGGAAGGCAATGACTACGAGGTGACAGCAACCTTTATCGCAAGTGATAAGGAAACAGAAAATACTGTTACAGGTCTCACTGTTGGTGACAAGGCTCTCGCTGACTTTGAGTCTGGAAAGACCTACTACCGAGTATCCCTTCCTTATACTGCAAAAATCCCAAGTGTTGGAGCACAGACAACAGGCTATCAGGTAACAGTTCAACAAGCCTCAGCTGCCAATGATTATCAGGCTTCTGTGTTCTTGAGTAACCAAAAGGGTGAATTGATTCAAACTTATTTGATTCAGTTTGTGAAAGAAGCGCCTGCCTTGACACGCTTGGAAGTAAGCGTTGAAGGAAAAGAGACTGCAACAGAAGACCAAGTTCTCCCTTATCATGTCATTGGGCACTACGAAGATGGTTCACAAACTGAATTTTCAGCGTCAGATATCCATTTAGAAGCTAAGTCAGCTGATGGTGGACATCTTGAAGTGAACGGCCAGAACTTGCTTCTTTACACGAAAGGTAGTGTAACCCTCACTCCTCGTATTGACAATCAAACTGATAAGACTCAGTCTGTAGCAACTGAACTTGTGATAAAAGAAAATACAGTAGATAAGAAAATTGTCAAGCTACATCCTGTTTCTATCTCTACAGATATCAATCAGCAACCGAATTTGCCTGATCAAATCGGAGCAGAATTTGATAAGGGCTTGCCTCGTAAGGTAGCTGTAACTTGGGACAAGGTGGATGCCAAAGAACTTGGTTACTATCATAGCTTTACCCTTAAAGGTCATGTAGAAGGAACAGATATTGAGGCTCTTGCCAATGTAACTGTTGAAGGTTTGCAGGTTGCTGAAGAAATCAGCCTCACTCTTCCTAAGGGTGAAACTGTTCAATTACCTGCTAGTGTTCGTGCTTATCATTCTAATGGAACAACTGTCTATAAAGATGTCCTTTGGGACAAGGTTCCTGAGAACTTTAGTCAGACTGAAGGTATCTATGAAATCAAGGGTCAATTAGTGGGTAGCCATCTGACTACCAAGGCCCATGTTCGTGTTTCTAGTCAAGTTGTTGCTGGAAATAATATCTCTAAACAGTGGACTGGTTCTCAATTGCCAGCTGCTATTGTATCCAATACGGGTGGGGATGATTCGGCAAGTACCCTGAACGACTTGACAGTTTCAAGAGCCAATACAGATGTTAAGAATCGATGGACTACATGGCAAACAGGTACAGATAATGATTGGGCGTCTATCTTGTTTGGTAATTCAGGTGATTTGACCAAACGCTTTGTCGATAATCTTTCCGTTGATTTCTACACAGACGGAGCTATCGGACTTCCAAAAGAATATGTTATTGAATACTATGTCGGTCAAGAAGTTCCAGATCTTCCAGACGATGTCAATCATGCTCAGCGTGATACCAAGCATCCATTCAACAATGCTGCCAACTGGAAAGAAGTTGAACATCTTAAAGCTCCAGGACAATTATCTGCAGGTCAAACAAACCACTTTACATTTGATAAGGTTGAAACTTATGCTGTTCGTATGCGTATGAAGAAGGCAGATGGAAAGGCTGGTGTTGGTTTAACAGAAATCACTATTTTAGGAAGTAAGGTTCCAAGTGCTACCAGCTCAGAAATTTCTATCCAAGTAGATGGCAAGAAACTCGAGCATTTCAATCCATCTAAGACAGATTATTATATTCCTCAAGCAAGCAAGGAAATCACTGCCACAGCCAGCAACAACGGTTTGGTAACGGTTGTTCCTGCAACAAGTGAAAAAGGTGCGACACGTCTTATCTTGAAAGCTGAGGATGGAACTGTTCTGAAAGAATATCGTATCTTCCGTGATGACGAAAAAGAGTCAACACAACCAGTAGCTGCGGAAAATAGTGCCCAGACCTTGAATGTTGGCGATCAACTTCAATTGCCTGCCGAAGTAACAGTCTACTATCCATCACAAACTGGCTGGGTTAAAGCTAACCTTGCTGTCCAATGGGATGCAATTCCAGAACATGCGACTGCCCAAGAAGGTAACTTTGAAGTGCTTGGTCATGTTCTAGGAACAGACTTAATAACCAAGATGCAAGTAACAGTTGTTACAAAAGGTAATCAAGTCATCTCAGAAAATCCAAGCAATAATGCGACAGATTCTAAAGCCTTTGCGTCTACTACAAATGATACACAAGCAGCTTCTCGGGATAAAATTTTCTATATCAACGATGGTCACTTTAACGAGGATGGACGTTGGACTAACTGGTCTCGTACTCCGAAGGACCAAGAAACATCTGTGGGAATTCTCTTTAAGAAGAATGGTCAGATTACACCTCAGTCTGTTGGAAAAGTAGCTATTCAGTTCTTTAAAGACAGTGGAACAGACGCACCAGCGACAATGGTATTAGAAAGATATGTTGGGCCTGCCTATACAGAACCAAGCACTATTTCTCGCTATGAAGAGAATGCGTATCATCCATTTAACAAGGCAGAAAATTGGCAAGAAATTCCTTATAAGGCATCTGGAGAAATCGTAGCTGGTAAGCCGATTGAATTTACCTTTGATCCGATTCAGACAACAGCTATTCGAGCACGTATGACTCGTAAATCTACAACTAATGGTCTAGCAATGGTCGAGTTTAGTGCTTACTCTCCTGCTAAAGCAAGAGATGAGGAAACTCCTTCAGTATCCATTTCGGTTGCTGGAAAAGCATTAGAAAACTTTGATCCTGAGGTTTCAGATTATACAGTGAACTTAAATGGAACTAAACCACAGGTGACTGCTCAAGCAAGTGGTCACGGTGTGACAACGGTTGTTGAGTCTAGTCAGGATAATCTTCCTAGCCTTGTTCGTCTTCTTGCTAAGGATGGTAGTCTTGTCAAGGAATATCGTATTCACTTCAAACCTAGTCACCGTATAGTTCCTGAAGAAGGCGACCAAAGTCCTGTTCTCGAACGACCAAGTCTAGAAGTTGTGAAGACTCCGATTCTATTTAAAGAAATCATCCGTGAAAATAATGATTTAGCTCAAGATGAACGTCGTGTAATCTCAGAAGGTAAGAAGGGTGAAAGAGTTGATTATGTTGAGGTTCTAGGATCTAACCGTACAACTGTTCATACAGATACGACTGAGGCGCAAGATCGAATTGTTGAAGTTAAGGTCAAACCTGTCATTACTACTAGCAAAGGTGACGAGCCAGCTCCAGTCGTAGAAGTTCCAGAATTTGAGGGTGGTGTCAATGCTGCTGAAGCTGCCAAGCATGAGTTGCCAGAATACACAGATGCAATTGGGACAGCAGGTGACGAGCCAGCTCCAGTCGTAGAAGTTCCAGAATTTGA
>NZ_JVKV01000115.1 GCF_001072375.1 Streptococcus pseudopneumoniae
TACGAAATCAAGACTTTGTCTATCGATTTCTGTCCCACCGCCTTCACTTGATTAAAATCGAATGATTTCTCTTGTTTTTTCATATGAAGAAACAAAGCGATTTGTTACTCCTGGTTCAGCAACTTCCAAAGCTTGGGAAATCTTTTCAAAAGATGCTTGATAATCAAAGGCATTTTCAAAGATTTCTAAAGATTCATGGAAGGCTTGTTGAATCCCTTCATCAAATGATCTGTAGCGGTTAGAATATTGAAGCAACTGTTCTGTCAAGGTAGCATATTGCACGATACTATATGTTTCTGTTTCCAAAACTTCCATATCATGTGACGCGATTTCTAGGATACGATTGACAGACTCAATGTTGACTTGTGACTGTTCCAACTCTGCCATCAAATCTTCAGTACTATGACTAGCAGCAAAGAACAATTTCAAGAAGTTCTGTGGGATTCCTGGAAGATTTCTCTTTTCCATGTAGCGCTTGATCGTGTGAAGGCGATTGACGTAAACATTTGCCTTTTGACGAGCATTAACATCATCTTTTTCAATCTGTACTAGACGTTCGCTCACTGAAACTTGATCATCTTCAATTTCTTTTAATGTAGCTTGAACATTTTCTAAACGTTCTTCCAATACAGAGTAAGCTTCTGAATATTCCTCTTGTTCTGAAGTCAAATCGCTAACTGTAAGTTCTAGGGAATCCAAATCCACTTGAAGACGACGAACATGATTTACATCACTCTCAGCCATCAAGTATGTCTTGCTCAAACGCTCGATATCTTTCACCAAGACTTGATTATTGTCTTTTAAGTGGTCAAGGTAGGTTGGAAGTGTTGACAACAAGTTTTCAACAACTTTTTGAGAAGCAATCTCTCGTGTGAAAATATTATAGAGAGCATTGATTTCTTCTTGAATTTGAGTATTTTCATATTCAGCATTGTCCAATTCCAATTTTTTAATATTTTCTTGGTTATTTTTCAAGGCTTCATACAACAACTGCAAACGTGATTCAATGTCAGTTTCTACAAAGTGATAGTTGGCATCAAGCAACTTACGATAGCCAGCCTCTAGATCTTCAAGTTGATCAGGGAGTTCAGTAGTTAGTTTAGTAACAATTGCCGGAATTCTCTCTACGATATGTGTCAAAGCGAGAATATGGTTTTCCGCATTATCCAAAATTCCTGCTGCTTCAACTGGATCTCCTGAAGAGTTTAGAGTCACAAATTGAGAAAATTCTGATTGGATGTTCTCAATTTGTTTTTCAATTTCAAGGAGTGCTTGACCATATTTCTCAGAATCTTCCACGACCGATTTCTGTAGGCTTTCAAATAAATCTAAAGCATGCAAGACACGACCACTATTTTTGGATTCTTGTTTTTCTAGATCTGCCAAAGCATTTCGAATGGAAGCAATATCTTCTTCGATAAGGGTAATCTGGCTTTCGATTTGATCAATTTTGTGTTGAGCTTTCAAAAAGCGAAATGAATTATTGTAACCTTCTGCTTCAAACAGGTTATTCTCAATATCCGCAAATGAATTAAGAGATAGGTCCACCCATTTTTGATTCCACTCTCTAAATGCAATCTGACTTTGACCAATCAGATGCATATTTTTAACAGCTTCTACTTCATCGTTAACTGGAAGGTTATATAATTCTTCCTTTCTTTCTTCTAATACTGCGAGCCTCTTTTCATTGCGTTTACGTAACATAACTGCCACAACATATGCAATAATCAGAAGAGCCGCGATTGCAATCATAGTAATAATCAACAGATTATCAGACATATCAAACTCCTTTTTATACTTGAAACAATTGTAATGATTATATCATATTTTTCAAACCATGGGAACTATTTCCAAATTTTTTTAGACGTCAAGTGTACTGTAAACAGCATTTTCTTCGATAAATTCTCGACGTGGTTCTACACGGTCACCCATGAGCATATCAAAGATTTTATCTGCTTCTGCAGCATCATCAACTGATACACGTGCCATGAGACGGTGTTCAGGATTCATAGTTGTTTCCCAAAGCTGATGATCATCCATTTCTCCGAGACCTTTATATCGCTGAATAGTTGGTTTGGAACGACCTTCACTATAGCGAGCCAAGGCTTCCTGGAGACGGATTTCTTGATCTGCCCCAGGTTGGATGTATTCTTTAATTTCACTACCGACCTTAACACCGTAAATTGGTGGTTGAGCGATATAAACATAACCTGCTTCTAAAACGGGTTTCATATAACGATAAATCAAGGTTAACAAGAGGGTACGGATATGGGCTCCATCGACATCGGCATCCGTCATGATAACGAGTTTTTGGTAACGTGCCTTGCTGACATCAAATTCAGCACCAAATCCTGTCCCCATAGCTGTGAAAAGACTGCGAATTTCCTCATTGGCAAGGATCTTATCCATGCTAGCTTTTTCTACGTTAAGGATTTTACCGCGAATTGGTAAAATCGCTTGGAATTCACGGTCACGACCAGACTTTGCAGAACCTCCTGCTGAATCTCCTTCGACGATGAAAAGTTCAGTTTCAGCTGGATTGTTTGAGGAACAATCTGCTAATTTCCCTGGAAGGTTTGAAATCTCTAAACCAGATTTCTTACGAGTAACCTCACGCGCACGCTTGGCTGCGACACGCGCCTTAGCTGCCAGAATCCCTTTTTCAACGATACGCTTAGCAATCTGAGGATTTTCCATCAGGAAGTCTGAAAATGCTTCACTAAAGAGTCGGTTGGTAATCTTGACAACTTCACTATTTCCAAGTTTAGTTTTCGTTTGCCCTTCAAACTGAGGATTCGGATGCTTCACAGAGATAACAGCAGTCAATCCTTCACGGACATCCTCACCTGTTAGATTATCTTCATTGTCTTTGAGGAGTTTGTTTTTACGAGCGTAGTCGTTAATGACACGAGTTAGGGCTGTACGGAACCCTTGCTCATGGGTTCCACCTTCATGAGTATGAATGTTATTGGCGAAACTCATGACATTTTCATGGTAACCAGTTGTGTACTGCATGGCTACTTCAACTGTGATATCATCCATTTCTCCATCAGTGTAGATTGGTTTTTCAAAAATGACATCCTTGTTTTCATTGATATACTCAACATAGCTCGCAATCCCACCTTCGTAGTGGTAGTGTTTTGTTTGTTCAAGTCCCTCACGCTTGTCAGTGATGGAGATTTGAAGGCCACGATTCAGAAAGGCGAGTTCTTGGATACGTTTGTTTAATTTATCGAAATCAAAGGTTGTTGTTTCTGTAAAAATCTCTGGGTCTGGAGTAAAGTGTACGGTTGTACCTGTTTTATCAGTATCTCCAATCACCTCAAGGTCAGCAACAACATGTCCACGACGGTATTCTTGGTAATGGATTTTTCCATTTTTGTGAACACGAACATCCAACTGAGTAGAAAGAGCATTTACAACGGATGAACCTACACCGTGGAGTCCACCTGAAACCTTGTATCCGCCACCGCCAAATTTACCTCCAGCGTGAAGAACGGTAAAGACAGTTTCAACGGCAGGACGGCCTGTCTTTTCTTGAATATCAACAGGGATACCACGTCCATCATCAACAACCGTGATAGAGTCATCTGGCTCAATAAAGACCTGAATATGACTAGCAAATCCCGCCAAGGCCTCATCGATAGAGTTATCAACGATTTCCCAGACTAGGTGGTGAAGACCTTCTTTTGAAGTCGACCCGATATACATTCCTGGACGCATACGAACAGCTTCCAGACCTTCCAAAACTTGAATTTGACTGGCATCATAATCTTGTGCCTGTTGGTTTTTAATATCTTCTGTCATTTTTCCCCTTTTTCTTACATTTCTAATACTTGTCTCAATGTCACGATATTTTCAAAGAGATGCGTCGCTAAGCCAGCTGCTTGTCCAGCTTCAATGTCTATAGGTCGATCACCAATAACGATGCCAGAACCTATCTTGTACTTATCTCGCAAATAGATCATAGACTCTGGATTTGGTTTTCTCTTAAAGCCAGAGCTAGCTGTTACTACTTCTGTAAAATAGTCAGCAATTCCAGTCTTTTCAAGGATTTCCAAAACTTGGTCATTGCGATGCGAAACTAAAAAGTTCCGTCCTCCCTGATCTGAGATTTCCTCCAACAAAGCAGGTACTCCCTCAAACAAGGCAGGATGTTCAAGCTCTCGCGCTTCATTTTCCTTATATTTTTCTAAAAAATGCTCTATTGTTGGGGCAAATTGGTCAATCGCAAAAGCAGTTGACACTTTCAAGGCATTGTAAACTTTATCATGTTCTTCTTCGATTCCAAATTGAGCTAATGTTTCCACAAAAGCAGCAGTCGAAGTCTCATAATTATCAAGTAAAGTTCCACCTAAATCCCAGATGTAATCGTGATATTTCATACCCTTCATTATAGCATTTTTTTATCAAAAAAGCGACGATTTCCTTCTATTTTAACAGTAAAAAACGAGAAGAATCCCCTAATTGATAGATTCCTCTCGTTTTAGTTAATCTAATCCAAACACATCACGATAGAGCATGGCTTCTCTCAAAGCATCTGCATTTCCACCAAGTTGTTCTACTAGGTTATAAGCAAAGGCAAGGGCAGTTGCTGGACCGCGACTGGTGGTCAAGTGACCATCAACAACTACTGTTTCCTTTCGATAATGGCCATCAGCAATTTGCTCTTGGACACCATCATAGCAGGTGAACTCTTTATCCTTGAGAAGACCGGCTCGATTCAGTACAATTGGTGCTGCACAAATGGCTGCTACTTTTTTACCAACTTGCTCAAATTTTTGAAGTTCAGCAATCAATTGCTCATTATCACGCAAGTGAGCTGAACCTGGCATACCTCCTGGTAAGACAATCATGTCGTACTCAGATAAATCACCATCAAACACACGATCTGCTTGTACTTGAATGGCATGTGATCCCGTCACTCGGGCTTCAAAACCAACCATATGACAAGCAATATTGGCACGACGTAATACGTCCACCACTGTTAGGGCTTCGATTTCTTCAAAGCCATCTGCTAAGATAACTGCTACTTTAGCCATGATTTACTCCTTATTTAACTTTTTTCAAAACAACTTTCTTCCGTTTAAATCTTGTCTTACCGCTCTTTTCTTCGGCTAGATGCGTTTGATAACTCATCGATAGAAGCAATCCAACACCGATCAGATTACTGATAATGGCTGATCCCCCTTGGGAAATGAAAGGCAAAGGAATCCCCGTCAGAGGTAGCAGGCCTGTCACCGCCCCAATGTTTTCAAAGATATGGAACAAGAGCATCATAATAAATCCAGTTGAAATGTAGGTATAAAATTGATTATTAGACTTCAGAGTGATTTTTAACATTCGATAGATAAGTAGGAGATAAAGTGTAATTACAAGGACAGAGCCGATAAAACCAAAATCTTCTGCAATAACTGTAAAAATCATATCACTCTCACGAACGGGAATGAGGAGATTGGATACATTAAATCCTTGACCAAATAAACCTCCACTTCCGATGGCGATTTGCCCTTGGGCCTGTTGATAGGTGGTCGTTTGTGCATAATCAAAGGGATTGAGCCAAGCAAGGATACGGTTGATCTGATAAGTTGGCATCCCGATCTGATGCATAAAGGCACGCCCATCTTTTGTGATGAAAATTGCCAAAAATCCTGCAATTCCTGACACAACTGTCGCAAAAATTGGAATGATAATTTTCCATGATACCCCAGAAAGCAAGACGAGTCCAGCAAAGATTGCGACAAAAACCAAGGCCGTTCCTAAGTCACTCTGTAAGGCCAGTAAAACTAAAACTGGCAGTGTGAAGACAATCAACCACAATATCAAGTGAAAGTCTAATGCAATCGTTCGTTCTTTTTCCTTATGTTTTTGTGTGAATTGGACAATGACCCTAGCCAAGATCAAAATATAGGAAATTTTCATGAATTCGGAAGGTTGGAAAAGTGTCACTCCTCCAATTGACACCCAGTTTTTAGCCCCTGTTGCTGCCACCAAATTGGGATTGTAAAAAACCAAGGGTAAAACCATAAGGGCTAGACCTAGAGCGTAGAGATAGGGAGTCGATTGCCATAAAAATTTTGTATTAAAGAACATGACTACAAAGCTGATGATAATTCCCAAGACGATCCATGCAAGTTGCTGACCGAGAATAGGCCAAATATTATGTGGGTAGTCATGACTGACTGCTATGTAAATAGCCACCACTCCAATCACCAGCAAACAGAATACTGGTAAAATCAAACTATAATCGACCCGAGAGTCGAGAGAACGTTTCATAAAGGTCTCCTTCATTCTTTCAGATGTTTATTTTATTTTTTGTGTAAAAATTCTTGAACTTTTGAGAATACTTGCTCTTTGCCAACTTCTCTCACTCGACTAGTCTGTGACAAGGCCTTGCTAATCTGCTTTCCATATCGCTTGCTTGTCATTCGGCTATCCAAGATAAGGACAGAGGAGCGTTGTCCAAGACGACGCATGGTTCTGCCAATCGCTTGTTTGAGGCGAATAATAGCCATAGGAAGTTGATAGTCATAGAAAGGATTTTTCCCTTCAAGGCGGAGTTCCTGATTCATTTTTTTCGTAAAGGGATCTTCTGGATTTTGGAAAGGCAAGCGTGTCACCACTTCAATTACTCGAGGGTGAGTTGCAAAATCAACTCCCTCCCAAAAACTTCCTGTCCCTAGTAAGAGTTGAGAGTCTCCTCTTTCAAATCGTTTCTTGAGTTGAGCAGGATCTCCGTTCTTATACTGGGCTAGATGAGGCTGAGATAGAGAGTCAGACACCTGCAACAAAAGGTCTTTTGAAGTGAATAAAACGAGCATGGGTTCTTCAAGATAGGACAAATCTTCCAGCACTTCCACGAGAGCCTGAGCATAGTCTTCTTGAGAGGTTTCTGTCACCAATGGAAAATCCTTAACAACCAAGATTTCTTGATTTTCTTGAAAATTCTCATCCAATTTGTCAAAGGCTGCATGAGGAAATCCCATTAGTTCTGGTAAAGATACCCTGCTACTAATTTCCATGGTCGCAGAGACAGCTAATAGCTGACAAGTCTCTGGAAAAATCTGTGAAAAGAGCAGACGTTGATTGCGACTGGAAGAAATGACAACCTTCTTGCTAGACAAGTCTGAGGCTGATAGCCAAAATTCTCCATCAGTGCAGAAAAATCGCTGATAGTCCTGAAAACCTTGAACTTCTAACTCGGAAAAATCCTGTTGGAGTTGCGCCATTGTAGTCGTCGGGCACATTCTTCGTTTGCCAGATAGGAACTGGTCCATCAAGTGACAAAGCTCAAAGCGAATACTCTCCATCAAGCGTCTCTGAAGCGTCCCTTTTTCTCGAACTAAGGCTTGATCTAGCTGGTCTACTATGTCGTTTAAAACGAAACTCTTCTGCGAAAGATTTTCCAAAGTTAATAAGATCTTCTGGGCCTCATCCAAGATCAAGAGACGGCCCTCTAGTAGACTGGGATCATCCTCAAGTCGGGTAACGAGATAAGCATGATTGGTCACAAGTAGCTGGCAAGAGCGAGCTTTTTTCTGCCCCCGTCTCCAAAAATCCTCTAACCAAAAGAGAGAAGCTTTGGGAAGATTCCCATCATGTACCAAGTTTGGTAAAAACTGCTGGTAGCGATAAAGTTGTCCAATCTCATCTAAATCTCCAGTTTCTGTTTCGGTCAACCAAACTAGAAGTTGCATCTTAAAACGTGTGTACAAGCGATTGGACTCTTCTTCCTCTAGTACATGATGAAAGGCATCTAGTTTTAGATAATTCTGTGGTCCTTTAAGATTATGAATCGAAAGGTGAAAGACCTCTTCCAATCTACGAGCCTCTTCATGCATGACTTGATTTTGTAGAACTTTAGTAGGAACACTGAGAAGGATTCCTTTTTCGTTTTCTAGTGAGAAAGCGGGTAACAAATAGCCGTAGGTTTTCCCAATTCCAGTCTGAGCTTGCACAAAAGCAATTTTTTCATTCTGTAGAAAATCTTGAACCTTTTGAGAAAAACTAGCTTGTGGGGCTCTATCTTCCAAATCCAACAAGGCAATATTGGTTTGGAAATCTTTAGATAGTTTACGTGGAGAAAGGACTGGTTTTTCCTTTTTCAAAAACAGACCCTGCACCTCCACTAAGTCATGTTCTACAAGGATGGACTGCTTCTGATAAACTTCCTCAATGACCAGATAAGACTCATATAATAAACCATCTGACAAACTTAACAAGCGCTCCAATAAGCCTTTTGGCAATTGAAACATTTTTTGTCGCATACAGAGAAAGAGTTCTGCTGTTGCTTGAGCATCTGATAGGGCCGTATGGGCTTTTTCTAGTGAAATTCCCAACTCTTGACAGAGAATCCCCAGGTTATATTTTTCCTGCTGAGGATAAAACACCTGAGCCAACTCGACTGTATCGATACGGGGAGTGCGCAATTCATAGCCCTCAAAAAAGAGAAATTCTGCCAACAAATTGGCATCGAACTGGACATTGTGCGCAACAAAAACACCGTCCTTGACCAAGTCAAAAATTTTTCCAGCCACCTGAGAAAATTCCGGTGCCTCTGCTAGTCGCTGATCGGTCAAGCCCGTTAATTCTTTGATATGAGAATCCAAGGGTTCGTGGGGATTGACATCCGTTGCAAATTGTTCAACAATCTCGCCATTTTCAATGACCACGATTCCCACTTGGATAATTTTTGCCTTGCTTCCGGTACTGGTCGCCTCTAAATCCACGACCACGTACCGATCATTTCTAAAAGTCATCATTAAAAATTATATCAAAATTTACACAATTTGACATCCATGAACTTTATTGGAAGGGTCAAGTTTCTTGCAAGTTTTTCTAAAAAATGATTGAATAGAAGTTTAGAAAAGGAGGGAAATCATGAACCCATTAGATTTGTTTAATCAAGTAAAAGAGCTAATCGAGAAAAAAGATTTGACTGCTGCAAAAACCTTTGTCGAAGAAAATAAGGATCAACTCGGTGAATACCTTAATCAAGCTCAAAGCTTGATTTCAGGTTCAGAAGAAATCGGTAATCTTGTTGATAAGGTCAAAGGACTCTTCTAATCCTTAAAAGGCACCTGAAAACCTCAGGTGTCTTTTTGTATTTTCTTCATGAATGCTGGGATATGTTGACTAATCGTAGTTGGCATGACGACATAATTGTCCTCAGCTAGTTCCTGAGCAATTGCTGAATGTAAATAGGTCGCTACCGTCACTCTTTCATAGAGACTTGCTTGGGGAAATTGGCCTGCAAAGCCAGCGATCATCCCAGCCAGAGTATCCCCCATGCCGCCAGTTGCCTGATAGGGACCGCCAACACCCAGCTGATAAAAATCAGCATGCCCGGCTTGCCAGATTCGAGTAGCTGGACCTTTTTGGACTAAAATCGTTTCTGAAGGAAAGCCCTTCAAAGCATCTCCTGTTTCCTTGCTTCCTTGGGAATCCAAATCTAAGCCTGACAAGACTTGCCATTCCCTCTGGTGAGGAGTTAAAACTAGATGGGCTTTGGGAAATTTCATTCCCGTCTTCGCAAAAATGGATAAGGCACCACCATCCAGTATGAGAGTCTGGTCTTGATTTAAATGAAAAAAAACTGTTTGGAGAAGCTGTTCTCCACGCTCATCATCCACTAATCCAGGTCCAACCAAGACAACACTTGCTTTCTTCAACTGTTGCTCCAGTAATTGCTTATCATCAAGGTCAAAAGCCATAGCCTCTGGCAGATGGCTATGCAGAGCTGGAATATTCTCCTTATCCGTTGCTACTGTCACCAATCCTGCGCCACTTTTAACAGCCCCTAAGGCAGCCATAACAATCGCTCCCCCATAGGGATAAGTCCCTCCAATCAAGAGAAGACGCCCGTAGTCTCCCTTATGACTAGAACGAGAACGCTCGATGATCACTTTTTTCAGTAGAGCTTGATCAATCTCTTTCATAAGCTACTCCTTCAATTTATCCTTACCATGTAGTACTTGATTAACCTTGGTATTCCAAGCCTGTAACCCTTCTCCCTCATAGTCTAGGTAAATCACTCTATCTTGTAATTGACAAGGAATCAAACCTTCAAAACAAGCCTTATCTTTTGAAGGAATAACACACAAATGAAGAAAGGTATCCAAATCTAAACTATCTCTTACCTTCGCAACATGATAGCCATCAAAGATATAACCTGGCGCTTGAATTAATTCTTCATACAGAAAATGAAAACTAACGCCAGGAATGAACTTTTCTTGCAATTCCTCCTCAGACGGTGCCCGTTCTAACAAACGCTCCATTGCGAGTCGGTAACCCGAAGACGTATTAGACCATCCGAACATAATATAGTCAAAATAGTCTGCTAGATCAGAAGCTGCATTACGACTATCTGTAACTAGCTCAGCCCCACTTTTACCAAATACTTTAACCGCTGACATGAGTTTTCCAGTCTGAAAAATAGCCTGAGCCACTTCAACTGTACAAGTATGACTACAATAATCTGAAGTAACCAACTTCCTCTGGATATCATAGGTAGAAGCTACAAGGCGATGACTTGGCCTGTATGGAGGAAAATAGCTGTGCTCTTGCAAGTAATCATGAATTTGTATATTTAATTCAAGATCCTCACATTCCATAATTGTCTGACGATGATGATCCTGTTCGTAAGCAATAAACTTTGCTAGCTTCTCCAATTCCCATTTTTGAATCTGAGGATAGTTTTCAAGAGCAAATTGATACATCCCATCCCACTGAAGACTAAAATCTGCATTACAAACTTTTACAAGCATGGTCCTTCTCCTCACATTCTCTTACCTTCATTATACACCTCACTACCCAATTAATAAAGGAGAAGACTATGCTATCTTCTCCTTTATTTATAATAATTAGTTTTTTAGAGCTGGGAGTTATCAGTCCTTATTTTTCTTTACGTTTAACAGTTAGTAGAGCCACTGATAAAACAAGACTGAGACCTGCTAGGAAGACAGCTGTATCAGATCGACTTTCACCTGTTTCTGGAAGTCTTGCTGAATTTTCTTTTCCTGGATTATTTCCAGAAACCTCTCCCTGAGCTGCTAGCCCATGAGCTTGGTCTACTGATTCTACTGGTTCTTGATTTTGCTCTTTATAGACAATCGCATAAAGTCCTAGATCTTTGGTTGTAAATTCAACCATGTCACCTACAAGCGTCACCTTTTGAACCTGCAAGCCTTGATCTAAGCTCATGTGATAAACTCCTTGAACCTGTCCCTTGACTGGTAATCTCACTAGGACAGCACCTTTGAGTTCAACTTTTTGGTTGTCCTTATCTAGCAATTTCACTTGATAAGCATCGTAGTGCTTACCAGCTAATTCTTGACGTAGAACCTTCTGCACTTGAAGCTTGAGGTCTTTAGATAACTCTGTAGTTAGCCCTGCTACCAGAACTCCAGTTTCCTTATCAGTCAAAATTCGAACCTCTTCGGCTGGTTTAACAAGACTTGGTGCAGCTTCATTTCCTGTTGTAGCCACTGTTCCTGTGTATTCTGGCAACTCATTCTTGACAGCTTCAGCAGCATTGACGCCACCTGTAAATTCTGGGACTTCATTCTTAGCTGCCTCTACTGCATTGACACCACCCTTGAATTCTGGGATTTCTACTACTGGAGCTGGTTCGTCACCTACTGTACCGATTGCATTTGTGTACTCTGGTAACTCATGCTTAGCCGCTTCTACTGCATTGACACCACCCTCAAATTCTGGCACTTCTACTACTGGAGCTGGATCCTCACCTGCTGTGCCAACTGCCTCTGTGTATTCTGGTAACTCGTTTTTAGCGGCTTCTACTGCATTGACTCCGCCCTCAAATTCTGGCACTTCTACCACTGGAGCTGGCTCGTCGCCTACTGTGCCGATTGCATCTGTGTATTCTGGCAATTCATTCTTAGCCGCTTCTACTGCATTGACACCACCTTCAAATTCTGGAACTTCTACGACTGGAGCTGGCTCGTCACCTGCTGTCCCAATTGCATCTGTGTATTCTGGCAACTCATGCTTGGCAGCTTCAGCAGCATTGACACCACCCTCAAATTCTGGAACTTCTACGACTGGAGCTGGCTCGTCACCT
>NZ_JVKV01000116.1 GCF_001072375.1 Streptococcus pseudopneumoniae
TTCCAACCAGAGAAATACGTTGTTTCTGAAGAGAAATTCGATATTACAGGCGACAAGCTCGTTGATGATGACAAAGAGTTGAAGGATAAGGTGGCAGATACCAATGCTAACCCATATGCGGACGATGCATCTAACAACGAAGCTCAAAACTTGAATACGAAGACTGTTAAACGTGGCGATAAATTGGTTTATCAAGTTTGGTTGGATACAACTAAATTTGACGCAGCTAATAAGGACAACATCCAATCAGTAGGAATCTCAGATGACTACGACGAAACTAAGTTGGATCTTGATTCTACTAAGATCAAAGCTTACGATTCAGTAACAGGTGATGATGTCACAGCTAAATTCGATATCGCTGTGAACAATGGTGTGATCACTGCAACCCTTAAAGCTGGCTTCACGAAGTCACTTGGCGACGCAGAAAACACTCAAGTGATCGACACAACTAAATTCGCCTTCGGACGTTACTACAAGTTTGACATCCCAACAACAGTGAAAGCTGATGTTCCTGGCGGAGTAGATATCGAAAATACTGCGGCTCAAGTAGTCAACTACTACAACCCAACTTCTAAGACAGTTGAAAAACCAAGCAAACCAACTGAAAAACGTGTGAACAGCGTACCAGTACAAGTAGAATTCAACTTCACTAAACGCTTGGAAGGTCGTGAGTTGAAAGCGAACGAATTCAGCTTCGTTCTTAAAGATTCAGAAGGTAAGACTCTTGAAACTGTAAGCAACGATGCGTCTGGAAACGTTAAGTTCTCAGCTATCGAATTCAAGAAAGAACAAGCAGGCGTTCACAACTACACTGTAGAAGAAGTAGCAGGAACAGACGCAACTGTAACATACGACACTATGAAAGCGAATGTAACAGTAACTGTTTCTCACGATGGAACAGCTAAAGTTCTTGTGGCAACTGTTGGCGAAATCGCTGATAAAGAGTTTAACAACCGTGTAACTCCTCCAGAAGAGCCTAAGTTCCAACCAGAGAAATACGTTGTTTCTGA
>NZ_JVKV01000117.1 GCF_001072375.1 Streptococcus pseudopneumoniae
TTCGCTACTGGGGTGTTCTTATCTGCATCGCTACGTGGATCTTTTACAGTAACCTTAACTGGAACTTCATAAGTTAACGAATCTGGGTAAGTAACTACTACTATCGCGTCTTTTTCACCTGGTGTTGTTGTATCTACTGGTGTCTTGAACTCTGCTTTTGTTCCCTTAGGAAGTTTGTCAAAGTTTCCGATTGAAGCTTCTGCTTTTGGTTCCTCACCAACTTTAACAGTTTGATCTTTAGCTGTTGGAGTGTTGTTTTCTGCAGATGTCTTATCTGGATCTTCTACAGTTACTTTAACTGGAACTTCATCTTTAGATCCGTCTGGGTATGTTACAACTACTGTCGCGTCTTTTTCACCTGGTGTTTCTGTATCTACTGGCGTCTTATAAGCAAAGCTAGTACCATATGGAAGGTCATCAGCATTGTCGATTGAGCCTTTAGCGTCTGGTGTTGAACCCTTGTAAATGTCTTGAGCTTTAGCTTTTGGATCGTTCTTATCTGCATCGCTACGTGGATCTTTTACAGTTACTTTAACTGGAACTTCATCAGTTGACTTATCGGGATAAGTAACTACTACTATCGCGTCTTTTTCACCTTTGGTTGCTGTATCTACTGGTGTCTTATAAGCAAAGGTAGTACCACTTGGAAGTTCACCAGCATTGGCGATTGAGTTTTTAGCGTCTGGTGTTTCACCTTGTTTAACAGTTTGATTTTTAGCTGTTGGTGTGTACTTGTCTGTTTCCCTAGCAGCTGGAGTAACTAAGTATGCTGCTGCAATCTTATCTGTAGATTTATCAGGATAAGTAATGACAAGGTTTCCTTTTTCATCGACACTATATGTAGTACCTGGAGGGAAACTTGCATTTGCTTTTGTAGTTGCTGCGATAATCTTATTTTTTTCATCTTCGCTAACATTGTTAGGATTAGCAACTTCTACTTTTTCACCTGGAACAGCATCAAGCTTCTTAGTAAGTTCCAAAACGGTAACTTTCAGGTCTCTCGTTACAACTGCATTTTTCTTACTTCTAACTGCGAAGGTCACAACAGTATCACCCGCTGGTTGGTCCCAAGCAACAGTACCTCCGTATCCGGCTGAACGTTGTCTAATGGTATCTGTTCCAGCTGTCGATATGTAATAACCTGTAGGTTTCAAGCCCTTGACAGCTGTTGGATTGTTAGGAACCCAGAAGTTTTGAATCGCATTAGATGCTGCTGTAACACCAACATTAACAGATTCACCTGGATAAACAGTGATATGTGATCTGGTAACGAGAAGTTGGGTATTATCGTTTCCTCTTGAAACACCTCCGTCCACTTCAGGCTTTTCTGCACGAGTCGCTGTAATCGGAGTGCTCTTAGGAGATTCACTTCCACCTGCTGGTGTAGCTGTCGCTGTAATTTGTCCTTCTGGAAGACTATTAATTGGAGAGATAGTAGCAATACCTTGATCGTTTGCTACGGCTTCGCCGATCACAACTCCGTCATTATTGTAAAGCTTCACTGTAGAACCAGGTTCTGCTTTAACTGTCACATCAGTTGGCGTACTTGCTTTACCTGATAGATCTGAAGTGATCTCTGGCGCTTGGCCTGCTGGCTTATTAGTATCAGCAGGTTTATTTGATGGAGTAACTAGATATGAAGCGTCAATCTTATCTGTTGATTTATCAGGATATGTAACGACAAGATTTCCTCTTTGATCAACATTATATAAAGTGCCTGGAGGGAAACTTGCATTTGCTTTTTTAGTTGCTGCGATAATTTTATTTTTCTCGTCTTCAGAAACATTGTTAAGATCAGCAACTTCTACTTTTTCACCTGGAACAGCATCAAGCTTCTTAGTAAGTTCCAAAACGGTAACTTTCAGGTCTCTCGTTACAACTACATTATTCTTACTTCTAACTGCGAAGGTCACAACAGTATCACCTGCTGGTTGGTCCCAAGCAACAGTACCTCCGTATCCGTTATTACGTCTTTTATAGGTCTCTGTCCCAGCTGTCTTTAGGTAAACACCTGTAGGTAGCAAGCCCTTGACACCGTCTGGATTTTTAGGAACCGAAAAGTTTTCCATCTCTTGAGATACTGCTACAACACCAATCTTAACAGATTCACCTGGATAAACAGTGATGTGTGATTTGGTAACGAGTAGTTGGGTATTATCACTATCGTTCCCTCTTGAAACACCACCTTCTACAGTTGTCAATGTTGGTCGTGTCGCTGTTACAGGTGCACTCTTAGGAGACTCACTTTCGCCTGCTGGTGTAGCTGTAGCAGTGATTTCACCTACAGGAAGGCTATTTGTTGGCGTAACAGTAGCTACACCTTGAGCATTTGCTACTGCTTGACCGATAACAGCACCATCAGTATTGTAGAGTTTAACAGTTGAACCTGCTGGTGCTTGGACAGTTACATCCGTTGCAGAACTTCCTTTTCCATCAAGGTTTGAAGTGATGACTGGAGCCGCTACTGCTGCACGTGCTCTACGTGGTTTAGCTACTTGAGAGCCATCTTTAATAGTTTGAGCTGCTGACAAGCTTGCAGTTGAACCATCTGCAAAAGTAACAACTACTGATCCGTCTGCTTGAACTTGAACATCAGTTGCTGCAGAGTTAGCTGCCTTAACAGCTGCTACTACTTTTGCTTTTTCTTCATCAGTAAGTGCTGATGGATTGTAGACCACTGTCACCTCTGGAGCTTGGATGCTATCTGCTTCCTTAGCTTTTTCAGTCGCAACTACTGGTTCTTCTTTAGAATTTTGAGTAGTTTCAACTTTTTTTTCAGCCACTGCTGCTGGAGCTACTTCTACAGCTGGTGCTGCATAAGTTGTTTTCTCTTCAGCTGCAGCTGGCTTAACCCCCTCTGCTGTAGAGCTAGCTTCTGGCTTAGCGTCTACTGCATCTGCTTTGACTGATGGAGCTACTAATGCTGCCCCAACCGCAAAAACAAGCGAACAACCGAAAAGGAAATGTTTTCCTTTTTTGATCATACGCCAATTCTTTTGTTCTGCATTTTTTCGATTAAAATACATGAATCTTTTCTCCTAATTTTAAAAATTATAGCATGTCTTTAACATACAATTTCAATTATAAAACATAGCTTTGTTTTAGTCAATTTTTTTAAACTATTATATTTGAAAAATTTTTTCGATACAATAAAATTCTAAAATAATGATTTTTTTACTAAAACACAATATATTAAATCCAGACAATTTCTTTGTTTTTTTGATTTACTTGTGATATAATAACTAACATCTAAAAAAATCTGATTTTTGTTTGTTATAATCAATTTTATTACAGGAGGAACGATTTATGAGAGCCCTATTGACTCAAAAAGAACAAAGGCAATTAAGAATTTTAGAATATTTATTTGAAAATCCAGACTGGATCCACCTAGATCCCCTAGCAGAAGACCTAGATATCAACACCCGTATCATTAAAAGCGATATCAAGGAGATGCGCGAAGTCCTCTCTTGCTTCGAAATCCAATCTTCAACAGCTGGTATCAGGCTGGCCAACCCTAAAAACTTGGGTATTGAACGAATTTACCGCCACATTTTACAAGATTCTTCTAACTTCCAAGTTTTGAGAGCATTCTTTTTATTAGAAGAACCATTTACCTATGAACATCTAGCTCAAAACCTTGATGTCTCACTACCTGCACTTCGCAAAAAAGTAGCTGAGATCAATCATACCTTACAAAATAAATACCGCTTCAAACTCAAGGTCACTCCAATCTCTATCATTGGAGACGAAAAGGACATCCGCTTCTTCTTCGCCCAGTATTTCCATGAAGCCTATGGTTACTTCAAATGGCCATTT
Organism: Streptococcus pseudopneumoniae; assembly: GCF_001072375.1. GTDB lineage: Bacteria > Bacillota > Bacilli > Lactobacillales > Streptococcaceae > Streptococcus > Streptococcus pseudopneumoniae_L. The sequence goes on from NZ_JVKV01000117.1 coordinate 3,817, forward strand.
ACTGATTCTAAGAAAGACATTGAAGAATTTGTTGCTTTCTTTCTTAAAATGACAGGATTTCCTGCCAACTATGCTAACTTGTTGCAGCTAGAAACACAAATAGCTGTTAATTTGCACCGATTTAAGATTGGCGCTACCATCCAAACAATGAGTGATTCTACAAATGATCTTCCTTTATATGATCAACTGTCGGAGTTCCAAGATCAATTCGAACCATTGGCTAAGCGTCTGAATATCGAGGTTAACCGTCATACCTTAGAACAAATCTTTGATTCATATACTCAAAAAGGAATCTTCTTTACTGTTGAAGAATTTCTAGCTGCCCGTTCAGAAGACAAACAGGTTGATCACTCTTACCACGCTGCTCGAGATGTCCTCGATAACTTGACTCGTGAATTCGGGATTCACTTTACAAATACTGACGAGCTAGTTTGGCACTTGCACAATACTGCTCTTCTTGAACGTCAAGAGATCAACTCAGAATCCATCATTTCTCATAATAAATCCTATACGCTCAATAAATTCAAGAAATTCTTCCCTGAATTTTACGAAGCAGCTGTTTTCGAAATGATGCGTTATAAGTCTAGCTTGGGACAAAAAGAACAGGCGCATGCTGTTGTCCATCTGGTATACACTCTCTTGACCCACGCTTCAGATTTGATGGAACAACTGTTAGAATCTCAGAATAAGGTCCGTGTCCTCGTTTTTAGCGAGTTTGACTTTGCTCATCCTCACGCTCTCATCTCCCTCTATAAATACTACACCTCTAAAAATATCCAGTTTGAAACTTGGGACAAGGAAACACTAGATGTTGATGAGATTATGAATGCTGGATATGATGCCATTTTAACAAACTTCGATATAGATGGACTAAAACATCCAAATCTAATCAATATCGGTCGCATGTCCAATCTTCAGGTTATTAATGAGCTCAACACAATCTCGATTGGCAAGCTTTAAGGAAGCCTATTGAAGAATAGAATTGCTCAGGCATCCGAATCTTGGAGAACAATTTCTATAACCTATAAAAGAGAAGAGACCGGAACTCCGATAATTGAAGTTCTGGTCTCTTCTCTTTTTACTATTTTGATTTTTTAAAAAAAGAAATTCAGTGCTTTAAACCGAAAAGACTCTTTCTGCTGCTTGTATAGTTTCTATTTCTCTATCCTTGCTTCTGCATCTGCTACTACTTGGGCAAGACTGGTTTGACCCAACTCCTGCTCCATAGCCAGCTGAATCTTTTGTAATTTTTCATCTAAAACCCCATGGATATTTGCACCAACTGGACAGGCTGGATTGGGATTGTCATGAAAACTAAAGAGTTGACCTGTCTTTCCTAGACACTCAACTGCTTGGTAAACATCTAAAAGACTGATATCCTCTAGGTCTTTGATGATCTCTGCTCCACCAGTTCCACGCGTAACTGAGATCAACTCCGCCTTTTTCAGTTGAGATAAGGTCTTACGGATAATGACAGGATTAACTCCAACGCTACTAGCAAGAAAATCACTGGTCACCTTACTTTCTTTCCCTTTCAAGGCTATGATAATCAACATATGGGTCGCGATGGTAAATCGACTTGAAATTTGCATAAGGTTCTCCTTTTTCTATTAGACTAGTTCGTTTTTTACTTATATTTATTATATCTCTTGTAGTTGTAATGTCAAGAGTTACCACTTAACCAGTCATCTAGTTCTGCATCATGACCTTGACTTTGGGCAATTTCATGAAGTAGTTCCTGATTATGGGTATGGTGAATCCCATTAACCAAGCTTTCATAATAAACTTGATAGTATGGTAAATTTAAGTCTTTGGCTAGCTGTAATTCTGCCTCAATATCATAATCGACCCGACGAAAATCGATATCTTTCAAGCCTTTTTCATCAAATTCTAATATCATGTACTGGGCCCGCAAGTCCTTGCGTAAATTCTCAGATAAAAAGAAGGGTTGCCCAATGGAACCTGGATTCAGGATAAGCTGGCCACCACTACCATAACGAAGAAACTGTTGATGGATATGACCGTATATGGCGATATCACAGTCTGGATTGGTGACAAGACGGTCAAAGTCCTCTTGCTTCCCAAGATGAATCAACTCTCGTCCCCAATTTTTATCAGGCAAGTGGTGGCTAATCCCTAGCTTCAAATCTCCAAACTGGAGGTGCACTTGCATGGGATAGTCCTGCAGTGCCTCAATCTCCTCGATGCTGAGTTCTTCCATGATATACTGACACTGGCGTAAGAGATAACGATGACTGGGTCTGGTTTCATCTAACTGACGATGGCAGGCGCGCCACAAGCTCTCCTCCCAATTCCCTAAAACTCTAAGGGTGATTGGTAAAGTGTCCAAGATCTGGAGAATATTTTTTCGTCCTGTTCCAGGCATGAGGATATCTCCCAAGAGCCAATACTCATCAACCTCTGACTTCTGGGCATCTGCCAGAACAGCTTCTAAGGCTGTTGTATTGCCATGTATATCCGATAATACTGCGATTTTTGTCATATCTCTTCCTCTTAGCTTTTCTAGTTTTATTATAACAAACTCCAAGTCAAAGTCAAAAAGCATCTATATTCCTATCGTTTTTTACTTTACTTTTTTAGTGAAAAGGAATACAATGAAGGTAATAAGAATGAGGAGGTTTTTGCTATGGCACAACGTTATGAAAACATCATGGTAGCGGTTGACGGTTCTAAGGAAGCTGACTTGGCTTTCATCAAAGGGGTTCATTCAGCACTACGTAACCAGGCAAAACTAACGATTGCCCATGTCATTGACACACGTGCTCTTCAAAGCATCTCAACATTTGATGCCGAAGTTTACGAAGAATTGCAAGTCGAGGCCAACGATTTGATGGCTGAATATGAAAAGCGTGCAAAAGATGATGGGCTCACAGACATTAAAGTTGTTATTGAGATGGGAAATCCTAAAACTCTCTTAGCTAAAACAATTCCAGACAAAGAAAAGGTTGATTTGATTTTAGTTGGGGCAACAGGACTCAATGCCTTTGAACGTCTGCTAGTTGGTTCTTCATCAGAATATATCCTACGCCATACCAGTGTAGACCTTCTCGTCGTTAGAGATAAGGATAAAACTTTGTAATAAAAACAGAAATGAGGTTGGGATTTTTCTCCTAACCTCATTTTTTTATAAACTATTGATGTCGTAGTTGAAACTAGGAACTCATACTCTTCGAAAATCAAATTCAAACCACGTCAGCTTCACCT
>NZ_JVKV01000118.1 GCF_001072375.1 Streptococcus pseudopneumoniae
GCCGCTGTTCATAATGTGCCAGCCTTTGAAGGTGGTGTGAACGGTGAGGAAGCCGCGGTCCATGAAGTTCCAGAGGGTAGTCTAGTAGAAAGCTCAAAAGGAGAGTCTGTCATTCATGACGTTCCAGCTTTTGAAGGTGGTGTCAATGGTGAGGAAGCAACTACATCAGAAGTCCCAGAATTTGAGGGTGGCGTCAATGCAGTAGAATCCGCTAAGTTAGATTCTCCAGAATACACAGGTGGTGTCAATGCAGTGGAATCCGCTAAGTTAGAGGTGCCAGAATATACAGGTGGTGTGAATGCAGTAGAATCTGCTAAGTTAGAGGTGCCAGAATATACAGGTGGTGTCAATGCAGTGGAATC
>NZ_JVKV01000119.1 GCF_001072375.1 Streptococcus pseudopneumoniae
TGAGGTTGTGGATAGAACTGACGAAGTCAGTAACACATATACGGTAAGGCGAAGCTGACGTGGTTTGAAGAGATTTTCGAAGAGTATTAACTATTTGACTCCTGATTTATCTAGATCAAAAAGGCCGTAACTAGTTCTAGTCACGACCCTTTCTAATATAAGATCAAATTTCTCTATGAATTTCGTTGATTTTAACTATTTCATTGATCTTCTTTTTTCTTGCCCATGGCAAACATACCTAGGAGCATGCCTACAAGTCCTAGAGATGCAAGAGGAGCAACAGCTTCACTTCCTGTTTCAGGAAGAAGTTGCTGACGAGCAGCAGGGGCTTGATAAGTTTTATCTTGTGCCATAGCTTGAACTACAATTGACTGTTCTCCCTTATACTCTGAGACCTCATGGATAGCAGCTTCAGCACTGTTTGCACCACCTACATAGGCTGGAACTTCTGTACTCGCAGATTCTAGACCATTAACACCGACTGTATATTCTGGCACCTCTAACTGAGCGGCCTCTACTGCATTGACGCCACCTGTGTACTCTGGAACTTCTAACTTAGCAGATTCTACCGCATTGACACCACCTGTATACTCTGGAACTTCTAACTTAGCAGATTCCACTGCATTGACACCACCTGTATATTCTGGCACCTCTAACTTAGCAGATTCTACTGCATTCACACCACCTGTATATTCTGGCACCTCTAACTTAGCGGATTCCACTGCATTGACACCACCTGT
>NZ_JVKV01000120.1 GCF_001072375.1 Streptococcus pseudopneumoniae
AAAAATGTTTTTTAGACGTCAGGAAGGACGATATAGAGAAACAGACCGAGTAACGAGGTATAAATTGATCAAGTCAGGGAAACACTGGCTTCGAGCATCTACCTCTCTTTTTGGTTTGTTCAAGGTTCTTCGTGGTGGTATTGACACAGCTCAAGTTACAACAGAAGTCGTTGAAGATCGTGTTTCAACATCCCTAACTGGGCTTGATATCCTCAAGGGGATAGCTGCTGCGGGAACCGTCATAGGTGGAGGGATTGCGACTCAATCTCATGTCTATGCTAATGAACAGACTGCTGTTGAAAAAGTGGTTGAAGGTAAGAAAGTTCTCGCTAATGCGGAACAAGCTACCTTGGGAACAGTTGATCAAGATGATCAAGCAACACCAACTTCAGACACAACTTCTCAGTCATTAAGTGAGAGTGAATCTGCATCAGAATCAGCAAGTGCTTCAGTTTCAGCATCTGCTAGTACAAGTGCAAGTCAGTCAGCAAGCACATCAGCGTCTGAGTCTGCAAGTACCTCTGCCTCAGCATCTGCTAGTACAAGTGTCTCTGAATCAGCAAGTACAAGCGCATCTGAGTCTGCTTCAACAAGTGTTTCTGTTTCATCTACTGCAGTAGGCTCTCAAACAGCTACGAAGGAAACTGTAACTGATACAAGCACGCCAACTGATAGAACAGATGAATCGTCAGAAACGCCATCGACAACTTTAGAGGGCAAGGTAACCTTTGCTAACCAAATTTCTAAAGTAGAGAAAGTTGGAGATTCAACTACCAACTTATCGTCTTCTGCAACGGATCTTGTAGCCACAACTGCTGCTACAGAAGCA
>NZ_JVKV01000009.1 GCF_001072375.1 Streptococcus pseudopneumoniae
ATCCAAGCCTCTTTCTTCTCCCACCTTTTCCAACAGATCTTGAACGGAAGTTTGTAGAATAAAGGCACGAACCTCAGCCTTATCATAAGGAATGTCAAACTGGGCAAAAGTCTCTTCAATTCCTGCTAAGATAGCCTCATAAGAGTCCAATAAAGTTCCATCTAAATCCCAGATAAATCCAATTTTTTTCATATGTCATCCTTTCAAAGAGATATATTGCTTATAACGATAGCGCAGGAAGAACCAGCGAAAACCATTGTCCAAAAGCGTTCCTGCCCAAATACCAGGCAAGCCCCAACCAAGAACAATTCCCATCAGGTAACCTGTCCCGATACGGATACACCACATTCCGATACTTGTCGCATAAAAGGGGAGGCGTGCATTCCCCAAACCCTGCCAGACAGCTGTATAAATGACTGTTCCCGTCGTCATAGGAATCCCTAGTAGAGAGTACAGCGTCACCAAAACACTGGCTTTAATGGCCGCAGGATCACTGGTGTAGAGGTGACTTAGAGGCGTTCCCAGAGCATAGATACTAAGTGTTAAGGGCAACATGAGAAAGAGGGAAAGCCAAAAAGTTTGCTTACTTAAGTTGTCTACCCTTGCCCAATCATCTTCCCCTACTGCTCGAGCCACCTGCATAACTGTTGCCGTCGCAACACCAAAAGCAGGCATATAATTAAACTGTGTCAAAACTTCACCAATAGCATTTCCTGCGACGGCCTCAGTCCCAAAGGAAACAACCAAGGCAATAATGACTACATCACCAGCCCTCATCATGAGACGTTCTCCCGCTGCAGGCAAAGCCAGAGTCAGCAAGTCTTTATCCAGTCCAAAGCTTGGTCTCGTATATGGAAGTTTTAATTGTGACCACAAAATCACAACCCCGATTAAACGAGATAGGATGGTCCCCCAAGCAACACCAGCTATCCCCATATCAAGGATGAAAATAGCGATACTTGAAAAGACAATATTCAAGGCATTGGACAAGAGGCTCACATAGAGAGGGAGACGAGGATTATGAGTGGCGCGAATCAAGGCACCCAGACTAGTCATCAATCCCAGGAGAAGAATTGTCCCCCCAACTAAAGCTAGGTAAAGTCCACCACTTTCAGCGACTGCCTCTTCTGTTCCCAAAAGACCTATCATCTCTTGTCCTGCAAAGATGGACAAGCCCCCTAAAACTAAACTCAGTAGCAGAGTTATCTTGAGCGCTTCTGTCACATGGTAGGCTAGTCTAGACTGGTCCTTCTGCCCCAAACTTTTGGAAATGACACTGGAAATCGCAGCTCCTAGAGCAATAAAAATTGCCTGGTAAATGGTGATAATATTACCCGCTACAGACACACCCGAAATGGCGATTAAACCCAGATGTGCCACCAGATAACTATCCACCATCCCCATGAACATCTGCAAGAAATTTTCACCCATGGCTGGCAGAGCTATGTTGAGAATGTCTTTATATTTCTTAAACAATCCTTCCTCCTGATGAAAAGAAACTCAGTTAGTTTCCCAACCGAGTTTACTTCCTCTCTTTTAAAGTCCTAGATAAGATTCTACTGCAGTCTGCATCTCTGCTGCTGCAACAGTTGTCTTGTGACGAACTGGAGCTGTTTCGAGGCCATCAACTGCTGGTGGCACTGCTACTCCTGAGATTTCGTGTAATTGAGCCAAGGCTTCAAAATCGCTAAGACCTGATTTTCCTGTCACAGCTTCTACTGCAACGACTGGGAATTTGTATGGACTAGCTGTTGACGCAATCACAGTCTTAGTCGCATCACCTGTCGCTGCTTGGTATTTTTTATAAACTGCTGAAGCAACCGCTGTATGAGGATCCTCAATATAAGAATCTGACTCGTAGACACGCTTGATTTCTGCTGCGGTTTCCGCTTCTGTCGCATACTCTGCCGCAAAAAGATCAAGAATCTCTGCATCAAAATCTGTCAACTCATACTGACCTTGAGTGTTCAAAGCATCCATGAGTTCAGCTGTCTCTTCAGCATCATTTTCTAAAAGGTGGAAAATGAGACGCTCCAAGTTTGAAGATACCAAGATATCCATAGACGGACTAGTGGTTACCTTAAACTCACGCTTCTTGTCATAGACACGAGTTTTGAAGAAGTCTGACAAAACATTGTTGTCATTTGAAGCACAGATCAGTTTCCCAACTGGTAGACCGATTTGCTTAGCGTAAAAGGCAGCCAAGATATTTCCAAAGTTTCCTGTCGGTACAGTAAAGTTAACCTTGTCACCAGCCTTAATCTCACCAGTTTTAACAAGTTGAGCGTAAGCATAAACATAGTAGACAATCTGTGGCACCAAACGGCCAATATTCATAGAGTTTGCTGATGAGAACTGGAGCTTGTTAGCTGCTAATTTTTCACGAAGAGCCACATCGTTGAACATATGCTTGACGTTGGTTTGAGCATCGTCAAAGTTTCCATCAATGGCGATGACATGAGTGTTGTCACCAGTTTGAGTGGTCATTTGCAATTCTTGCACCTTGCTGACACCGTCTTTTGGATAAAAGACGATAATTTCAGTTCCAGGAACATCCGCAAATCCTGCCATGGCAGCTTTTCCAGTGTCTCCAGAAGTTGCAGTCAAGATAACAATCTTGTTTTCCAAGCCGTGTTTCTTAGCTGCCGTTGTCATAAAGTATGGCAAGATAGACAAGGCCATATCCTTGAAGGCAATGGTAGAACCATGGAAGAGTTCCAAGTTGTATTGACCATCAAGTTTAACAAGAGGAGCAATGGCTGGCGTATCAAACTTACTGTCATAGGCATTGGTGATACAGTAGTCCAACTCTTCTGCTGTAAAGTCATCCAAGAAGGCTGACAAGACAAGATTAGCTACTTCCTGGTATGAAGCGTCCTTTAATGTTTCAAAATCCAAATCTACCTTTGGATAACTAACCGGAGTAAACAAACCTCCATCTGTTGCCAAACCTTGCAAAATCGCCTGGCTGGCTGTTACGGTATTTTTCGCATCACGCGTTGATTGATAAACTAATGTCATAAATCTCTATCCTTTATCTATAGTCTCATCCATTATAACATGATTTTTCAGAAAATTCTTCCTTTATAAGAAAATTATAGAGTCAATTTTTCTTTCAGAGGCTCTAAATAGCTCATTTCACTCTGCCCTCTCATCTCAAGTCCTTGCTCTGCTATCGCTAGCAAGTCTTTGGAGAACTGGACAATCCCAGCTGTTTCTTCATCTGTGAGGTATTTCTTAGAAAATTGTCTTCTCAAAGACTTGTAGTCACGACCAAAACTTTCAAAGAAAGGAGCTGTTTCTAGGTAAATTTCAAGCTTGTCTAGATTCACCAGCAAGCCTAGATGAAAGGCTGCCGAAGAAAAGGTTCGATCTAGTGGCTGTGTACAAACACTACGAAATTCGACCGTTCCTCGAGTTGTTAAATCTTGGAATTGGTAGCTACGGTGCGTTTGGAAATCCTTCTCTTGAGAGGCAAGCAGAATCTCTTTCCCATTTAGAGTATAAGCAGGAATCTCATCAGTAGCTAGGTAATCTCTAGCTTGAATCGGAGAAAAATAATAGGTTTCTCCATCTCGTTCTGCTGTGAAAATCGCAGAGCGGTCTAGATAATCAAAGAAATCATCCTCATCTTTGAAGAGTTTTGCATTGACGCCGACATTCTCTGGATAAATTCCATGCATGGATTCTTCCCAAAAGATATCTCGTGAAATCTTAGTATCCCAGTCTGCTCCCGAAAACTCAGAATTGGCAAATAAGTAAGCTTTTGCTGCTTCAATCTGAGTGAAAGCATTGATGACACGTAGGTAGTTAGCAGTCGATACATCCAACTGAACTTGACTCCCACAGATAAAAGCACCGTATTGTGGAAAGTCATGCAAATCAGCCCCCTCTTGTCGGCTTCCCATCTGCAGGTAAGCCATCAGCATCTGGTAGCGTGGATAAGCCACCGGTCGATTGTCATTCTGATCCCAGTTTGGATGAATCCCCCAGCCCTGGATAGCATGATCCTTTTCTCCTAGTTTTTCCTGAATGACCTTCATATAAACTTGAAATCGTCCTTGGACCTCTTGGATTTTCTGGGCTCTACCAAAGGCAAACTCCAAGGTCGTGTAGGAAACCTCAAACAAAATCCGGTCTTGGCTCATCGGTTCTACAAGTTGAATCGGATTTCCGTCCTGGTCCTCTTTTTCAACTTCCAGGCTAAGAGCATCCACCAAAAAGCGCATCAAGTCCTTGGTGACTTCAATATCTGTCGGTTTCCCATTTACATGAACGATAGGAAACTCCAACTCAATCCCAATATAGAGATCTGGATTTTCTTTGATATTTTTTAAATAACGGTTTTTCAATAACTGAACAGAAGGGGACATAGATACCTCTCACTCTAAATTCTCTTACTAGAAAGATCAATTGCTTTCTATATTATACCAAAATCCCCTCGAGAAGAAACTCAGAAAATTTGCTGAAAATCTTAAAGAGGCGATCTAAAATCAACTTTTCTAGCATTTATAGAGGTATTTACTCGCCAATGTATCAATCTTACTTGTTCAATTTTCACAGTCTTATCAACCGGTTAAGCGATTACATGGTTTTTTGCCTCAAAACCATTGTACTATAGTAAATATAGTGATATACTTCACATATAAGTAAATAAGAGGGCAGTTCAAATTCGACTTCACTTGAAAACCTCTCAAGCCAAGCCCCTTTTCCACTGCACCTCAACGAATCATCAAGGAGGATAGCTATGAAAGCTGTTGTTGTAAATCCAGAAAGCACTGGTGTTGCTATTGAAGAAAAAGTTCTCCGTCCACTCGAAACTGGGGAAGCTCTTGTAGAAGTTGAGTACTGTGGTGTCTGCCACACTGACCTCCACGTTGCCCATGGTGACTTTGGTAAAGTTCCAGGACGCGTTCTTGGTCACGAAGGTATCGGTATCGTCAAAGAAGTTGCTCCTGATGTAAAAAGCCTCAAAGTTGGCGACCGTGTCAGCGTAGCTTGGTTCTTTGAAGGCTGTGGTATGTGTGAATACTGTACAACCGGACGCGAAACTCTTTGCCGTTCCGTAAAAAATGCAGGCTACTCAGTTGACGGCGGTATGGCGGAACAATGTATCGTAACTGCAGATTATGCTGTTAAGGTTCCAGATGGTCTCGATCCAGCCCAAGCTTCTTCTATCACTTGTGCCGGTGTTACTACATACAAAGCTATCAAAGAAGCAAAAGTTGAACCAGGCCAATGGGTTGTCCTCTATGGTGCTGGAGGTCTTGGTAACTTGGCTGTCCAATACGCTAAAAAAGTATTCAACGCTCACGTTATCGCAGTTGACATCAACAATGATAAACTTGCTCTAGCTAAAGAAGTTGGTGCTGATATCGTGATTAACGGTCTTGAAGTCGAAGACGTTCCAGGCCTTATCAAAGAAAAAACAAACGGTGGTGCTCACTCAGCTGTCGTAACAGCTGTATCAAAAGTTGCCTTCAACCAAGCAGTTGACTCTGTCCGTGCAGGTGGTCGTGTAGTAGCTGTTGGTCTCCCATCTGAAATGATGGACCTTAGCATCGTCAAAACAGTTCTTGACGGTATCCAAGTCATCGGTTCCCTTGTTGGAACACGTAAAGATTTGGAAGAAGCCTTCCAATTTGGTGCAGAAGGTCTCGTTGTTCCAGTTGTTCAAAAACGCCCTGTGGAAGATGCCATTGCTGTCTTTGATGAAATGGCTGCTGGAACCATCCAAGGTCGTATGGTTCTAGACTTTACTAACTAAGATAAATAATAAATGCCAAAACGAGGTCGGGACAGAAGATCCCACCTCGTTTTTTTGTAATAAAATTTTGACACGACAACTAATTGGACTTGGGGCATTTTTTAGACGCCCAAGAGCACTACTGACGTAAACTTCCTAGTCCCTCTGCTTTTTTATATTAAATTTTTTTACCATTTTATAAACGATTTTACAAAAAGTTGATATATCAATATTTGTAAAGATGAAACTTTGAGATTTTTTTCACTCTTTATTATAATTAGTTGCTTTTTTTCTGAAAACGATTTATACTTAAGGAGTCTTAAAGTTTTCTTAAACTACAAGTCAAACATTTTATAAGGAGGAATGACAATAATGAGTATCGGAATCATTATTGCGAGCCACGGTGAATTTGCCGCGGGTATTCATCAGTCAGGATCTATGATCTTTGGTGAACAAGAAAAGGTTCAAGTTGTAACCTTTATGCCAAACGAAGGTCCAGATGATTTATACGCCAAATTCAACAATGCTGTGGCTGCATTTGACGCAGAAGATGAGGTTCTAGTCTTGGCTGACCTTTGGAGTGGATCTCCATTTAACCAAGCTAGCCGCGTAATGGGAGAAAATCCTGAGCGTAAATTTGCCATCATCACAGGACTTAACTTGCCGATGTTGATTCAAGCCTACACAGAGCGCCTTATGGATGCTAATGCTGGAGTGGATAAAGTCGCTGCGAACATCATTAAAGAAGCCAAAGATGGCATCAAGGCTCTTCCAGAAGAGCTAAACCCAGCTGAGGAAGTTGCAACTGCTGCAGCTGCTCCTGTAGCCCAAGCTGCTATTCCAGAAGGAACAGTTATCGGAGACGGTAAATTGAAAATCAATCTTGCTCGTCTTGACACACGTCTTCTTCATGGACAAGTCGCAACTGCTTGGACACCAGATTCAAAAGCAGACCGTATCATCGTTGCTTCAGATAACGTTGCAAACGACGATCTTCGTAAAGAGTTGATCAAACAAGCTGCTCCTAACGGAGTAAAAGCTAACGTTGTACCAATCAAAAAATTGATTGAGGTTGCAAAAGATCCTCGTTTTGGTGAAACACACGCCCTTATCTTGTTTGAAACACCTCAAGATGCCCTTCGTGCTATCGAAGGCGGTGTGCCAATCAAGACTCTTAACGTTGGTTCAATGGCTCACTCAACTGGTAAAACAATGATCAATAACGTATTGTCAATGGACAAAGACGACGTTGCTACATTTGAAAAAATGCGTGATCTTGGTGTTGAATTTGACGTACGTAAAGTACCAAACGACACTAAAAAAGATTTGTTTGACTTGATTAGCAAAGCTAACGTTCAATAATTAAAACTAAATAGAAAAGGAATAAAACCATGTCAGATATTTCATTCATTTCTGCTATCTTGGTTGTAGTTGTTGCCTTCTTCGCAGGTCTTGAAGGTATCCTCGACCAATTCCAATTCCATCAACCAATCGTAGCATGTACCCTTATCGGTCTTGTAACTGGTAACCTCGAAGCAGGGGTTATGCTTGGTGGATCACTTCAAATGATCGCCCTTGGTTGGGCTAACATCGGAGCTGCCGTAGCTCCTGACGCTGCCCTTGCCTCTGTTGCTGCTGCAATCATCATGATCAAAGGTGGTAACTTTACTACTGAAGGTATCGCAGTCGCAACTGCAACTGCAATCCCTCTTGCAGTAGCTGGACTTTTCTTGACTATGATCGTTCGTACAATCTCAGTTGGTTTGGTTCACACTGCTGACGCTGCTGCTAAAGAAGGAAACATTGCTGCTGTTGAACGCGCTCACTACTTTGCCCTTGCTCTTCAAGGTCTACGTATTGCTATCCCAGCTGCACTCTTGCTTGCAATGCCAACTGAAGCCGTTCAAGGCGTATTGGAACTTATGCCAGAATGGCTTAAAGGTGGTATGGCTGTCGGTGGTGCTATGGTCGTTGCCGTTGGTTACGCTTTGGTTATCAACATGATGGCTACTCGTGAAGTATGGCCATTCTTCGCTATCGGTTTTGCTCTTGCAGCAATCTCTCAATTGACTTTGATTGCCCTTGGTGTCATCGGTGTTGCCCTTGCCTTCATCTACCTCAACCTTTCTAAACAAGGTGGAAACGGCGGCGGAGGAGCTGCAACTTCTAACGATCCAATCGGTGATATCCTAGAAGACTACTAGAAAGGGGAACAATCATGGCTGAAAAAATTCAATTATCAAAATCAGATCGCCAAAAAGTTTGGTGGCGTTCACAATTCCTTCAAGGTTCTTGGAACTACGAACGTATGCAAAACTTGGGTTGGGCTTACTCTTTGATCCCAGCTATCAAGAAACTTTACACTAAAAAAGAAGACCAAGCTGCTGCTCTTGAGCGTCACCTTGAGTTTTTCAACACTCACCCATACGTAGCTGCTCCAATCATGGGGGTTACTCTTGCACTTGAAGAAGAACGCGCAAACGGTACTGACATCGATGACGCTGCTATCCAAGGTGTTAAGATTGGTATGATGGGACCTCTTGCTGGTATCGGTGACCCAGTCTTCTGGTTTACAGTACGTCCTATCCTCGGTGCCCTTGGTGCATCACTTGCTGCGACTGGTAATATCGTCGGACCACTTCTCTTCTTCTTTGGATGGAATGCAATCCGTATGTCTTTCCTTTGGTATACACAAGAGTTTGGTTACAAGGCTGGATCTGAAATCACTAAAGACATGTCAGGTGGTATCTTGAAAGACATCACTAAAGGAGCTTCAATCCTTGGTATGTTCATCCTTGCCGTTCTTGTACAACGTTGGGTATCTATCAACTTCACTATCAACCTTCCAGGTAAACAATTGTCAGAAGGTGCCTACATCGTCTTCCCAGAAGGTCCTGTTACAGGTGGAGAATTGAAGGGTATCCTTGGTCAAGCACTTAGTGGTTTGAGCTTGGATAGTGTTCAACCACAAACGCTTCAAGGTCAGTTGAACTCATTGATTCCAGGATTAATGGGACTTCTCCTTACTTTCCTTTGCATGTGGTTGCTTAAGAAAAAAGTATCTCCAATCACAATCATTCTTGCCCTCTTTGTAGTTGGTATCGCAGCTCGTTTCTTCGGTATCATGTAATCTCGACGAGAATGTATAAACAAAAAAAGAATCAGGATTATCACCTGATTCTTTTTTTGCGTTCTTTTATTCTGCCAAGGCACCCATTGGATCCCATGGTGCAAGGACGATTGGTTCTGCTTCATAAGCAGCTTGTTCTTCTGCTGTTAGCAATTCTTTACGAACAACGATTTGGTAAGTGTATTCGTCCATCCAGGCATCTGAGGCAACAAAGTAACCATCTGCACCGACCTTGTCTCCCCATGAGTTTTCAACTTTCCATTTGACTGATTTGCCATTTTCATCCAGATCAACACCTGTCAAGACCATAGCGTGGGTCATCAAGCTTTCACTGTAGTCCAAACGTCCAGCCTTGTCTTGAGTGAGTTGAATATCCATGCTTGATTCAAAGTCATAGACATCTGTCGCAAGGATTCCGGCTTTACGGTTGCTGAGTTGGCCGACATCTGAACCAAACCAAACAGTTTCTCCTGTTTGCATTTGGGCAATGGCCAATTCTTTCAAGCGTTCCATCGGTACGTTGATGTAACGAACTGCACGGCTTCCAACGACATTTCCCAACATCTCAACTGTGTAAGATTTACCGTAAGGTTTGTCAGCAGTTGGAGCATTAATCACAGAAACGTAATCTTCTAGTGGAAGGTCAACGTATTTCTTGTAAAACTCTTGTGGTGTGATGCCTTTTTCGCTTTGGTAGTTGTTGTCCTTATCACGATAAGCAAAGTCAAATTTACGTGGTGGAAGTCCTAGTGACATGGCAAGGAAGTTAAAGATCTCTTGCAAGAGGTCTTCTTTCTTGGCTTGAACAGTCGCTTGGTCAGCACCAGAAGCCAAGAGGTCACGCAAGATTTGAGCATCTTGACGAAGCAATTTATTAAGGATGGCATTGAGCTCACGGCTACTGCTAGATGAAACAGACTCTGGATAAACAGACTTAGGAACGACACCGTATTTCTCAAAGAGAGCCACAACCATATCCCATTGACCACCATCTTGTTGTGGAGTTTGGAGTAGGAAGCTAACCTTGCGGCTTGTCAATTCTTGGTCTGCAGTCGCAATGACTTGCTCCAAGAACCAGTTTGATTTTTCATACTTGTCCCAGAAGAAGGTGTGGGCTTGTGACAACTCAAAGTTTTCAAGTTTGTATTGAGAGATGAGTTTGTGGCGGAAGGTATTAAGGGCCGCAAACATCCAGCAACGACCAGAAGCCTTCTGGTTAGTGACCTTGTCCTTTGTCAAATCAAGTGAGAAAACAGGTGTGTTATCTACATGGCTTTGACGACGCTCAAGGGCTGCAAAGATTCCATTGTGGCTAGCAGCATTTTCAATAGCTTGGTATTTGACATTTGCTTCATAATTAGCAAATAATTTATCTGTAAATGATTCTTGAATCGCGTTCATAAAATCCTCCTTTTATTCTACAGTCTATTATAACTCTTTTCACAAAGGAAGCAACCAAAAACTGAAAAAGGCAAGGATATTTTCCTCACCTTTTTCAAAGATTACACAAGTTACCCAACACTTTCGCACAAGCCTTCTAATTCCTCTTTGGTTAGGCGACGCCATTTTCCACGTTTCAGATTTTCATCCAAGGTCAAAGTTCCCATGGTCAGACGTTGCAAGTCCACCACTTCCTTACCACAGTAGGCTACCATCCGTTTAACCTGGTGAAATTTCCCCTCGGCAATGGTTACACGAACCAGACTTTGGTTTTTTTCTCTATCAAGAGATACAAGCTCCAGCTTGGCAGGCTGACAGGTAAAGTCTTTCAGCGGTATTCCCTTGGCAAAAGTCTCTACATCCTCTTTGGTCATGATTCCATCGACTTGCGCCAGATAGGTTTTATCCACATGGCGTTTTGGTGAAAGAAGAGCATGAGCCAACTGGCCATCATTGGTCAAGAGCAAGAGTCCATGCGTATCGATATCCAAACGCCCCACCGGGAAAACTTCCTTGGCACGTGCATAGTCATCCAAGAAATCCAAGACAGTCTTATGTTTAGGATCTTCAGTTGCTGAAATAACACCCTGGGGCTTGTTCATCATATAGTAAACAAACTCCTCGTAGTCTAGCTTTTGCCCGTCAAAACAAATCTCGTCTGTCTCTTCATTGATTTGTAGCTTGGCAGATTTTTCCTTTTTACCATTAACCATCACGCGCCCAGCCTTTAGAAAGTTTTTGACCTCCGTCCGGCTTCCTACTGCACATGCAACTAAATATTTATCTAATCTCATAGCACTATTATACCATGAACAAGCATAGACTTAGAACAAAAAATAAGCCGCCTGATTGGGCGACTTTATTTTATAGGGAGATTATTATGAAAAATTTTTAGGAGTTAAAGTTAAGTTCTTCTTAACTTATGCTTACAGTATAAACTAGATTCCTAAAAGTTTTCTTAAAATTTTCTCATCAAACTTAAATTTCTTTAAATCTTCACTGTTAAAATCAAACGTTCTATCAATACAGAAAAAGATTAGTTAAAAGTTAAAACCATAAAGAGGAGCAACAACACAAATAGTGATAAGCTAACGAGTAAGGTTAAGACTTTAACAAGCGTATTGCTTTGCCAATAGCTGGGCTTTCCGATATTACTAGTAGCATCCATAGAAAAAATTTGAGTTTGCCTTGGTTGAATGGTCACAAGGATGATTAAGGCAATAGCTAAAATAATGGTTAAAAATATCAATAATTCAGTCATTTAACTACCTCAAAAGTCCTATTAAAGTAAACAGCAAACCAATCAAAATGATGAATCCTATCAAGAAAGAAAACGTCTTACTAATTTTTTCACCACGTGTAGATTTTTCTTTTTTGATGGGTTGTTGTTTCATCTCTTCCATGCGACCTTCAACATCTTGATAAAATAGATCTTTTTTAGTCATGGCTTTCTCCTAAAATGGTTTCCATCCGCTCCTGATACATAATTGGATCTACATAATTGGCATGGTACCCTTGATCTCCAAGAGCTCGACCCATCTCTTTGACATGAGAAAGGGCTAACTCAATGGTATGAATCATGTCATCAACTGCTTCCTTAGCGAAAATATGATTTGGAGCTGTATAGCGGCGATTATGGGCTGTTTCCTCAAAAGCTAGGACCAGTTGGTTGTGTTCAAAAGCCTGTCGAACAGCCTGAAGCAGTTCATTCCCATAGTTGATATCCAGGTAGATATCTGATAACTGATAAAGCTCCTGAATCTTTTGGGGACTGGCATTCTGATAGAGCACAACATTTGGATAGCGGAGCATATCCAACAACTTAGATGACATCTCTGTCACTGCTGCGATTCGGAAAGTAACCCTTGGTAAACTCTCCACCAGTTTTTCGATTTGCTCTAGTTGATCCGAATTGGTCACTATCAAGGCATCAGGACGAACAAAATTATCACGCTTAAAGTGATAATGATAGCCTAGGTGATTAAACTTATGATGGAATTTTTCATCCGTCAATTGCAGAGCGCGTTCATAAGTCGCATAATCTGGAATGATAATGGTCTTAGCTCGAAGTTGATCATTCTCCAAGATCAGTTGCATATTTTCTGGAATATGATCCTGCAACGGTTCTTGCCAAACTAAGATATCCTGACCTGATTTTTCTGGGAAATGGAAGGAAGTCAAAAACGAGGTAGATAGGGTATTAAAGAGAATGTGGTCAAGATTCACTTTCAAACCTTGTAAGAAATCTATAATAAAGGCTACTCGACCAGAAAAATGGCGCAATCCTTGACATTCCAAGGTCAGCAGAATATCACCTGTGACATGGTTTTCCAAAATAACTTCTTTTTGATCTATATTCTGATAAGAAGTCATAACAGCTTGACCAGATCCATCAAAGGTAGTCTTAGCAAAACAAGCTCCAAAACGATTGTAGTGATCTACTTGAAAGATGCGGCCTGCTGGTGTTTTCCATTCGACTTTTTTCACCAAACGAGCCTGTAAGCCATCTGCAAAATGAATCACTGCTCGTTCTTGATTAAGGTCATTGATAGTCCCAAATTGATTATTACCAGCAATCTCCCAAAAATCTGGAACGGGAACTTGGTTAAAGTACAAGGGTTTACCACTGTCATACCCCAAATAATAGGTGAAGGGTGAGACAACTCCATCTGGTAAAAATCCATCTGGTTCAATAACCACAGCCAAATCAGACAGTCCAGCTTCAGTCAGACTATAGTGCAAATCTTGGCTTTCTTGATTGTATACATCAAATAACTGAATCATCCACTACCTCCTTGATTGTATTTTCCCATTTGTCCAGAATCTCTTGAGTCAAGAATTTTTCAGCAATCTGGTAGGATTTTTCTCTCATACTTTCCAAACGATTTTCCAAATACAATTGGCAGATTTTTTCCGCATAAGCTTTCTTGATTTCATCTTCGACATGATCAGATGAGCTTGGAATCAAATATCCATTTTCGCCATCTTCGATGAAGGTTTGATTTCCATAAGGAACATCAAAACCAATCAATGGCAAGCCTGAACCAATTGCTTCCATGAGAGTCAAACCAAATCCTTCACTTGTAGAAGCAGTTAGATAAACTTCATACTGTGAATAGATTTGGGAGAGTTCTGCATGACCCTTGAGTTTAATATACTCTTCTGCCTGACCTGCAGCGATAATCTCATGAAGACGTCCTTCCTCACCACCACTACCGTAGATATCAAAGGTTAATTCTGGCAATTCCTTATGAGCCTCAATTACAGCCTTGACAAGCCAATCAATGTGTTTTTCCTTGGCTAGACGCGAAGCTGTAATAAGAGAAAATGGTTTACGACTCTTTTGTGGTTTTGTTAATTGGTCAACACTTCCAACTGGAATGGTCACAATCTTAGGAGCATGCGAGGTATAGCGAGCAAACTGTTGCTCTAGAACATCCTTTTGACGATCCGTTGAAACGATAAAGAGATCGACCTTATCTGCATTGGTAAACTGGTAGTCATAATAGTTGTTCCAAAGGATATAATCATCATTGGTCGCATTTTCACTATAGTGCTCAGCGTGAACGACAACAGCAAGGTGAGCTGCACGCGCTTCTTCAAAAACCACCTGACCAATCCCTGTCTCACGATCCAAAATCACTAGATCTGATTTACTTAACTGAAGTGTCTGCATGAAATAACGGATCAAGGCAGGCTTCCCGTATAAGATTCGATCCTTGAAACGGTAGACTTCCTCAGTCCCTTGATTCATGAACATCTCATAAGCTGGAGTCCCATCTTCATTGTAGAAGGTTCTTTGGTAGAGTGTCGCTACATTATCTTTAGGAGCAAAATACTCTGTGCAGTAGCGTATATATGAGAAGTAATCCTTGCGGATCAATTTACCAGCATATACATACTCTACGTGTTGGACGAAATCTTTTTCCTCATCAACCAAATAACAAGTGATAAACTTGTCTTCATCTGAGAAGAAGATTCGTTCAATTCTCCCATTTCTTTCACGACGGCTTTCTACACCTTCAAAATAAGCCAAAACATCATCTACCGTCACACTGGTCGGTGCAATCTTGATATCTGTGAAATGAGTGTAGAGCCAGATAACCTGATCATCATCAAAACCGATATTTGCGGTTAAGTGCTGGATATTATCGGCCAAAATCATGTCTGTAAAGATAAACTTCGACGGCAGATTCAGGCTGCGAAAAATACCCGCACGATAAGCTTGGGCATATTCAACACCACTGCTGGCCCAGCCAATTCCTAAATTTATATTGTAAATTGTCATATATTCTCCTTTTATGGAAAATGGGTTACGATTTCGCCCTTAGGTCCCATCTGAACTAATCCCATCAAGATATTCCGTACCATATCTGAACGAATCTGCTCTTTCATGGCTTCAAATCCCATATAGGCTTCTCGGTAGTATTCTACGATAGGGTTCGTTTGACTGGCTGTTTGCCCGCCAATTGCCATCATCAACTGTTGCAGGTAGTCCACCTGTTCTACCCAGTTATCATCAATGGCTTTAAGCATGGAAACTCTCAAAAATTGGTCATATAAATCATGAGGTTCTAACAAGGTCTTCTTATCATTTAACTCATTGTTAATGATTTGAATCAAGAAATTTCTCAACGCTTGTTCATCTTCAATGACTAAATCAAGAGGCAATTCTCTGATATTAAAACTGATATTCGTGACAATATAGTGAAATAATTCTTCTCTGGTTTTTATGTTTTCAGATAAAATTGTTTCAATATACTCGTCAATCATCTCAGATAATACATCTCGAAGATCCCTATCTCCGTTTATTAAACGATTTCTTTCCTTATAGATGAGATCACGTTGGATATTCATACTCTCAGCATATTCTAGTGTTCTCTGTCTGTTTGCACGACTAGCACTATCACTTGCATTTTGAGCTTTCTCAACTAGTCTGTGATATTTTCTTCCCTCAAGGATTTGTGGTTGAGTAATATCAGCAACACTATACTCTTTGTACATTCTGTGAACCCAGGATGGACCGAACTTCTTGATGACATCATCTTCTAATGATACAAAAAACTTCGACAGTCCTGGATCTCCTTGTCTACCCGAGCGTCCTCTGATTTGCAGATCAATTCGCTGACTTTCCATTCGTTCTGTACCGATGACTACTAGGCCACCAAGTTCAGCAACACCAGGTCCCAATTTAATATCTGTTCCTCGACCTGCCATGGATGTTGCAACCGTCACGGCTCCCATCTGACCTGATTCAGAGACAATTTGTGCCTCGCGTGCAGCATTATTGGCATTCAAGACGTTATGGGCGATTCCTTCCCGCAACAGTAGGGACGAATAGAGATGCGACATCTCAACAGATCCGACAAAGACTAGTAGTGGGTTTCCTTTGAGATGGTATTCCTTGATACACTCAAGTGAAGCATAAACCTTTTCTGGTAGTGTTACATAAAGATTATCTGGATAGTCTTTTCGGATTAAGGGACGATTGGTTGGAATTCGAATAACAGACATATTATAGGTTTCCAAAAATTCCTTCTCTGCGACCTTCCCAGTCCCAGTCATTCCTGATATCTTATTAAACATTTTGAAAAGACTTTGATAGGTGATAGAAGCCATTGCCCGCGTTTCAGGAGAGAGTTTCACATGCTCCTTGGCTTCGATGGCCTGATGAAGTCCTCCCTGCAACTTGGTCATTTCCATCAAGCGACCAGTTCCTTTATCCAGGAGAATCATCTCATCATCCCGAATGATATATTCCTTATCTCTCGTAAATAACTTATGCGCTCTCAAGGAATAGACTAGGTGTCGTACATAAGTGGCGTATTCTTCCTTATACAAGTTATCAATTCCTAGGAAGCTTTCAGCAGTTTTAGCCCCCTTTGTAGTCAACCATATCTCTTCTTTTTCTTCTTTAAAGATATAGTCTTCATTTTCAACCATGGTTGTTACTAAAGTATCGATGATTCCATAGTAGTTGGACTGAACGCGAGGAGATCCCGCAATGATGAGTGGTGTCTGTGCACTATCTAGTAAAATATCATCAATTTCATCAATGATTACATAGTCAAACGGACGTAAAAACTTATCTTTACTACTGGAAGCTAGATTATCATTTAGATAATCAAAACCTAGACCATTATTTGTCAAATAGATAATATCTGAGTTATAGATTTCTTTTTTTTCTTTGGATGTTAATTCCTCTTTAGGATCATCAGTGAAAGGTAAACCTAAACTTAAACCCAAGAAACGATAAACCGGCCCCATTTCCTCTGAGTCACGCTTAGCTAG
Organism: Streptococcus pseudopneumoniae; assembly: GCF_001072375.1. GTDB lineage: Bacteria > Bacillota > Bacilli > Lactobacillales > Streptococcaceae > Streptococcus > Streptococcus pseudopneumoniae_L. The sequence goes on from NZ_JVKV01000009.1 coordinate 16,608, forward strand.
ATACTCATTGGTCGTAATCAACATAGCACCTTTACCAGTAAGGGCATTGAGATAAAGAGGCATAGTCGCAGTCAAAGTCTTTCCTTCACCGGTATTCATCTCGGCAACATTTCCTTGGTGGATGACAATCCCCCCCATAACTTGAACATCATAAGGAAACATTCCTAGGATTCGCTTATCAGCTTCTCGTACAACTGCAAAAGCTTCAACAAGTAAATCATCTAAGGTTTCCCCCTCTGCTAAACGTTGACGAAACTCTACCGTTTTTGCTGCCAAGGCTTCATCGCTAAGAGCTGCCATCTCATCTTTAAGACCATTGATCTTTTTTAAAGTAGCTCTGACTTTTCTAAGTTTTCTATTTTGATACAAACTATTAAACACGATCATACTCCTTAATTAAGAAAGAATAAAAATCGAGTGACTCAAACCCAGCAGCAATGAGAGAAACTCTATATGTATAAGCCTCCTCAGGATAAATGAAAGAAAAAGATAGGGTTTTCTCCACTTTTTCTTCCAGCACTTCTTCGTAACGGTCCAAGAAAACTAGTTTGATGTAAATGCTATTTTCAGGATAACAAGTCATATTCATGGTGAATTGATAGCGATGATTTCTTTTTAAGAGAGGTAGGCTGGGTTGGCTTCTATCACCTTGATAATTCGAGCTTGAAAGCCATGATTTGAGAACTTCTCCTGAAGCTAGTAATGGATTTGAAAGACTGATATGGCCATCTTCCCAAAACTGAACTCGAGTTCCATACAGGTAAGTTGCTCCCATATCCTCCCAGAGTATGTCTTCTCTTTGATTTATAATCATGTCTCACCTCTTCCAAATTCTGCTTGTAATATCATGTTATAAAAATGGATAAACCAGGTAACGTTGGTTCCTGTATCATCATTGTGTCGACCGGCTGTTCCTTTTGATAAGATCTTCGCTCCAGTTTGACAGAGCGTAGTGACTAGCTGATCATAAGCATGACTATCCATATCTTCATCCTTCATGTAAGAAAGACCAAACGTCGTTTGAGAAAAATCTGCTTGTTTGAAGGCAGACCAAAAACGGTTATCCAACTCATCCATGTGGGCTGGGCTGATTCCTCCAGTTTGATGATGAAGCACGTCGAATCCTGTTGGAAAGACACCTGGTGCTTCCAATCTACCACGTCTTGCAATTGTTCCTAAATTTGCTAAGGGTTTACCCACAACGATTCCTTTCGGTTCAAAGAATGAGCCATAGTAAAGAGAAGGGAAAGTTCCCATTGATAAACCTGATAAGATTAGATCTTTTTTATCAAAACCTAAGTATTCCTGATAATGTTCAATCGTTTGTTTGATTTTTTCTTCCAGTTCTTCACTACCCAGGTAAAATGCTCCACCTTCTAATCGAGGATCAGAGAACAGAATGAAGGGACACTTGAAATTTAGCATCATTCTGTATCCTTCAAATCCCTCGGCAGGTCGAAATCCTGAAAAGTAGACAGCCAATGGTGGTTTAAAATCTCCAGGATGGAAGAAGTAGTTAATCTCATCACGCTTATTATCGTGTAAGATATTCCCCCCAAGAACAAATTTCCCAAAGTACTTCCGACTCCAACGTTGATGTAGACTTCCCAACTTTAGAGTTCCTTGACCACGCGCCTCGACAGACAGACATAGGTAGGCATTGTAATCCTGATCCATGATTAGGGCTGTCTTCAGGTCTTCTTCTGTAAAGATCAAGTCTTCCACAATATCTGAAACCGAACCTTCAGGCATTTTTTTAACCCGAAACTGAAATTCTACACCTTCACTTTTTTCATACTCTAGCCACAACTCGATTGGAAGTTTTGTTGCAGAGACAAAGTTGTATTTCCAATGAGCTACTTGAGAAAACTCAGAACCAAAATCCCCCTCTAAGAGCAGATACTCAAAGCCTTGATAAGAAACAGAGCCTTTAAAACTTGGATGAACTTCTATTGTAGCTGGTTTCATCTTATCCCCGTATCCACCACCGAATAAGGAAGTGGATAAATCTTTTAAGAGCTTCTGTGGGTCTGAAAAGTCAATTGCTTGGGCACAGCGTTTTTTGATTAAATCCGAAATAAGAGGATTGCTTGTTTGAAACTCTTGGTTATAGAAAACCGTATAGGGCTCAATTATTTTAATGATTGGTAATAGGTCAACCAAGTAACGGCCATCTTCGATGAGAATGGCATTGAACTTGCGAATCTCATCCATTTTTATCGTTTCTTTAAGAGCCTTAGGAGAATTAGGATAAAAATAATACCAATCCATCTTTTTAGGGATCTCATAACGATGCTTCCAATTTTCTGTCCCTATCTGTAGGATTTTAAGATCCTTTGACATTTGTACTCTCCTCTATCCATTGATCTAGTTTCCCCACAAATTTTTCACCTGTATGTTCCTTGATTTTATCAACCGAGTAGATCAAAGACTGATTCCATTCTTTTAGGGTATCCAGGTAGTAATGGGCCGCTTTCTTAAATTCTGTGATAGTAGAAAGCAAGTAGCCATTTTTCAAATGGTCAACATAGACAGTCTCTACTTGATTCACCTGAGGAATTCCTGCACTAATTCCCGCTATTTGGGTATATAGGTGAGGTTGTGGATTCAAATCAACAATCAAACGAACATATTCTAAGGTCTTAATCATTTCCAATTCATCATTGATGTTTAACAAGCGATAGCGAAGTTTCTGTTGGACATTTTCCTTCAAAGGATTTTCAGCCCCTTCATAGTCGATTGCTTTCTCAAAAATTTCTGCCGAGAATTTTTCATTTATAATTTCCTGAATGGCCTCTGCGACTCTATCCATCTGGTCGTTACTGGCAGCAAAAGCACCGAAAATTACCTCAGTGTCTTTGGTCTCTGCAAGGAAGGATAAGATTTGAAAAAGACCTTCTTTGTCCAATTCTTCTTCAAAATTAAGTTGATAATAAATTATAGATTCTCTCTTTGTCTGACTTTTTCCCAATCTCAAACGAGTATCAAATGGCGATAAATGTTTGAAAAGATTGTATTTATCTGGATACAATTCCTGCAACAGCTGAAGGCTATCCTCTCTATCAACTAAGACCAAATCGACTTTGGATATAGACCCAAGTAGATCTCTCATGCTCTCCTTTGGATTACGACCGATGAAAAGGCTCAATATTTTAGGATTTGCTTCAGGCAAGCGATTTAGAACAAAATCGTTATGTCGAGAGTCAGATGGAATAATAAATAAATCACTACTCTCTTTAATCTTTTCGAGTCGTTTTTCAAAGAATTCAGCCACCAACTGCTCCATATCACTATAGTGGAGCGAATCAAAACGAAAGGCAAAAATAGGATTAATCTCTACCCTACCATCCTCTTGTAAATACTCTCTGAACTGCCAAATTCCCTCAGAATTCAGATAATCTTGATAAGATGGATAATTATCCTGATAATAAATGACACTCGAAACCAGGCCACGGTCATCCATAATATAGTGCTCGATCATTTGCCCTTGGGTATCAAAATATTGAATATCACTAATAAAACCTTCCACACCATGCTCAATTTGAGCATAGCGTTTCCCATCTTTGTGGATAACAATAGCGAAAGGACTGTACATAAATTCACAGTCCTTATCCCACTCAATATCTCTGATATTCAGTACTTGTGGAGAAATATCCGTAATATCTTGCATTTCATCAAAAATAGAATATATTTCAGCCTCTAATACACTATGACGATGTAAGAAATAGCGAAGATGTGGTTGATAGGCTAAAACAAAAAGGCTTGACGGCAGTTCTTGTCTATCTAACAGACGAATCTGATTGAAGGTATCGTCAAACTCCAACTTAAAAGAAGACCGATACCAAGGGATGATATCTGCATGCCACTGACGATGACTACCATACCAAGCCGGAATAAAATAATACATAACACTCTCCTAAATCAGTGGTTTATAAGTTTCGTTTAACTTCAGTGCACTAATTTCATCTTTAATGTTAAAGATCATACCACTTAAAATCATAAACAAACCTGGTATCATACTCACTCTCAATAATTGTTCATCAACTAAAACAAATAACATCGGTAGACCTGCGAATAACACATTAAAGATACCACCTACAATAGCAAATTTGAATACTAGATTATTAATAAAATTACTGGTATCCTCACCTGGATAAACGCTATAAATGTACTCACCAGAGCTTTTCATCCGTTCTGCCACTCGTTCCCCACTAATATTGACAAAAGCAAAGGCAATACTAAAGACAAACAAAGTCGCTATATAGGTATAAATCCACAAGGGTTTCCCCGTTGCATATTGGAAAATTATATGTTGATAAACCGTGTTCTCTGGATTTACTAATTGTAGCAAAAGAAATAGGTAAGTTGGTAAGTTAATTAAACTCATCACATACATGAAGGGCATCCCACCTGCAGGATTCAACATAATTTCAAAATAAGAATAACGCTTAAAGCGAGAGTGGAGACCAATCTTATTGACTGGAATCCGATAACGAGCACGATAAAAAATTGCAATGAGATAGGCAAAAACGATCCCCATCGCTCCAAGTATTACGACAATCCACATAGGAATACCGAGTTTTTGTATTGATTCCATGATGTCTTGAGGAAGATAGAGAATCATACTAGTCAATAAGATAGCAAAATAGCCACCAATCCCCATAGTAGAGTTAATATCTGATAACCATATCAAGAAAAAAGTCCCGGCTATCAGCAAGGTTGTGTTTAGTATGAGTACCAAGAGTGTGTTATAGTTGTCCTTGATTGGTAAATTTACTACTAAAGCTAGCGATTGAATCAAGGCAATTGTCAAAGTTAGATACATCTTTCTCCGATCCTGAACTTCAGCAGAGCCAGAAGCAAGATTCAAACGTTTAGATAAGGAGAACATTTGCCATAAAATCATCGATGACATCCAGGGGGATAAACCGACTGAAAAGATTGACAAACTACGTAAATCGCCCCCTGTAATTGCAGTTGAAAAAGCTAAATAAGCAGTAGACCCCCCAAGAAAATCTCTACTATTCAAATCAATAAAAGGAAGAGTTAATCGACTACAAAGAACATAAATAAAAATTAAGAAAAGAGTTATAAAACCTTTTTTTATAACTATAGATGAAAAATAATTTTTCAAAACAATTCCTTCCATTCTATAAATAAACATCAGAAAGTTCAAAAATATATACTTCTTTAGTTTTCTTTATAAATACATAAAACCATGGCACAAAACTACTAGTTTTTAGTATAAAATACTATTTCCCTCCATAAATTCAATGTCATTATTATAACAAAAAAAGCAGAAAAAATCTGCTTATAAGAAAATAAAGATAAATATCGTTGTTTTTCATCAAAGAATTTCTTGTTGTCTTAAGATAAATTTCAGAGTCTGATTGATCGTTTCCACACTTTTATTTGAAATCAATCGGATAATTTGAGATCCTCTACTTCAATCAGTCAAAATAAATAAACAATCATTTTTAACTCTTATTAATAGCACTGAATCAATCTCATAATCACCATTTTCTCATCACAAATTAATAGGAGGCTGGACTATGCAATACAGAACTACATTCTTTGGATAAATTCTTTGTTTAACTTCAGGGAAAGTTTATAATTCTCTAATTAATGATATGATCTAGTTTTAAAGACTCTATTTTCTGTTTCAATTTTTGTCTCTCTTCCAAATATCCATGATTTGACAATTCTGTCAACATACGCCTCAAAACATAGTCATACATTTTATAAGTTTTCCCCATATCAATCCCATCTAAATGTCTAGTCTTCTCAATCCGTTCTTCTAGTGCTTCAATGTAGTCCAGATGAGACAAATCAAAATTACTTGTTAGGCCTGAATAATTGATACGATAGGAATAGATAACATGGTTACAAATAGATATTGTAGAAGCCTTCATGTATAATTTCCAAGTTATAAACTGATCTTCTGCATATTTCCCATAAGGAAAACGAATCCCCTCAAATAAACTACGCTTGTACAGTTTTCCCCAGACAGTTGAATACATAATAAATTGGAAGTCCGTAAGTTCATCCATTTGATTCATAGCAAAGCTTTTATCCACAAAAGTAACAGGTAAACTCGGTAAATTTTCTTTTGAATATAAGAGAAAATTTGGTTCATTAAATCTACAATAAGCTCCCACAACTAGATCTGAGTCTCCTAATAGTGCTGTTGCATATAATTTTTCTATAGCATTATCCATTAAAAAATCATCCGAATCTACAAAAGTAATATACTCCCCTTCTGAACGATCTAATCCATAATTTCTCGTATCTGAAATACCTCCATTTTCCTTTTCAAAATAGCGACATCGGTTATCATATTCCGCAAATTCTTGACAAATTATTCCAGAAGAATCGGTTGAACCATCATTTATCAGCAACACTTCTATTTCTCGATAAGACTGTTTTAAAATGCTTTCAATACACTGTCGTAAATACTGTTCTACATTATATACTGGAACAATCACACTAATCAATGGTCTCATAAATAAATTTTCCTAACTTTCTAACCTAATTTCAATCCTCAGCGAAAAGTTTAAAAACTCATACAATTAGTACAATTTAAACGAGTTTCGAATAATTTCTTTGTATTCATTGTCTAACAGGATTATATATAATAAAGTATTATACACTTAACCCTTATAATTTTCACTACTAATTATATCATTTTTTATATCACTTAACTAACAAAAAAAGTCCCATAAGATCTCTAATGAGAAGCGCCTAAACAACTCATTAGAAAGGATCATTTGAACAATCATATTTTATCACAAAACTGCTTGATATTAAAGACCCAAACATAAAGATTGTAGATATCATCAATTTGGATACACACAAGGAAATCATAGCTAAATTAGACTACAATGCCCCATCTTACCCTGATTACGGAAATCAAATGAAGAAATATGACTTTCAAAAACCGTCTGAGATTCCTTACCTCGAAAAGACTGGTATGGCTGCTAGAATTCTTCTGAAAAAAAGTCGTTTCAAGTGCTATCATTGCTCGAAAATAATTGTCGCTGAGACTTCAATCGTCAAGAAAAATCATTAAATTTCTCGTATCATCAATTAAAAGATTGCTCAAAAGTTAATTAAAATACTTCTATGACCGATATTGCCCATCACCTTGCCATTTCAACTTCAACTGTCATCCAAAATCAATTTCTTCGATATAATAGAGCTGTTAGTTGTCAAGTGAAAATCATTACTATGGATATGTTAGTCCCTACTATGCTTCGCATTCGAATTTCGAGGCTCAGGCTGAAACAGTCTCCCAGACTGTTTCACTTCAAAATGCAAAAATTGTCCTTGATTGCTTTCCCACTTCATTATTATATTTCTAAACTCAAGCTAAAAGAGTTCACTGGACTGTTTTACTCCAACACTTAAGTCGTGCTTTAAGTCGTGTTCGTGCCCAAATCATGAAACAATTCGATTGAAAATCTTGTGAATACAAAGCTATCAAGCGCTACTGGAAACTCATTCAACAGAATATCCGTAAAGTCCGTGATAAACGTTTTTATCGCCCTACTTTTCGTATGCTCTTAACTAATAAAGAAATTCTAGACAAACTCTTCAGCTATTCAGAAGACTTAAAACACCATTATAATTTCTATCAACTCTTGATGTTCCACTTTCAGAATAGAGAGCCTGACAAATTTTTCGAACTCATTGAGGACAATCTAAAGCAGTTTTTTCCTCTTGTTCAGACTGTCTTTAAAACGTTCCTCAAGGATAAAGAAAAGATTGTCAACATCCTGCAATTTCCCTATTCCAAGGGCAAATTGGAAGCTACTAATAATCTCATCAAACTTATTAAACGAAGTGCCCTTGATTTTAGGAACTTTGACAACTTTAAGAGACGAATTTTTATCGCTCTGAACATAAAAATGGAGAGAACAATCGTTGTCTTCTCCAGATGTTAGTTTATCTTCAAGTCACTACAGTTGACAAAGAACTCAAAACAAAAGAAATCCTGAAAAGTTAAACTTTTCAGGATTTTTTCTTATCTTGTCGTTATAGAACTACTCTATATAACATAGATATCTTAGATTTCATCTTCATTTTCATCTTTACGACGTTTGGCTACTAAACCTAATCCAGTTAGACCTGCTACAACTCCAAGGAGAGCATTTGCAGCTGA